>CAJWTO010000012.1 GCA_913047675.1 uncultured Pseudomonadota bacterium | reverse complement strand
CTCCATAACCGCCAATCATATGAAAAAGCTTTTTGAATTTTTGAGCGATCAGGAAATTGAAAATGAATGTAACACTGAAAATCCCCTGTAACTGCATTATAGCTAGCTTGATCCCAAATATATTTAAAATCACCAATATCGGTTTTCTCTTTAATTACTCGGTAACTATCGCTACCACCGAAGCAATCTAAAAAGAAAACTCCGTCGGACGATAAATTTTTCAAAGCTCGCTTAAAATATTTTTTTAAAACACTTCTTTGCTTAAAAATCCAGTAACTAAAATTCATCGCTAAAATAATATCTTGCCCCAACGAACTCTGGGTCAACACATTTTCACACACCAATCTGATACGCTTCTTTTGGCCTGCTTTTAGGCTAGATATATGGCGGTCGGCACCCCAGGTCATTACATCATTGTCTAAGTCGACTCCTATCGCCTGATTACTCATTCGTCTGGAAACCCATTCGCTACAAACTTGAGCGCTACCACAAAAGTCTTCCTTTAAAAACCGAGCTTTTCGTCCCCGTAGCGACTCAAACTCATCATCAACAAAATCAACTTCTGCTTCAGCGCATTGCACCGATAATTCGTATAATTCATGTCGATCTGCGATGCTTGCCAGTGTCTCCTTCTTTGCACGCTTCTTTGGTTTCTCTTTGGCTCTTTTCATTCTTTTTTACCAGTAGCTCACTGCTATTTTCTAATGCAGTTAAATTATAGTCCATTAAGAAAATATTATACGTGTATAATCGCGCAGAATTTTATGAGACTTCGAGAACTAAATGAGTAAAAAACCCATAAAGTCGCTAGACCCCATATCTGCGCACAAGTTCTTAAACAAAAACAGTGATGCACTGCTTGTGGATGTAAGGTGCGAAATTGAATACGAATATATCGGCCATCCAGTAGATGCCATCAATATCGTTTGGAAAAAATATCCAGGTTGGGAAATAAATGAAACATTCGCTGCAGAAGTAGATCTTGCGGTCTCAAATCAGGGCCAATCTGCAAAGAAGACACCTATCTTACTGATCTGCCGAAGTGGCGCCAGATCTAGGGACGCGGCCGAATGTCTCTATGAGCATCATTACTTGGAGGTGTATAACGTAGAGGAGGGGTTTGAGGGGGATAAAAATAATGAAGCTCGCCGAAGCTCTGTCAACGGCTGGCGCTTTCACGGCCTACCTTGGGTTCAAGGCTAAATTTAAATTAACTGTAACTAATACATTCCGGCAAAAATATTTATGTCCACTAAAAATCTCAGAAATCTTGCAATTGTTGCCCATGTTGATCATGGTAAAACTACACTACTAGACGAGCTACTAAAGCAAACTGGAACACTAGATTCTAGAAAAAATGCCGACGACACTCGTGTAATGGACAGCAACGCGATAGAACAGGAAAGAGGGATAACTATTCTAGCGAAAAATACATCACTAAGTTGGAATGACTTCCGCATCAATATCGTGGATACGCCCGGGCATGCAGACTTTGGAGGGGAAGTCGAAAGGATTCTGTCGATGGTAGACTCAGTACTCTTATTAGTGGATGCGGTAGATGGACCTATGCCCCAGACTCGATTCGTCACGGAGAAGGCCTTCAAACATGGATTAAAGCCCCTAGTGGTTATCAATAAGTGTGATAGGGAAGGGGCGAGGCCAAGCTGGGTTCTAGATCAAACCTTTGATTTATTCGACAGACTTGGAGCAAGTGACGAACAACTGGACTTTCCTGTCATTTATGCTTCAGCAATTAAAGGCTACGCTAAAACTGAAGAGACGGGGACCGAAACAAATATGGAAGCGTTATTTGAGGCTATTGTGCAACACATCCCAGCGCCTACTGTCGATTTATCCGGTCCTCTGCAAATGCAAATTAGCTCGTTAGACTACTCTAGCTATGTTGGGGCGATTGGCATCGGTAAAGTTAATCGAGGGCGTATTAGTCCGAATCAGTCAATCGCCATAATTGACAGAGATGGCCAATCACGCAAGGGCAAAGTACTTGAAGTTTTGGGTTTCAAAGGGCTAGAACGTGAAGCGAGAGATCACGCTGACGCGGGCGATATAGTTGCAATTACCGGAATAGATAACTTACGTATCTCTGACACCTTTTGCGATCCAGCTATGCCGGAAGCAATGCCTCCATTATCTGTGGACGAACCGACAGTCAGCATGACTTTCGAAGTCTCAGATTCACCTTTTTCAGGTAGGGAAGGGCAATTTGTGACGAGTCGACAAATATTAGAGCGTCTTGAACAAGAACTAATCCATAATGTTGCGCTCCGAGTTGAGAAAACAGCTGATCCTAAAATATTGATCGTATCCGGAAGAGGGGAGCTGCATATTTCTATTTTAATAGAAAACATGAGGAGAGAAGGATACGCATTCTGTGTGGGGAGACCACAAGTTATCCTCAAAACTGTCGCGGGAGTGATGTGTGAGCCATTCGAACAAGTAGTCATCGACGTACCCGAAGAATACCAAGGGGCTGTAATGGAACGAGTCGGAAATCGCCGCGGTAAATTAGGTAATATGCAGCCCGATGGAACTGGGCGAGTTCGACTAGACTACTCAATACCAGCTCGAGGTCTAATTGGCTTTCGAACAGAGTTTATGACTGCGACTTCCGGAAATGGACTAATGTTTTCTAGCTTCGAAAACTATAAAGAAGCAGAACAAGGCATTATAGGAGCGCGAAACAAAGGTGTATTAATTTCTAACGGAGCAGGGAAAGCGCTGGCCTTCGCCCTTTTTAACCTCCAAGAAAGAGGACGTCTTTTCGTAAATCATGGCGATGAAGTGTTCGAAGGCATGATAGTCGGTCAACATTCTAGGGATAATGATCTAGTAGTTAATCC
Source organism: uncultured Pseudomonadota bacterium (assembly GCA_913047675.1). GTDB lineage: Bacteria > Pseudomonadota > Gammaproteobacteria > UBA4457. Next base: position 29,024 of record CAJWTO010000012.1, on the reverse strand, counting down.
ACTCAAAGCGAAACAACTTAACAATATACGCGCTGCCGGAAATGATGAGAATTTGATTTTAACGCCGCCTGTACTCTTCGATCTCGAGCAAGCCTTAGAATTTATTGCGGATGATGAACTAGTTGAGGTTACCCCAAAGGCGATTAGATTACGTAAACGTGAGCTAACGGAAAATGCGCGCAAGCAAACACTCCGCAGCGCTGAGAAAGCAGCTGAGGCAACTGGTATTTGACAGTCACTCGCACGAGCGACAAAAATCTTGTATCGCAACTGATACTGGAACAATGCCTGTAGAAAGAGTGATAGAGTAGTGGTTGGTATTAGGAATTTCTTGCCACGCTAAATGCTCAATTGACGCTACTTTCTCTTTTACGCCCGCCACTGGTAGCATCGGTTTTTCCTGATTTAGTAGACCGCGTTCCGCGGTAAGTAATAGCATAGGTGCCTTTACCTCATCTATCAGCTTCACCATGCTTGGTGCCATCAGATCGCCACCATCTTTAAAAACCGCATCTTTCGCGACCCGACTCTTGAGTCTTCCACTTTTAGCAGGCTCTAGATCATATTCTAGGAAGTACTCAACTCCCTTACTCCAATTAGTAGGATCGCTAAAAGACGGGTGAGCACGCCAAAAATCAAAATATGCCTCTTTATCATCAAACTCTAAGGAAAGCCTATCTAAGGCTGGCCCTAAAGTTTTAAGAAGATACGCCTCAGGCTCAACATCCAACGGCCGAGGTAACGCAATGCCACCATCTACTAGTATTAAGCGATCTAAATGTTCGGGAAAATTCACTGCAAATTGTACCCCGACATAGGCTCCCATCGAATGACCCACCAGCGTAACTGGCTTACCCGAAAAATAATTTATTATTTGTCTAAGATCGTTCTCGTGTGCTTTTAATCCGTACCCTCCGCGCACCGAATTGCTTGCACCACGACCTCTAAGATCAGGGGCAATAATATCAAAGCCCTCATCATGTAGAGCATTTGCGATGTCATACCAAGCCATATGAGAAGAAGAGATGCCGTGTACTAATAAAACTCTAGGTCCCTCGGCGATCCAACGTGCTACCGTCAATACGCCATCACTAATTGGAACTTCTAGCAATTGTCTCTTCGACTTCATAAGTCTTCCTTAAGCGGTAACTGAAAGCTATAGTATGCTTATAATTCCAGTCAAACGTAAATATATGGACGATGCCCTAAATAAACTACTCATTGTTTACCACTCCAAATCGGGTACTGTGAAAAAAATGGCTGATGCAATTGTTATGGGCGCCAAAGCTATACCCGGGACGACAGTTGAGCTAGTTGATCCCTTGAAAGTGACTCCTGAGACAGTAAAAACTTGTCGAGCTATTATCATTGGAACTCCTGAAAATTTTGGTTACATGTCAGGTCCGATTAAATATTTTTTCGAGGAAATTTATTACGAATGTATCGAATGTACGCGCGGACTAAGTTATGCGTTATTCGTGGCGGCTGATAACGATGGGAGTGGAGCAGTCTCATCCATGAAGAAAATTATCACTGGCTTAGGATGGAATAACATAGCAGAGCCTATGATTTGTAAAAACGGTGTTACATCGCAAGAAATCGAGTCATGCCGCGAACTCGGTATGACTATTTCCGCAGGCCTGGACCTTGGTTTGTATTAGCCTACAAGCACCTTAACACGTTAGTATGTATCTATAGACCCACTTTAAAGGCCACAGCATGTCTGCAGAAAATGTCCCCGAAGTCCCTCAAATCGAATTTGGCCACGAGGTAGCGGACATTCGAAAGACCGCCATTGATCCAAACTTCTGGTATCCCATAGCCCGCTCAAAAGACGTCAAAGCAGGAAAAACCCGAGCGGTAAGCTTTTCAGGTGAATCAATAGTGCTTGTAAGGCCTAAGAAAGGAAAACTCTTCGCTCTAGAAAATCGCTGTGCCCATAGACAGGTACCACTAGACATTGGGAAAATATCAGGCTGTACAATAAAATGTGGGTACCACGGCTGGGAGTATGACGCGAAAGGTCATTGCATCAGTATTCCATACCTAGATGCACGTAAAACTAAACGTAATAGTGTTAAACATTATCCTTCTAAAGAAGCCTACGGTCTTATTTTCATATTTCCCGGCGATATTGAAAACGCTACTGATGAAGCATTTCCGAACGTACCGTCAGCAACAAACCCTAAGTACAAAACTAGATACTTAGACCGAGCGGTAGATTGTCATTATACCTTTATGCATGAGAATCTCATGGATATGAATCACCAGTTCCTTCACAGAAAACTGATGGGTGGCATAAAAACAATGTTTTTAGGAATGCGTCACGGTAGTAATTGGTTTGAGAGTGATTACACATTTACACGCGCCACCGGCAGCCAACCTCTGGGTGAAAAATTCATGCTCGGTGATCGACCGAAGGCGGCACCTGGCGAACGAGACCTGATGACAATAAGAACGGAATACCCATATCAAACGCTTAAGTTCTGGACTGCAGGTAGCGAGGAACCCGCGCTCGATTTGTGGAATATCTATGTACCAATAGACAAAGAAAATCAGAAGAATCACACATTTGGTCTGATGATGATCCGCCGACCTAAAATTAGTGTATTACTTGATGTTTTTTGGCCGTTTATTGTTTGGTTTACCAACGGTATTTTCGAAGAGGATCGCATCATATGCGAACTAGAACAAAAAGCTTTCGATAATCAGGGCTGTGATCTAAATAACGAGGTATTCCCTGCTATTAAAGGACTTAGAAAAGTTTTAATAGAAAATGGTATTGCTCCTGACGGCCCAGACGCGAGCTAAATAAATTTAAAACTGCACAAATTTTTCAATCCAGAACGAGACCGCTACTAAGTTTCTACCCACTTCAAAAATCGAGAGATAAATAACTTAATATAAATCTAACGCACAGATCTATTTATTTTTAAGCCAATCCTTAGGCTTCAGAAAATAATCCGACAACCGAGCCTCTTCGCTACCAGGCTCAGGAACACTGCTATAACTCCAACGCACAAGCGGAGGAAGTGACATTAAAATAGATTCGGTTCGCCCGCCAGACTGCAGACCAAATAACGTACCCCGATCATAAACTAAATTAAATTCAACATAACGACCTCGACGATAAAGCTGGAACTCTCTTTCGTTATCCGAATATTTAGTACTTCGTCTTAAGTCAACAATCGGTAAATATCCCTTCAAAAATCCTTCGCCGACTCCCCGAACAAATTCAAAGCACCTATCGAATGGCCACTGATTCAAGTCATCAAAGAAGATACCCCCAATTCCTCGCTGCTCATTCCGGTGCTTAATATAAAAATAATCATCACACCACTGTTTAAATTTTGGGTAAATATCTTCCCCGTATTTAATGCAGGCGTCTCGGGCAGCAGTGTGCCAAAAGATCGCGTCTTCCTCAAAACCGTAGTAAGGCGTCAAATCAAATCCGCCACCGAACCACCAAACCGGCTCTTCCCCATCTTTGTCCGCTCGAATAAACCTTAAATTTGCGTGAGTTGTTGGGACATAGGGGTTATTTGGATGAACAACAATAGATACTCCCATCGCCCGAAAGCTCCTACCCACTAACTCCGGTCTTTTCGCTGTAGCCGCCGGAGGAAGGGCGTCACCTTTGACGGAGGAAAAATTCACTCCGGCTTGTTCAAAGACAGATCCCTGAGACAAAATTTTTGTACGACCAAAGCCAAACCCCGTCCGCTCCCATTTATCTTCAATAAATTTCGTCGTGCCGTCTGTTCCTTCAAGAGAATGGCAGACACTGTCTTGGAAGCTGGTAAACCACTGCTCTACACTTGCAATATTGGAGCTTTCGGTAGCTTTAGTCATAAGATTCATTCATTTTTTTATTTCTTTTACTTACCAAACGTGGCACGACCTGTTAATGTACGCGACAATAGTCAGCTAACCAGTATATATAAAAAATGACAACTACACGTAAAGCAAGCATCGCTAGAAAAACCAACGAGACCGATATCACAGTGGATGTCGACTTAGATGGGAGTGGTAAAGGTACGTTTGAAACAGGTGTTCCGCTGCTCGAACATATGCTAGATCAAATAGCTCGCCATGGTCTGATTGACCTTAATATCAAAGCGATTGGCGATCTCGAAATCGACGCGCATCATACTGTTGAAGATGTCGGCATAACACTGGGTCAAGCTATTTCAAAAGCAGTTGGCGACAAAAAATCTATCACACGATACGGTCATGCCTATGTGCCGCTAGATGAGGCATTATCCCGGGTAGTAATCGATCTGTCTGGTCGACCTGGGCTCATATATGAGGTAGATTTTCCGCGGGCAAGAATTGGCGACTTTGATGTAGACCTATTTCTCGAGTTTTTCCAGGGTTTTGTAAATCACGCGCAATGTACCGTCCACATCGATAGCATTAGAGGACGCAATGCACATCACATTATTGAGACTATATTCAAAGCATTAGGTCGCGCATTACGGATGGCAGTTCAATATGACCTTAGAATGGAAGGAACTACGCCGTCCACAAAAGGCGTTCTTTAGAATTTCAACCTGGCCTAAGCATGTCTCATATTGCCGTTATTGATTATGGAAGCAGTAACCTGCGCTCCGTTAGCAAGGCTCTTGAGGCCGTAGCATCGCCCAGACAAAAAGTCTGCGTCACAAACGATCCCAAAATCATAAGAGATTGCGAACGCGCTGTTTTCCCAGGACAAGGTGCTATAGGCGACTGTATGAGCCAGCTGAAGCAACTAGATCTGATTGAGTCAATAAAACACTGTATTGCTTCAAAACCGTTTCTAGGGATCTGCTTGGGATTGCAATCGTTGATGACTTATAGTGACGAAAATAATGGAATCGACTGCCTAAACATTTTCTCAGGAAGTGTGAAACGATTTGTTCGCTCTAATACTGGAACAAGTCTAGAGAAAATCCCGCATATGGGATGGAACCAAGTGAATTGGACAAATTCTCATTTTTTGACTAGAGGGATCCCAACCGGCTCGTACTTTTATTTTGTGCATAGCTACTTTGTGGATACATCGAGTCCAAAAATCATCGCCAGTAGTACCAATTACATACAAGAATTCACCTCGGCCGTAAGCCGAGAAAATGTGTTTGCCACCCAATTCCATCCAGAAAAAAGCGCAAAAAACGGATTAACTTTTCTTACTAATTTTGTTAAGTGGAATGGTAACTGTGACAGCCTAGCCGACTGAGCGAAAATCCTATTTTTCACGAATAATAGCGCGATAGCCGATATCAGTCCGAGAATATTTTCCCTGCCATTCTATCGTCGCAACTCGTGCATGTGCCCTAGCCTGCGCTTGACCGACTGTTTCAGCCAACCCGACCACACACAACACCCGTCCCCCTGCAGTAACACACTCCCCGTCAACTTCTTTGGTACCAGCGTGAAAAACTTTTGTGTCAGTTACATGACTATCAAGCCCTGTAATAATATCACCAGTCTCATAGGATAGCGGATAACCTTGAGCTGCCAAAACTACACCTAACGCGGCGCGAGAGTCCCACTCTAGTGACACATTTTGAGCGTCTCCATCTAGCACGGACAAACAAGCTTCCGCTAAATCAGATTTCAGTCGCATCATGATCGGCTGGGTCTCTGGATCTCCAAAGCGACAATTGAACTCTAGAACTTTTGGGACATTATCCGAACCAATCATCACGCCTGCATACAGGAAACCTTGGTAGGGCCGACCATCATTTTTCATCCCCTCTAATGTAGGATAAATTATCGTTTCCATGATCTTATCCCGCATGCGTTTGTCGACAATTGGCGCAGGAGAATAGGCGCCCATGCCACCCGTATTAGGGCCCTTGTCACCATTATCCCTGGCCTTATGATCTTGAGAAGAAGCGAATGGTATTGCAATTTCTCCATCGCTCATACAAATAAAACTTGCTTCTTCGCCCTCTAAAAACTCCTCCACAACTATACGCGCACCGGCCTCTCCAAAAGTATTATCAATAAGCATACTTCGCGCTGCTTCTAACGCCTCTTGCCTCGTATGGGCTACCACCACCCCTTTACCCGCAGCAAGACCATCTGCCTTAACAACAATTGGAACTGGCCCTTGATTAATATACTTTATCGCTTCATCTAGTTGCGTAAAAGTCTCGTACTCTCCAGTCGGAATATCATGCCTTTTCAAAAAATCTTTAGTAAAAGCTTTAGAAGCCTCAAGCTGAGCTGAATCTTTAGTAGGCCCAAAGCAGTGAAGACCAACACTTTTAAATTCATCTACGATACCGGCAGCTAATGGCGCCTCAGGGCCAATGATAGTTAAAGTAATCTGCTCTTCCAACGCAAAAGCCACTAGAGAATCAATTCTTTCGGCCTCTATCGGTATATTTTTTACTTTGTCCTCCTCACCAGATCCGATATTCCCTGGAGCACAAAACACCTCGCTGACATTTACTGATTGGGCGCATTTCCATGCTAAGGCGTGTTCGCGACCACCTCCGCCGACTATTAAAACTTTCATCAACTATAATCGCCTAATTGTCCAAATTTAAAACTGACTAGTGCCTAAAGTGCCGTTCTCCGGTAAACACCATGGCCATATCATTCTCATCAGCGGCGGCGATCACTTCATCATCGCGCATTGAACCCCCCGGTTGTATAACCGCTACGATACCTGACTCTGCCGCCGCATCAATACCATCACGAAAAGGAAAGAATGCATCGGAGGCCATGACAGAGCCTTTAACGACTAGCCCTTCATCTTCTGCTTTTATGGCAGCGATCCGAGCGCTGTAAATACGGCTCATTTGCCCAGCACCCACACCAATAGTTCGTTTATCCTTTGCATAAACAATAGCATTAGACTTAACGCATGCCGCCACCCGCCAAGCAAAAAGCATATCTTCGATCTCCATCACGGTCGGACGCCTTTTTGACACAACCTTTAGATCATCCCGCATCATAAGCTGTGCTGTGTAGTCCCTATCCTGCACTAATATGCCACCCATAACCCGTTTATATTCCATCTGTCGAAAAGGCTCCGCTTCCCAAACGCCCGTCGATAACACGCGAACGTTCGGTTTACTCTGTAGTATTTTTACCGCGTCTGCTTCAATTTCAGGCGCTATAATCACCTCAACGAATTGCCGCTCAATCACCGCGCTCGCAACCGAGCCTGTCAAAATTTGATTAAACGCAATAATCCCCCCAAACGCTGACGTTGGGTCAGTTTCGAATGCTAATTTATAAGCCGTCATCAAATCAGTTGCTTCTGCGACACCACACGGGTTTGCATGTTTAACGATACAACAGGCAGGGCCCTGCAGCGCACGAACCATATCTAACGCGGCATCGGTATCAGCGATATTATTATAGGACAACTCTTTTCCTTGCACTTGTAGTGCCGACGCTAGGGAACCTTTTGGCACAACTTTGTCTTTATAAAAAGCGGCTTTCTGGTGAGGGTTTTCACCATAGCGCAGAGTTTGGTTTAGTGACACATCAATAGACAGTTCCTTCGGGAACAGCTCTTTTGAATCGATCGTACTTTTGTTAAGGTAGGTGTAAATCGCTTGGTCATATTTCGAGGTATGACCAAATGCTTTGGTTGCCAAACCGTAACGCAGTTCATCACTCACGCTCCCGAGTTCTTCCAATTCTATAGCTACGGAGTCATAGTCCATTGGATCACAAATTACTGCTACCGCAGCATGATTCTTAGCCGCGGCACGAATCATCGTTGGCCCACCTATATCTATATTCTCAACAGCCTCATCAAAGGTGCAGTCCTGACGCGCTATCGTTGCCGAAAATGGGTATAAGTTTACAGCGACTATATCTATCGCCTCTATAGAGTGTTCTTCCATAACAGACTCGTCCAAATTCCTTCGTCCTAAAATTCCACCATGAATTTTAGGATGCAATGTTTTTAGACGGCCCTCCATCAACTCAGGAAATCCTGTGTACTCCGAAACGTCAACCACCCCCACCTCACCGGCGCGTAATGCTATAGCGGTTCCACCAGTCGAAAGAACACCAAAGCCGAGGTTTTTTAGACGCTTTGCAAATTCAACAATTCCAGTTTTATCGGACACACTTAACAATGCCCACCTTTTTTTATTTTCAATCATTTACTTTTTAAACCATATTTATTTAGCCGTGTTCTGAGCGTGCCTCGGTTTATCCCCAAAACTTTAGCAGCCAACGACAAATTACCGTTAGTCTCGCGCAGTACCACCTGCAGAAGAGGCTTTTCAACTTCCTTCAGAAATAATGCATAAAGATCAGTTGCTATTTCACCATTTAAGTCTTCGAAATATTGCTCCAAGGCGAGGGTTACTAGCTCTCCCAAAGGTTGGGACCCCTCGTTAGGTTTCACGCGTTTTTTTCCACATAAAGTGACTCTTCATAGTCCAGCAAAAATTTAATCTGATCCCGAGCGAGGGACAGAGTGTTGAACATCTTTTTAATCATCTGACCATCAGGACAGAACCCAAGATACCACCCAATATGCTTCCGTGCTATACGCGCGCCACGATTCAAACCATAGTGGCCGTGAATTGCGCGTAAGTGACGAAGCATAACTTGCAGTCTTTCAGACATAGTCGGAGGTTTCCAATGTTTTCCCTCCAACCCAAAACGAATCTCAGAAAAAATCCAAGGATTACCCCGAGCTGCACGCCCTAGCATTATTCCATCAACTCCCGTCTCATCAAAAATCTTCTTGGCACTAGATAGGTCTACAATATCTCCATTCCCTACTATACGAATATTTGACATCGTCTTGATTTGAGCCACGGTGCCGTGTTCAGCAATGCCTGTAAACCCACAAGCTCTCGTTCTACCATGGACTGCCAAACTACTTATCCCAGCCCGCTCAGCAATGCTAGCGATTGTGACACCGTTCCTAAAATTAGCATCCCACCCAGTACGTATTTTTAACGTCACCGGAATATCGACGGCGGAAATAACGGCATCCAAAATCCTTCTGACCAGATTCTCATCTCTTAGAAGCGCCGACCCAGCAGCCTTACCACAAACTTTTTTTGCTGGGCAGCCCATATTAATATCAACCACATCCGCGCCATTAGCCTCGGCCATACTGGCCGCTAAAGCCATCGTCTGAGGATCAGACCCAACGAGTTGGACAACCCGAGGTGATACCTCGTCATGAAAGCAAAGTCTTGACTTACTTTTAACCGAACCCCAGAGCTCGGTCCGCGAAGCTATCATTTCAGAAGTGGCATAGTCTGCACCTAATTCCCGACATATCGTTCGAAAAGGAAGATCTGAAATCCCTGCCATTGGGGCTAACGAAATTGTTTTATGTGCGTAGTTAGAAGAAGTCATTACTAAACGAGACAACCGATTTATGATTTTGCTATAACGTTTAGATGATAACGCCAAAGGTTGGCGGTATAAAGCTTAGGAAGCTAAAAACATGCGCTTTAATTACCGCATGTTTATGATAAACACACTGCTCTTAGAAGCGCCCAATCGCCGTCAGTTTGCGCCAAGTTAATTGAAAACCGCTCGCTATACGTACTAACGACTTGGTCAACCTGAGAAGTCAATATTCCAGAAAGTAATAGTACTCCGTCAAACTTGAGCAACCTATGGAATATAGGCTCTAATTCTAATATCGGTTTCAACAAGATGTTAGCTATCAAAATATCGGCCACGTTTTCTACATCAGGAGCTACTCTGTCGACAAATGCTATTTTTCGTTCGACACCATTACCCATGGCGTTATCGCGAGAAACAACTATAGCATCTGCATCTAATTCCACTCCCGTGACATATGCCGCCCCTAATTTGATCGCAGAAATACCGAGAATTCCAGAGCCCGAACCGTAATCGATAACGTGTGCATCCTCTAACCGACTTAAATTTTGACCTAGCCAGTTTAGACACAGTGACGTCGTTTCGTGCGAACCAGTCCCAAACGCTTGACCAGGATCGATTACCACTAAATGTGAGGGATTGTCAGGGGGTCTACACCAGCTTGGGCAAATACATAAAGTTTCTGCGAAAGTTTGTGGCGACCATTCCTTTCTCCAGCTTTTTGACCAATCAGTGTCAGATAACTCATCCTGTTTAAGCTTCCCGACTCGGAACGCTTCCCTCACCTGACTCAGCGCAAAATCGCTTTCCGGCCGAGTATTAAATAAAGCGATTATTCGGCATGTTGACCACTTAGCAATTTCAGATAACGAAGGCTCATCAAATACATCGCAATTGCCCAGAGTTTGAGTTACCGAAACAGCACCAGCGAATAGAAGTACTTGTTCTATCCTCAGAAATTCCTCAGTTTCAATATCAAAACTGAGCGAATACATAAGACTATTTCTGATCCAATAAGCGCTCTAAATAATGTATATCAGTACCCCCAGCGCGAAAATCATTATTCGCGACTAAATCCTGATGCAGGGGTATATTAGTTTTAATCCCCTCAAAAACACATTCGGTGAGAGCATTCTGTATTTTTGTCATCGCTTCATCCCGAGTCTTTCCATAGCAAATTAACTTTCCTAAGAGAGAGTCATAATTAGCGGGAACGCGATAACCTGTATATACATGGGAATCAACACGCACACCGAAACCTCCAGCTGCATGATAAAAATTTATTAAACCAGGAGAAGGTAAAAACGAGTAGGGATCCTCAGCGTTGATTCTGCACTCAATTGCATGCCCGGCAAAGTTAACGTCACCCTGTTCCATGTTCAGCTTTTCTCCAGAAGCAATTAACAACTGTTGCTTAACTAAATCTATACCCGTAATCATTTCGGTCACAGGATGCTCGACCTGAATTCTGGTATTCATCTCAATAAAATAAAAATTTCCTTTTTCATAAAGAAACTCAAAGGTACCGGCTCCTCTGTAATCAATTCGACGACAGGCCTCCGCACACAGCTCACCAAGATTATTTCGTATATCCTCGTCTATACCGGGTGCAGGCGCCTCCTCGATAACCTTTTGATTGCGTCTCTGCATGGAACAATCTCTTTCACCGAGGTGGATCACGTTACCGAAATTATCCGCTAAAACTTGTATCTCTATGTGCCTAGGATATTCGAGATATTTTTCTAGATACACACTGTCATTATTAAAGGCTGCAGCAGCCTCGCCGCGTGTCAACTCAATCGATTCGAGCAAAGATTTTTCCTCAAAAACTGGACGCATCCCGCGACCACCGCCACCACCTGACGCCTTTATCATCACGGGATATCCTATCTCTCTTCCAAGGGCCAAATTCGCAGCGGCATCATCTCCTAACGCACAATCAGAACCTGGAACACAAGGCACACCTGCATCTTTCATGGCAGCAATAGCGGAAAGCTTATCACCCATCATGCGCATTGTTTCGGCCTTCGGACCAATAAAAACAAAACCACTTTTCTCGACCTGTTCCGCAAAGTCCGCGTTTTCAGATAAAAACCCATAACCAGGATGTATTGCATCGGCAGAAGCCACTTCCGCAGCGGCTATAACTGCAGGAATATTTAGATAACTTTCTCCAGGCTGGGCTGGACCTATGCAAACTGACTCGTCGGCTAACTTTACATGCTGCAAATCCCTATCCACTTCGGAATGAATCGCAACCGTTTTAACCCCTAGCTCGCGACACGCTCGAAGAATTCTAAGCGCTATTTCGCCGCGGTTAGCGATAACTATCTTGTCAAACATTTCTATACCGCCTAAGAAATTACGAACAATGGCTGACCGAACTCTACAGGAGACGCGTTGTCTACTAAAATAGCAGAAACGGTACCCCCTATTTCCGCTTCAATCGGATTCATAATCTTCATTGCCTCAATGATGCACAGAGTGTCGCCGACACTAATTTGATCGCCCAGCTTCACAAAAGACGAGGACTCAGGAGATGCGGCCGCATAAAACGTCCCAACCATCGGCGATGTGATCTGTTTGCCATCAACTGGCGGCTTCTCTTCCTCTATAGCTCGCTCTTCCACAGCCTGACTAATTGGCTGAACCACGGCGGGGAGCGGCGTTGGCGATTGAATTAATGGAGCCTGGCCGCGACTAATGCGCACTGACTCCTCTCCTTCGTGGATCTCAATTTCTGCCATCCCAGACTCTTCCAACAGTTCAATCAGCTTCTTTACTTTCCTAATATCCACTTAGACCTCGCTTTAACCTGTTTACACAAAGACTTTAACTAATTATTTTCTTTTTAACGAAAGCCAATCTAGAGCGGCAATCGCTCCTAGCTCGTACCCGATTATCCCCACTCCTGATATCACCCCCACTGCGACATCAGACAAATACGACTTATGTCTAAAAGTTTCTCGACTGTAGACATTTGAAATATGTACCTCAATGAATGGGATACTCGTTCCTAGAAAGGCGTCTCGTAGCGCAATACTAGTATGGGTAAATGCGCCGGGATTAATTACGATAAAATCAACTCCGTCAGTCGCAGACGCATGGATCTTGTCAACTAGCTCAGCCTCAGCATTACTTTGGTACCAAGACACTTCACAATTCATTTTCGAAATCTTACTTGTGAGAGTTCCTTCTAATTCAGCTAATGAGAAATTTCCATATATCTCAGGTTCACGCTTCCCTAGTAAATTTAAGTTTGGTCCATTCAAAAAAAGCAACTTAGGCAAAATTTACCTCCTAAACCATCGCAAGTCTTATTAAAAACAATAATAGCACAATCCGGAACGACATAACATGTTTGACGATTTTACAGATATTTAGGCTCTAATTACCGCTTTTTAACAGTAATTTATCTATAGTTGCTTTGGCAGAGGCTTCTTCCCACTCCCCTTGGTGCGAATGCAAAACTTGTCCCTTATTGGACAGAACAACTGTGTAAGGCAAAGCTCCGATATCGTTACCAAGTTGTTGCATATACGCGATAACATCGTCATCTCCAACTAAAAAAGGATAATTAACCCGATTAGATTGGCTGAAGTCAAGAACAGCAGAGGCACTATCCAAGGCGATTCCTACAAACTGAACATCACGAGTGTCGAGGGCCTCCTGTATTCTTACAAATCCAGGTATCTCTGTTATGCAAGGAGGGCACCACGTTGCCCAAAAATTTATCACCAGTAATCGAGGCGCCCAATCACTAATCGAACGCTCCTCGCCTCCGGTATCTAAAAAGGTCCAATCCAATGGATTTGAAGGAAACGCATCACGCTGTTGACCTGAGCCACTAACTTGAACTACCGAGGATAATTGCGCCTTATGAAATAAAAATCCCGACGTGCCAGCAATAAGAACTAAGCCTAAAAGGAGAAGCAAACGCAAAATTCTCACCTATTTATCTCCATATAATCAATGACTTGTATTATTCGATCCTTTTCCGTGTACCCGATGATTCTAGCCCGAGTATCTTCCTGGCCTTGCGAAAAAAATAGCAACGCTGGGGGCCCGAACAAACCAAACTCCTTTAAAAATGACTGATTTTCTGGGGTATTTTTGGTTAGATCAATTCTCAAAAGCTCGACGTTGGATAGTCTTGCTAACACTTCCGGATGAGACAGAACATTCTTTTCCAACCTGATACATTCTATGCACCAGTCTGCATAAAGTTCTAACATAGCGATCCTATCATCCTGAATTGTCGATAACTTCTGCTTTAAGTCATCAGCATCAGATATTAATAGATAATTTTCTGAGAATTGAGACCGACTACTTTCACTTTCAGGTTGAGAGTTAGTACCGCCCAAACCGTCTGTATGAACAAACCAAAAGTATAATATCGCTATAAGTGAAAATGCTAAGACAAATGTGACCCACTTATTAACCCCAGCCGAAACTATTTTGGAAATCAGCCCAGCACGTAACATGACCCAATATAAAAACATTAAGCCGAGAATAGCCCAAAGACTAAATACGAAAACAGACGAAACAATGCGCCCCAAAAACCAGATCCCGACCCCAAAGAACACTATCCCAAACAATTCATTAATCTGACGCATCCAAGGACCAGCTTTAGGTAAAATGTAAGATGCCGAGGCTCCCAATGCGATCAAAGGTACCCCCATTCCAAGGCCCATAAAAAAAAGTGATGCTGCTCCCACAATCAAAGAATCTGCCTGACTAACTAACGTGAGCGCGGCTGCTAAAGGAGGAGCAACGCAAGGCCCAACTATAAGCGCAGACAAAATCCCCATTACGAAGACTCCGGAATAAGTTCCGCCCTTTTGGTGACGACTAATACTATCGAGTCGTCGACTTAGTGTCGCGGGAATTTGAATAGAAATTACTCCGAACATCGCAGCGCCAAATACAAAAAATAATCCCGCGAAGCACAATACGATCCAAGGGCTTTGAAAGAGCACCTGCAAGCGATAACCTGCCAAGCTAACAAATAAACCTAGTAGTGAGTAAGTACTTGCCATCCCAAAAACATATACTATAGATAGCTTTGTCTGGTTGTTCTTTCGACTTTTTCCTGTTTGTCCCACGAGTATTCCAGACAGTATGGGCAACATTGGAAGTACGCAGGGAGTTAAAGATAATAAGACGCCAAAGCTGAAAAATATAAGCAGAAGGAAAAAGCTATTTTGGCCTTTTACTCGTTCTAAGATAGTCAGTGTTTCGGAAAGAGGTTCCCCGCTCGACTCTCGGAAATCTATGGATTTCGTCTGTGGAGGATAACAGATCCCATCTTCAGCACAGCCTTGGTATGACAGAATTAGGCTCTTATCTTGCACGTCATCACTAGCCAGCGGATCGGTTCGCAATATCACACCGGAACGATAAATCTCCACCTCGCCAAACGTCGGATCATTCTTTATCTCACCAGCTGGTAAGCGCGGGTATATCTTTTTAGACCCCTTATTTTCAAATGTCAGAAAGATCTTTGACTTATATAAATAATATCCTTCGGCAATTTGGAAGCTAATTTCTAACTGGTTTTTTTTGACAAAAACTGTCTGCACTATAAACGCTTCATCTGGATGCAGAAATTGTTGATTCTGTGATTTAAGTACCGAAGAAATAGAGATCGGCTCGGCAAGCATCTCTGAGGTAAGTCCGAATAGTAATATTAAGGTTGTAATTGCTTTTAACATCTTTTTTGTTGGTTCTCAGCATCACCTAGTTTAGTAAAGACAGCTAAATCGGTTAATTTTCGTAACAAATTATTTATCTGCTGGCGCATAGTATAAACTTAACAGATGAACCCGCTACTATTAGTGCTTTTAATCTTAATAGTTATCCCTTTAGGAGAACTTTTTGTTCTTATCGAGGTGGGAAGAAGCATCGGGGCTCTTTCGACCATCGCACTGGCTATTTTTACCGCAGTACTGGGTCTCTATCTGTTAAAGCAACAGGGACGGGATGTTGCTAGCCGGATTAATGACGCCTTAAGGCATCAAGTCGTGCCAACACTAGAAAGCATGGAGGCCCTCATACTCCTTTTCTGCGCTATTTTACTTATCACACCGGGCTTTATTACCGACATAGTGGGGTTTCTTGGGTTAATACCAACGATAAGACAAACTATTTGCGCACATTTTTTGCCAAAAT
This sequence comes from uncultured Pseudomonadota bacterium, assembly GCA_913047675.1. Classification (GTDB taxonomy): domain Bacteria; phylum Pseudomonadota; class Gammaproteobacteria; genus UBA4457. Next base: position 13,520 of record CAJWTO010000012.1, on the reverse strand, counting down.
CGAAAAACCCGACCGTCAGAAAATCTGACGCTAATGAAAATTCTAGGACTATTGAAGGGCGCTACACCATCGACGAAGACTAAAAATAGTTTCGCTAAATGTCGGTTAAAATTTTTGCTGCCTCCAAAATCGTCTCATCTTCCTTACAAAAGCAAAAACGTACCTGATGTCGCTTAGCACGGTTCTTATTTTCATAAAATACCGACATAGGAATAGCGGCGACCCCTATTGATGTGGTTAACCACTCACTGAACTTCACATCATCTTGCTGAGAGATAGCAGAATAATCCATTACTTGAAAAAAACTACCCGCACTAGGCTTAAAAGAAAAACGGGATGCCAACATACTGGTACACAGCAAATCTCGTTTACGCTCGTAAAAAGTTGGTAGTTGAGTCAGATGTTCCGGTGAACTTTGCATAAAGTCGGCTAGTGCGTGCTGAGCCGGCGTAAACGCGACAAATGTAACAAATTGGTGAACTGCCCGTAATTGTTTTGATAGAGCCTCGGGGGCGACCACATAGCCCATTTTCCATCCGGTCGCGTGATATGTTTTACCAAAAGAGAACACAACAAAAGACCGTTTCGCTAATTCAGGGTCACGTAAAATACTAAGATGTTGTGCGCCATCAAATACAAAGTGTTCATAAACCTCGTCAGATAAAACGAATAAATCATGTTTTAGCACTAGCTTCTTCAGTTCTACTATATCGTTCTCGCCCAGTACCGAGCCTGACGGATTATGAGGAGAATTTATAATGATCATCCGAGTCCGCTTAGAAATTTTAAGCGACACCTCTGACCAATCTATCGAGTAATCACTAGGTTTCAAATCAATATGAACTGGTATTCCTCCGGCCAGCTTTACCGCTGGGTCATAGCAGTCGTAAGCGGGATCGAACATTAAAACTTCGTCCCCCGCATGAACAATCGCATTAACAGCGCAGAAAATCGCTTCCGTCGCTCCAGGCGTAATTGTGACCTCAGTGTCTGGATTAACAGAGCAGCCATAAAAAGTCTTAACTTTATTTGCACATTGCTCCCTAAGACCATAAACACCCGCCATAGGGGCATACTGGTTAAACCCATTATTAATGTACCAAGTGAGTCGCTCTTTTAGCTCCTCTGGAGGATCGTAGTCGGGATATCCTTGAGATAGATTTATTGCACTAAAGTCACTCGCCATTTTTGACATTACAGAAAAAATTGTAGTTCCCACGTCAGGTAATTTGCTTAATAAAGTCATTTGAAAATCTTCCTTAACTTGACCGTCACCGCGTGGTAAAAATATAGAGCGTTCAGCTAATGTTATATCAGAAAACTAAGTTATGTCGTTGATGAAGTGTTACTCTCGGGCAAACTATGGTGCAATACGCCTCAACAACAGTCAGCTTGGCAAAAAAATGTTCGTTTTTTGTAAATACAAGCGTTGAAGTCAAATGAGATAAGTAGGAGTTTGAGAGAATGGATTATGCGGACCGAGACGGAGTTATATGGATGGACGGCGAAATGGTGCCTTGGAGAGATGCTAATGTTCATATCCTAACCCACTCCCTTCATTATGGGGTGGGCGCTTTTGAGGGCATTAGAGCTTATGAGACAAAACGCGGAACGGCAGTTTTTCAACTCAAACAACATATAAAAAGGCTATTCGAAACTGCTCACATACTAGAAATGCAAATTCCGTACACTAGAGATGTCATCGAAAACGCTTGTTTAGAAGCGATTAAATTAAATAAACTTGACTCCGCCTATATACGGCCCTTGGTCTATTATGGCTCGGAAGGTATGGGACTGCACGCCCATGAATTATCAGTTCATGTCGCAATAGCCACATGGTACTGGGGGGCTTATCTCGGGGAAGATGCACTGGAAAAAGGCATTCGTATTAAGACTTCATCTTATACTAGGCACCTAGTCAATAGCGTAATGTGCCGCGCAAAAGCAACCGGGAATTACCTCAATTCAATCTTAGCTTTACAAGAAGCCGCTCGGGATGGATACGATGAAGCGCTGTTGCTGGATAATGAGGGAATGGTAGCTGAGGGATCGGGTGAGAACATATTTATAGTCCGAAACGGTAAAATATTCACTCCTCAGATAGCTTCCTCCTTAGAGGGTATTACTCGTTCGACCGTTATAACTTTAGCCGAACAAGAAGGTTACGAAGTGGTAGAGAAAAGAATTACGCGCGATGAGGTATACATCGCCGATGAAGCTTTTTTCACTGGAACAGCAGCTGAAGTAACGCCCATACGCGAACTCGATAACAGACTGATAGGTTCCGGATCTCGAGGGCCAGTCACTAAAGTATTACAAAATACCTACCTCGACCTAGTAAAAGGCAATAGAAAATGCCCTTCGGACTGGCTAACTTTCGTTTAGTAACAAGGTATAATGCAAGAAAAATCGCTTATTATTTGGCACTTAACTGATAACAAGCGTGGGCACCAAAACCAGTCGCTGGGTTTAGTAAACGCCATTAAAGAGCTCACGCCATCTGAAAGCTACCTTATTGATATAACCGATCTCCGGCTTATAGACCTTATTACAAAAAGATTTCCTGCTGGAGAAAAACTTCCGTTACCCGACCTTTTAGTAGGAGCGGGGCGTAAAAGCCAATTGGGTCTTTTAGTTGCGAAACGCTGTTTTGGTGGCGCTACCGTTTGCTTAATGAAACCGTCCTGGCCGACTGCACTTTTTGACCTCTGCCTGATACCACACCATGACCGCCCTAACCACTCAAAAAAAATTTTTCACACCATCGGTGTTCTGAATAATCTAAACCCAGTGGATGTTACGAGCTCGCCGATGGGGATTATTCTTATTGGAGGACCTTCCAAACACTATAACTGGGACAGTGGGGAGTTTCTCACGCAAATATCAAATATAGTATGTTCGAACCAACAAATATCGTGGTGCATAACTGATTCACCTCGCACACCATCTGATCTCACCATAAAGCTTAAACACCATACTCAACTAAAAGCGTTTTACAGACCTTTTCGTACTACCGAAGATAATTGGTTACAGGAATATTTGCCTAGATGTAGGGAAATATGGGTTTCGGAAGATAGTGTATCTATGATCTATGAGGCTCTCAGTACTGATGCCGAGGTTGGGCTTGTTTCAGTACCTAAACGGCGGGAGACACGAGTCACAAAAATAAGTGAAGATTTAATCGCTTCGGAACTCGTCATGTCACCAAACAGTGCGAACCGCCCAAAAAAAATTCAATTAAATGAAGCAAAGCGTGCAGCTTCATTTCTCGTCAATGACTGGATGAAAAACCATGTCTAAACGGCCCTTAAACGTATTGCAGATTCTTCCAAACTTAAATGTCGGTGGCGTCGAGCGAGGTACCGTACAAATGACCGCTGCGCTAGTCGCTAGGGGACATAAAGCCTTCGTCGTCTCCGGTAATGGCACCCTCGTAAAAGAGATAAAACAAGCCGGCGGCAAGCATCTATCCCTAAAGGTGGGACAAAAAAGTCCATTGACATTGTTTCTTATCCCTAAGCTTGTGCGCCTGTTTATGAAGCATAATATAAATATTGTTCACTCCAGATCTCGACTACCTGCCTGGCTCACAATGGCGGCTCTGAAACTGATGCCAAAAGATCGACGACCCGTATGGTTTACAACTATTCACGGCCCATACAGCGTCAGCCTCTACAGCAGCGTTATGAATAGGGGCGACCAAGTCATCGCTGTCTCAAACTTCATAAAGGATTATGTTTACGACCACTACTCGATCCCAAAAAACAAAAAAATAACAGTGATACACAGAGGAGTAGAGGAGAACGAATATAAAACTACCTTCATGCCGGCTGATTCATGGGTACGTAACTGGAAAAATCTTACTAACTATCCCTCTGAAGCAAAAATTCTTACTTTGCCCGGCAGAATCACGCGCTGGAAAGGCCAACTAGACTTCATCAAACTGGTACACCAGGTACGCTCGCACGGAATAGACGCGTATGGACTTATCGTTGGCGGTATCGAAAATAAATACTCTAACTACTACAAAGAACTTACGCGCTTGATTGAAATTCTTGACTTAGGAAATAGCATCAGGTTTTTAGGTACAAGAAAGGATCTAAAAGAAATATTGTCTATTTCCGACTGTGCTTATTCTCTGACTTCTAAACCAGAGGCGTTCGGACGCACAACTGTAGAAGCTTTAAGCCTGGGTACGCCCGTCATCGGCTATGACCACGGCGGAACTTCAGAAATTCTCAAGACAATGTATGCTCGGGGTCTAGTACCTCCGCATGATCTAGACAAAGCGGTAGCATTAACAAAGGCCCTCCTAGCAAATACCAGTGGCTTCGCGCACATAAAATCAAACCCGTACACCGTATCGCAAATGCAAGACAAAACAATCGCTCTTTACGAAAAGGTGAAAACACGTCACAAATGACCAATCGAGTGCTGATCATAAAACTAGGAGCGCTAGGAGACATCGTAATGGCTACCGCGCTTATAAAAGGTATTACGGATAAGTATAAGTCTTCGACATGTACACTATTAACGACCGATAAATATAGGGAGATATTTACAAATTGGGGTGATTTAACAATAAAGACCTTCCCCAGACATGGACTCATCCACAACGCACGCACTCTCAGCTGGATCCGCCATCAGGAGTTTACTCATCTCTACGATTTACAGGGGTCTAATCGAACTAGAATTATGTCTAGGTTTTCAAACATTTCAACAAGAGTAGGCAACCAACGACACCCAGCATACACGCATTGCCCAAAGGGCCCGTGGTTAGGAAAAATTCACATCTTTGACCGCATGATCGAAGTATGTAATAGCTCCGGTGTGGACATTCAATATAAATTGCCTTATTTCCCTCACAATACCGCGGAGGTAGAAAAGATCGAAAGCTGGCTCGAAAAAAACAAGTTAACGGGCAGAGACATTGTGCTACTTCACGCGGGCGTAAGTCCCACAAGGCCAGAGAAACAGTGGCCATACTTTCCCGAAATGGCCACATATCTAATGAAAAAAAATATTGTGCCAGTCTGGATCGGCGGCGAACCGGATCGTGACTTAAACTTAATGCTCTCAAGTGTCGCAGGTATCGATGCGACTGCAGAATTTACTGCCTCGGAGTTGTCCCAACTTACTAATTTTGCTAAATTTGCTGTAACTAATGACTCGGGGCCCATGCACATACTTTCTTCTGGAAACATCCCAATATTCGGTATTTTTGGACCAAGTGACTGGGTAAGAAATCACGCTCTCGGTCAAGAAAAATATGTAGTGACACCAAACAAATTAAGTGCCTCCGCTTCCAACGGTACAAATCTATCCGAACTTACACCATCTCAAGTAATTAAATTTATAGAAAAAACTCTTTGCTAGATAATTTGCTTATATAAAAGCTCGTATCTTTTAACAACCTGTTCTTGAGTATAAGTTTGCTTGAGCTTTTCCAACGCAACTTGAGCCTTACCCCACCGTATCGCTGAGGATAGAGCCATTAAAATTTGTTCGGACAATCCGAGTGCGTCGCCAGGTTCAAAGAAATATGCCATCTCATCAGTCAGTATTTCAGTCGGGCCCTGCGTCCTACTCGTGACAATTGGCACCCCACATGCCATTGATTCTAACGCCACAATTCCAAACGGCTCATCCCTTGAGGGTATAACAAATAAATCCGCGCCCTCCACAAAAGACTGTATATCTTCAATCCAGCCGCAGAATTTAACCTCTTTTTGCAATCCGTGCTGAACCACTTGATCCGATAACTTTGCGAGTTCCCTGCCACTTCCACCTATCTCTAATCTGACATCTGTCCGTTGTTTTAGTATCGCCTCGAATGCAGTAATAAGAGTGTCAAAACCCTTCTTATACACAAAGCGCCCAACCGCTCTTATCACAATTGGTCCTTTTTTATGACTAGGCGTTACTGAATCAACTGGTTGTAAGCGCGTAAAATTGGGTATTTTGGTGATCCGAGTTTTTGGCACACCGTTCTCAAGCAAATATTCCGCTTGAAATTGAGTCGTCGGTACAAAATGATCTACTGATTTGTAGTATTTCAAGTTGACCAAGTTATGTGTTTTTACTAAGGACGGAATTCGCAAGGCACGCGCGGCTTTGCCTCCAAGATGAGCAGATCTGGCTAAATGCACATGAACTATCTGTGCATCAAACTTTGCTAAGGCAATCTTAATTCTGTAACCTGCGAAAAAATCCCAAACCCCGCGACATTTTATCGGGATGACTAACAAGCTTTTATTAGCCGCAAGTCTGGGGAAAAGCATGCTACGCGAATCTACTATGACCGCAACATTATGGCCAATACTCGCGAGAGATTCCGATATATCGAAAAAACTCCTTTCGGCACCTCCGAAGCCGCGAGCCAACATTATTTGTGCTATCCTCACTACAAGCCAACCTCTATTAGCTGTTTTGCCGCATTTGAGACATGAGAGGACTTTAATCGTCGAAGATCTTTCGAAGGTTCAATAACTACCGCGGACTGATCCCCCCACGGGCGATAACGCTCAGGGTCCCCAACCCCGAAAACGGTCAAGGATCGCTTTCCTAGCGCCGCTGCCACATGCCCTAGCCCTGAATCATTACCAATAAATAATTGGCAACTTTTAACAACTGCCTTTAAGCTAGATAAATTAGTTTTTCCTGTTAGATCCAAATTCGGTATATTCACCTCCTCGGAAAAAACGATCCCTTCTCCTTCAGAACCTAACTGTATAACGCCGTCAAAGTATGTTTCTAAATCTATAACCAACTCTTCAAATCGCGTTGCCGGCCAAATCTTTCCTGGCCAATTTGCCCCAGGGCCAATGGCTAATAGTTTTTTTCCGGCAAAACTTTTCATCAGCTGCTTAGCTTCCTGCTTTGCATGATCCTCAACATACAGTCGACACTTTGGTGGCGGTGAAGTTACGCCGTCTAAAGTTAAAATTGCTTCATAATGCTCCTCTACCGAGTGCTGTGTGGTAGATACTCGTTTAGTTTTAAAAATATTCTTGTTGGAGCGTAACATTGCAGGAATTAAATTTGTCCGAAGATCAATAATAATGTCGTAATACGTTTCTCTAAGTTCTGCAATCAACTTGATGGTTTTTATCACACCCCCTTTTTTTTCACGATGAAAAATTTTTCCCAAGTAGGGAGCACCTCCCAAAATCTCGGAAGACCTCTTGTCCGCTACAACATCAATAACACAGTAAGGATAGGCCACACGCAAAGCCTCGAACACGGGTGTAGTCATCACCACGTCTCCTAGATTACTGAGTGTGATGATCAGTATTCGGCACATACCCAGCTATTTCCCGATACAAAATTTTGAAAATATATCGCCGAGGAGATCTTCCGTAGAATATTCTCCGCCAATTTCTTGAAGCGCACCTGTTGCCTCCCTATAGTCCTCAGCCACTAACTCGGGACCGGAACCAAAACTCACTTCTTCAATTGCATCTATAGCATTAATAGCCTTTTTCAAGGCTATAAGGTGTCTCTCCCTCGCGGAAAACTCGGCGTTCTCATGATTGGAGATATCAAAAGCTTCAACAATCGCGTCCTCGAGACAAGCTACACCCATCCCAGAAAGAGCTGAGATATAAATTCCTGACTCTGCCTGAACTTTGTTGGTTTCTGACAGCTTGTCAAGCTTGTTATATACCGTCAAAATTTTGGCGTGTGTCACTAGATCCGTCTCATAGTCGCGACCTACTCGGTCCATCGAGGTGATATCTTTTAAATAAATAATTAAATCTGCCTTCTCAATCGCAGCATACGTTCGTTTGATACCCTCTTTCTCAATACTAGACTCAGTATCCTCTCGTAATCCTGCTGTATCTATTATTTGCACTGGGATATCCCTAAGTCGGCACTCGACATTTATCGCGTCTCTGGTAGTGCCTGCTTCAGGCGATACTATTGCTCTCTCGGACTGAACGAGACGATTTAATAACATCGATTTACCCGCATTTGGTGGTCCAGCAATAACTAACTTAAAGCCCTCACTAAGTTTTACGCCTTGTGTTGCGGATACTAATAAGCTATTGAGACCTTCCAACAACTTTTTGTGTTGTCCAAATATGTGCGGGATAAAGTCTGGGTTACCAACGTCGTCCGAAAAATCGATCGCGGCCTCTAACTGGTAACGTATTTCTTGAGTTTGTAATATTAATGTTTCAACAGCATTACCGAAATGACCTTCTAAAGTGTTTTGCGCAGACCGGACTGCTTTAACCGATTGAGCAGCAATCAAATCCGCCACCGCCTCAGCCTGGAGCAAATTTATTTTTCCAGCCCGAAAAGCCCTTTCCGTAAACTCCCCCGGCCTCGCAGGTCTGACATCTAATTCACAACAGGCTCTAACCATCTCTCCCAAGATAATTGGGTTACCATGCATATGCATCTCGATTACATGTTCGCCCGTGTAAGAGTTTGGCGCCTCGAAGAAGACCACAAGCCCTGTATCAATTTTATTGCCTTCAGCATCAAAGAAATCTGTATAACTCGTGGTGCGGCTTCTCAACAGCTTTACTCTAACAACCTTAGAGGCCACCTTCATAGCCTTTGGGCCAGACAAACGCACTATACCGATACCACCCCTGCCATTAGGGGTAGCCACAGCTACTATCGTGTCTGTTAACACGCTCGTTTTAGCAAGAGTTTATGCGCTCTCACTCTCTACCAATTTGGTGATGCGATATTGCTGGGCTATAGATAGTAGATTATTCACAAGCCAATAAAGTACGAGCCCTGACGGAAAAAATGCAAAAAAACCAGTAAAAACAAATGGTAATATCTTCATTACTTTGGCCTGCATCGGATCTAGGGGCGCGGGATTCAGTTTCTGTTGGAACCACATTGTAACCCCCATCAGTAGTGGTAATACATAGAATGGGTCAAGGCTGGACAAGTCAGTTATCCAGAAAATGAAGGGGGCTTGTCTGATTTCTACGCTTTCTAACAAAACCCAATATAAAGCTATGAAAAACGGAATTTGAACCAACATAGGCAAACAGCCGCCCAAAGGATTTATTTTCTCATCCTTATACAGTTGCATCATAGCTTGATTTAATTGGGCTTTGTCGCCCGAGTATCGATCTTTTAATGCGAGAAGTCGTGGTTGTACTTTCCTCATATTAGCCATCGAACGATAGCCTGCTGCTGCCAAAGGATAAAACATTAATTTCAGCAGTATCGTAAGTATAACTATTGCCCATCCCCAGTTATCTGTCATTTTATGTACGTATGTTAATACTACGAACAGAGGCTTAGCGAGGAACCATAACATTCCGTAATCCACACTTAAGTTTAATCCCGGCGCAGTCTCCTCTAATATGTCATGCCTCTTAGGCCCTATGTAAATCGAGCTACTAAATTCATGTTGTTCGCCTGGGGCCAAAGTAGCACCTGGACTGTAGTGGCCAACAGTAAAACGGTTTTTATTATCTGTTTTAGAATAAAAATGATGAGTAATTCCATTATTAGGAATAAGAGCGGCCACAAAATAGTGCTCCATCACCGCAACCCAACTGTCTTTAGCATTTACCGATAATGGTGCGTCTTCTAAATCACCGTAGTCAAATTTTTCATAACGCTTTTCAGGGGTAGACAAGGCAGCCCCTGTGAAGAGATACAACATACCTTTACGAGACGACTCCCGACTGCGCTTAAGTTGATCGTACTGATGGAGCTTAATGGGTTGTTGGCTATTATTTACAATCGTATGTTTTACTTGTATCAAATAGCTTTGTCGCTTTAGAACATACTCTTTTTTTACGTTTATGCCTGTGTCGCTTTTCCACTGGAACGGAACGGTCAATTCATCATTACGGTCCCCTAAGTTGTACTTATCTTGCGGAATATAATACGAATCATAATGAGTTGGTAATGTCGTATCACCTGCTAATCCACTTTGATATATAAACAGCCTATCGGAATTATTGGCCAATAATTGAACAGCTTCCAATGGGCGGTCTTGCTCCACTGGGTATTTAAGCAATCCTACCTGATTGATCCCGGCTCCTAATGACGAAAGTGTAACCGAAAATAAATCCGTTGTGACCTCAATATCGGAAGAACCGCTCGCAGCGTTCTCTCGGTCAAAACTAGGATCAATTTCAAAAGAGGGCTGAATTTGTGGCAAGTCGCGTGCGCCGTCCATCGACAATGATTGCGGCACATTATTTGTTTGGGATGAACTGATCTGACCTGAATTCGAAGGATAATCTTGTTGCCATTTTTGATAAAGTAACAGGCCTAAAAAACTGACAGCGAGCACTAGAAAAAACCTAACATTGTCCATGTCTGTTAATAACCTCTGCTTGGTTTAGTATTAGCTAGCTTAGAAAAACTTTCAATTAATTCCTGCTTGATCAGCAACCTATTCGGCACATACTTGGTCGGGCGAAATTTGAAAAAACAATCCACGGCTTGAAGTCGTCCTGCTCTAGTTCTAAAGGTCTCTCGAACTATTCGTTTTAGCTGATTACGAATTACCGCTTTTTTCGAGACCTTGCGACTAACAGAAATACCTAATCGCGCTCTGCCGATATGATTAGGACACGAATAAAGGCTAAAATTGCTAAAAATTTGCTTGTCGCCTTCGATAATCGTAGATTTGAAATCATCTCCTTCTGTCATTTTTCTGGAACGACCAAATTCGTTAGGAAATTTTTTCATTCTTTCAATTCTTATGCTGTAAGTTGCGCTCGCCCCTTGGCTCTTCGGGCGGCAAGGATTCGTCTCCCGCCTTTAGTCTTCATCCGAGCCCGAAACCCGTGCTTTCGCGATCTTTTAAGCGTTCCTGGCTGAAAAGTATGCTTCATTAATAGTAAATCCGTGTCTGTTTCAGAATAAACGTTATTGTTTAACCTGTTAGAGCCGGCGATATTAGGATGAAATGGCTGTTAAAGTCAACATAATTAAAAATTTGACGGACTGTTATAGCCTGTGGATAAGTTTAAGAAACCCGCATATACTCAATCTAAAATATAATATTTAAAACAATCTGTTAACGTACAACATTATGCTCGAACAAATTTGGCGAAAATGCTTAAAACAACTCGAAATAGAGATGGATTCCCAAGGGTTTAATACCTGGATCGTTCCCCTTCAAGCTCTTGAAAAAAAAGATAAATTAGATATTTTCGCTCCTAACCAATTCGTTTTTGATTGGGTTAAAGATAAACATTTTGAACGAATAAAAGACATTGTTTTGTCCTCTTCTGAAAACGATTGCGAGGTCAGTTTATTCATTGGTAGTGTACCATTACAAAAAATTACCCCAGCAAACGTAACTAGTGAAGAGCCCACACAAAAAACCGCTGTTAGGAGGCCTTCACAAAACTCTGGCCTCAGGGCGGAACTTAATTTCGACTCCTTTGTGGAAGGCAAATCAAACCAACTAGCTAGAGCAGCGGCCTTACAGGTGTCTAATAACCCGGGAAAGGCATACAACCCCTTATTCATATCCGGCGGTGTGGGCTTGGGTAAGACCCATTTAATGCACGCTGTTGGAAACCTTATCACTCAAAATGGTCGTGATTTAAAAGCTATTTATCTTCATTCGGAACGATTTGTCGCAGATATGGTTAGGGCTTTACAGCACAATAAAATAAATGAGTTTAAGCGGTATTATCGCTCAGTCGATGCGCTTTTGATAGATGATATTCAGTTTTTTTCCGGAAAAGACCGATCTCAAGAGGAGTTCTTTCATACTTTTAATGCACTCTTAGAAGGTGACCAACAAATAGTTCTAACGTGCGATCGGTATCCACGGGAGGTTGCCGGTGTTGAGGAAAGACTGAAATCACGGTTTGGGTGGGGTCTAACCGTTGCTGTTGAGCCGCCAGAGCTCGAAACTAGAGTAGCAATTTTAATGAAAAAAGCTAATTCCAACAAAGTAGATTTACCTCATGAGGTCGCCTTTTTCATAGGGAAACGCTTTCGATCAAATGTTAGAGAGCTAGAAGGTGCGCTACATAGGGTGGTAGCAAACGCTCACTTCACCGGAAGCGCCATTACTTTAGATTTTGCTAAAGAGGCGCTTAAAGACCTGTTAGCTATGCAGGATAGATTGGTTACTATCGAAAATATTCAAAAAACCGTTGCAGAGTATTATAAAATAAGGGTTTCTGATTTATTATCCAAACGAAGAAGTAGATCAGTAGCTAGACCTAGGCAGGTAGCAATGACGCTATCAAAGGAACTAACTAATCACAGTCTCCCGGAGATAGGGGACGCTTTCGGTGGTCGGGATCATTCAACGGTGATACACGCAAATAAAAAAATTGCAGAGCTGAGATCATCTAATTCTAAAATAGAAGAAGATTATGCCAATTTAGAGAGAATTTTAACATCATGAACAAAACCTGTGTATAAACAAAGTATAAGTTTCAACATTCTACAAACGACGAATTTTGTCACCAAGATACTAACACAAGTGGCACAATTTCAAAGGAAATAAAAAGAGGTAAGCTATTAATTTAAAAAGAAAAAAAAGTTATCCCCGTTTTTTCTTTGACTAATAGTAATAATAATATGAATATACAAATATCTACTAATATATTGTTACCTATATTACAGTCTTGTGCGTCTGTGTTAGACCGAAAGCACAATCAACCTATACTTTCAAATTTGTTACTCGAACTTAATACTGATCAACTTGTTATAACAGCGACAGATTTAGAACTAGAGTTGTCAAGTACACTAAACATGCCAACCAGTGAAATTGGAGAATTGGCGATCCCTGCTCGGAAATTGCTTGATATTTGCCGAGCATTGCCTTCAGGATCCAATATAAAACTTTCTAAACACGAAAACCAAATTAAAATAACTTCTGGTAAAAGCAGGTTTATGTTATCTACTTTACCCGCGAAAGAATTTCCCAGAATGAATGACGAAGATCATACACAGATCTTAGAAATAGATAGGGAGTCTTTAATCGATCTTTTTACTATCACTAATTTTGCTATGGCATCTCAGGATGTTAGATATTATTTAAATGGATTACTTTTCGAAGTTACCAGTAATAGTATAAGAAGTGTGGCTACGGACGGGCATAGGTTGGCGCTTGCTGATGTGGAGTTTTCTAATAAGACTTCTAGTGACGTAAGTATGATAATACCTCGGAAAGGGGTGTTAGAGTTGCTCAAGTTATTAGCCGGAAGTGACGAGAAAAATGTAAGCTTATCAATAGGAAATAATGGTATTGGCGTTACCGTAGGTTCTCAGATCATGAAGATAAAGCTCTTGGAGGGGAATTTTCCAGACTATACAAGAGTAATTCCGAAGGAAAGTAATAATTTTATGTTGGCGGACAGGGAGGAGTTGAGAAGTGTTTTAACTCGAACGTCTATATTATCTAATGAAAAGTTTAGGGGTATAAGACTAACTTTGAATGAAAATTTGGTGAAGGCCATAGCACATAATCCCGAAAAAGAAGAAGCGGAGGAAGATTTAGAAGTCAGATACACGGGTGATGACTTAGAAGTAGGCTTTAATGTTGCTTATCTTTT
>CAJWTO010000011.1 GCA_913047675.1 uncultured Pseudomonadota bacterium | reverse complement strand
TGCGTACCCCAACGTCAAACAGTCAAAGTAAGACCATATCCGCCCTTATCCCTGCGCGAGACGAAGCACAGCAAATCCAACGGACACTAAGAGCTCTATCGTCGCAACGAGATTTAAAACATATTACCGTCGTGGATGATCAAAGTAGTGATGGCACAGCAGTAATCGTTGAGGCACTTAATCTAAGTAACGTATCGCTAATAAATGGAGAAGACCCTCCTGATGGTTGGACAGGCAAGCTCTGGGCTCTGCAACAGGGACTGCCATACATTTCGAGCGAACTCTTACTTCTCCTCGACGCAGACATCGCACTAGAACAAGGTGCATTAGTCGCGTTACTGCAAAAGCAAAAAGAGCGCGATTACGATCTAGTCTCCGTCATGGCAACACTGCACGTGAAATCCTTCTGGGAAAAGTTGCTGCTGCCGCCTTTTATTTACTTTTTCAAACTTATCTATCCTTTTGCACTATCAAACAAGGAGACTTCTAATGTAGCCGCGGCTGCCGGTGGCTGTATCCTAATAAAGACTAGCAAACTTAAAGACATTGGAGAATTTACAAGTCTCAAGCATGCGATTATAGACGACTGCACTTTAGCAAAACGTATAAAAGAAAAAGGCGGTAAAACTTGGTTGGGACTGAGTACATTGGTCTCCTCCACCAGACCCAGCACGACACTAGGGAGCATTTGGAACATGGTCGCCCGGACAGCCTATACTCAACTCAACTACTCAGTAGCACTTCTAATGCTGTGTACGGTACTGATGCTGATATGTTTCGCTATTCCACTCATGCAGATATTTATTGCAGATACTTATGTCGGCCTCGTCGCGCTTACTGCCTTCATCTGCATGACAATCACATATCATCCAGTCACAAAATTTTATAATTTACCTACTTTTTGGTTACTCACCCTGCCTTTAGCAAGTGTCCTTTTTCTAGCAATGACCTGGACATCTGCTATCCGATATTGGCGCGGCGAACGTACCCGATGGAAAGAGCGAAGCTATCGAAATCTTTAAAAATAGTACCGAGAAAGGATTAAGGATTGTATAAATTGCCGAGTCAATTACATAATAGCTATTATGAATTTAATTTATTCACTTTTACTAGCTGCAGTCCTAACCTCATGGCAATCTGCACTTGCGGTTCCAAAAAGCGAATCGGCTGAAGATACCGTAAATAATCTGCATTCAGAGCTGTTGCTCGCAATGCAGCTACCAGAAGAAACCTCGGTGGCTGAACGAATTGCAACTCTGAAACCAGTAATAGAGGCCTCATTTGATTTTCCGACAATTGCTAGGATAATTCTTGGTGACTTGTGGGCAACTCTTTCTAACGAACAGCGGACTGTATTTCAGGACACATTGCAACGCCTTAGTGTGGCTACTTATGCGGGCCATTTTTCAAAGTTTTCTGGTGAAAAATTTTTAGTGACCAAAGTGAAGGATAAAAAGAAATCGACTGTTGTTGATACACGCTTAATTCCTTTGAATGGCAGTGTCGATGACCAGTCTATCTCGATGCGATATTTGCTCATCCGAAAAGATGACAGATGGCGAATAATCAATGTGATCGCACAAGGGGTGTCGGACCTAGCGCTCAAGCAAGCCGAATACGCCTACGTAATAAAAAAAGACGGATTTAATAGCTTAGTCAGTCAACTCAACGATAAAATCGCGGATCTGCAGTAAACTAATTAAATCAGATAAAAAATCGTGGTAAATGACCCCAAGAATAATGTAATATTTAATAATAGGTACTTGATGGAGCAGCAGAAAATGTCGTTAAACAATTGGCGTGTTAAAGGATTACTGGGAGGTCTATGTTTATTACTGATGGCTGGCTGCGCATCAACTTCCAATACTAGCAATGGTGATCCCCACGAATCAATGAATAGAAAAATCTATGCGTTTAACGACAAGTTAGATAAGTCGTTTGTTGAACCTGTAGCCAAAAAATATGTTGCGGTAACTCCCAAAGTAGTCAGAAAAGGAATTACAAATTTCTTTGATAACGTGTCTTCACTAAACACAATGACTAATGATCTTCTCCAAGCCAAAGGACTCGACTTTGTAAAAAGTACTGGACGGTTTGTTATCAATAGTACTATTGGAATCGGCGGGTTATTTGATCCTGCAACCTCCATGGGATTGGTTCAAAAGAAAGAAGATCTGGGACAGACCCTTGGAAAATGGGGAGCCGATGAAGGAGCTTACTTAACTATCCCTCTGATGGGGCCTAGCTCCTATAGAGATATTGGTTCTCCAGTCATGGGTGTATTTACAAATCCACTGACCTACCTAGCTGCTGTAGTAACCATCCCTGCGAGTCTTGTCAGCGCAGTTAATACTAGGGCGAATTTACTTGATGCCACTCGTATGGTCGACCAGGCAGCCTTAGATCCCTATGCGTTTGTACGAGAAGCCTGGAGACAACAAAGAGAGTATGTAATTTACGACGGTAACCCGCCGGGCGATGAATTTGATGACTATATCGAGGGCGAAGGTGACGCCGCGATCCTCAGGATCTACTAGCTAAAACTCTTCAAAATTGGAACCCCACGCGGGTTCAGTTAGATGCCAAATAATCATCTCGTTCGGGATTTTGTGCCCGCTGCCTCAGACAATGATCCATTAAGACGAGAGCCATCATTGCTTCTGCAATGGGAACTGCGCGAATACCAACGCAAGGATCGTGACGACCACCGGTAGACACTTTAGTTGACTTACCCTCTGTGTCTAATGTGTCCCCCTCTATCCTGATGCTCGAGGTAGGTTTAAGTGCAATGCTCACCAACAGATCCTGCCCTGTGGAAATACCTCCTAATACTCCACCAGCGTGATTGGTTCGAAATCCATTTTCATCCATCTCGTCTCGATGTTCGGTACCTTTCTGCCGGGCAGATTCGAAGCCATCCCCAACTTCAACGCCTTTGACCGCATTAATACTCATCATTGCGCGAGCTATATCAGCGTCTATACGATCAAAGACTGGTTCGCCCCAGCCTATGGGGACATCAGAAACGACAACATTTATGCGAGCACCAATAGACTCTCCCTCTTTTCGCAGAGCTGTCATATAGGCATCTATCTCATCAACCCGATCAGGGTCAGCGCAAAAAAAATCATTTTTAGAAATCGCCGACCTGTCTTTAAAAGCAAATTCTAACGGACCGATTGCCGATAGATAGGCGTAAATAGAAATACCATAGTATGCAGTCAGATACTTTTTCGCTATAGCGCCGCCAGCAACTCGCATGCAGGTCTCTCTCGCCGACGCTCGTCCTCCTCCCCTAGGGTCTCGAATCCCATATTTGTGCCAGTAAGTATAGTCAGCGTGACCGGGGCGAAATTTACCCTGTATCTTTTGATAATCCTTTGATTTCTGGTCCACATTCTCTATTAAAAGTCCTATCGGAGTTCCAGTCGTTTTCCCCTCGAAAAGACCTGAAAATATTTTAACCTGATCAGGTTCTCTTCGTTGAGTAGTATGACGAGATTGGCCTGGCTTTCTTCTATCAAGCTCTGCTTGTAAGTCGGACTCGCTCAACGCCATTCCTGGTGGACAACCGTCTACAATTCCAACATAACCTAAACCGTGGCTTTCGCCGGCTGTAGTTAAGCTGAACAATTTTCCAAAAGTATTTCCTGCCATCTGTCTATTCTATCAGTCTACCGCGCTATTTAACCAAAATATTTTGACTAATGATTTATACAAGCTGTTCTTTAGACACCAAGAGAACGCCTTCGCCTCCGAACTCTAAATCTACCCAAGTAAAGTCTATGCTGGAAAATGTCTTGTCTACAACTTCCCAAAGCTCTCCCACCTCCATAAATAGCAGCCCTCCATCCATCAAATAATCTGGTGCTTGCTCGAGAATACGACGCACACAGTCCATACCATCTTCTCCACTCACAAGGGCACCCGCAGGCTCACAGTGGTACTCTTTGGGGAGTCTAGTATAACGCGCGGAAGGTACGTATGGCGGATTCGAAATTATCAGGTCATATTTACGCTTTTGTTCCGGAAATAAGTCTGCCAGGTAAAATCGTACCCGGCTTCCAACAGAATGTAATAGAGCATTTTCCTGAGCTACTTTTATAGCACCTGCACTTATATCGGTCGCTTCTACATCTAGGTTTTCCAAACTCAAGGCCATACTAATTGCTATACATCCTCCACCCGTGCCGATTTCTAAAGCAGTCGGGTTCTCAGTCTCAGACCACCAAGGCTGAAATCTTTTAACAATCAACTCGGCAATCGGCGATCTAGGAACCAAAACTCGCTCATCAGTCCGAAATTTATACCCACAAAACCACATATAACCAGTCAAATATGCGGACGGTTTCCGACTCTCTATTCGCTCAGTAATTAACCGATCAATCGCGTTAAGTTGAACAGAAGTAAGCTCAGTGTTAAGAGCTGCGTCCGGCGAATCATAAGACAGCCCTGTGGCATGTAAAACTAAGAAAAGCGCCTCATCTTCAGCATTGTCAATACCGTGACCTAAGCAAACATCAGCGGCAGCTAAGCGCTGAGCCGCTGAGTTAACAAGATCAAAAACATTCAGTGTCGCTACGCCGTATCAAGTAGCGTTTGATTAATATTCTGAATGAAAGCCGCCGGGTCATCCAGCTTACCTCCCTCAGCGACAATCGACTGCCCGAATAAGTAATTTGACCAAGATTTCAGTTTTTCTTCATCTTTCTCTTTTTGAATTAGCGTGATAATAGGGTGACTCATATTCAACTCTAAAATTCTCTTAGATTCGGGAATTTGCTGCCCAGCAGCTTGAAGCAATCGCTCCATATTTGCGCTTGGGGACGCTGCGCTAGACACCAAGCAGGCTGGAGATGATGTCAAGCGCTTGCTAGTTCTGACATCTTCAACTTTGTCTGATAATAAATTTTTCACTTTATCGAGA
Organism: uncultured Pseudomonadota bacterium; assembly: GCA_913047675.1. Taxonomy (GTDB): domain Bacteria; phylum Pseudomonadota; class Gammaproteobacteria; genus UBA4457. The sequence continues at coordinate 28,252 of CAJWTO010000011.1, read as the reverse complement.
AATTCTCCATACTCTTGTTCATCCGCAGCATTCTCTGTCTTTTTAGCGCTTTCATCTTTTTCTTCATCTAAGTCTGAGTGAACAATAGATTTGAGTTTTTTGCCATCAAACTCAGTTAAATGCGAGGTAACCCATTCGTCAATCGGATCGTGTAATAGAAGAACCTCAACTCCTTTTGACAAGAAATATTCTATATGTGGACTATTTTTTGCAGTCGCAAAACTATCGGCGGTTATATAGAAAATATCAGTCTGGTCTTCCTTCATCCTAGAAACATAATCTGAGAAACCTACCGTAGGCTCATCCCCGCCTTCTACGGTACTCGAAAACCTAAGAAGCTTAGAGATTCGCTCACGATGAGCCTCGTCCTCTACGATTCCTTCCTTAAGTACCCGACCAAACGTGGTCCAAAATTTCTGATAATCATCGGTCTTACTTAAACGCTCAATCAATCCTAATATCTTTTTGATAGACGCAAGCCTAATTTTTTCAAGCGCTTTATCCTTTTGTAAAAGCTCGCGCGACACATTTAATGGCAAATCATTTGTATCAATTATCCCTTTAATAAAACGAAGATAACGCGGCAAAAGTTCCTCTGCGTCGTCCATAATGAAGACACGCTGTACGTAAAGCTTAATTCCCTGTTTAGAATCCCTATCCCAAAGATCAAATGGAGCCATCTGAGGAATATAGAACAAAGTTGTGTATTCCAACTTACCTTCAACCTGAGAATGGACCCATTTGAGCGGTTCCATAAAATCATTAGAGATAAGTCGGTAAAACTCCTTATAGTCGTCATTACTAATCTCAGCTTTAGCCTTCTTCCAAATAGCTGTAGCTTCATTTATTACCTCGCGATCACCTTCACCTGAAATAGGTGCCATACTGATAGGCACAGCTATATGATCGGAATATTTCTTACATATCTCACGGATTTTGCTATTCGAAGCAAATTCCTTAGCTTCTTTTTTCAAATGTAAAACGACCTCAGTTCCTCTTGAAATCTTATCAACACTTTCTACTGAATAATCGCCCTTGCCTTCTGATTCCCAACGCACTCCTTTAGTAACCTTATCGCCGGCCTTACGCGAGGTCACAACGACTTTCTCAGCTACTATAAAAGCTGCGTAGAATCCTACTCCAAACTGTCCTATTAATTGCGAGTCTTTTGTTTCATCTCCACTAAGGGCACCAAAGAATTCTTTAGTTCCAGACTTGGCTATAGTACCTAAATTCGCTATAACATCTTCACGATTCATTCCTATACCATTATCGTTTACGGTAATGGTTTTCTTTTTTTCATTAAAATCAATTGTGACGCCTAAGTCTGGATCGCCCTCATATAAAGCATCATCAGATAATGCGGAAAATCGTAGCTTATCAACCGCGTCAGAAGCGTTCGAGACGAGCTCCCTCAGAAAGATCTCCTTATTGCTGTATAAAGAATTAATTACTAAATCTAGTAACTGCTGTACTTCAGACTCAAACCCTAATTCTTCTTTATTGCTACCTTCCGCCATAATCGTCCCTTTAATTGCTTCATTTCGTACCACATCATTCTGACGAGCGTACTTTTTTCGTCAAATTTTATAATTCCCTAGTTATTGTACAATTTTAAGGTTTGGGAAAAAACCTCCGAGCTAATTTACGATTTATTTCTAGAGCGGTCTTCGGGCACACTAGGGCGAAATACGACCTACCAAGCCGTGGAGTATTGCCCCATAAGATGTCACAATTCCCATTAGAATGAATGACTCAAACCAGCATACGCCCATGATCAGGCAGTACCTAAAAATCAAGCAAGAGCACTTGGATATGCTCTTATTCTATAGAATGGGAGATTTTTACGAGTTATTTTTCGAAGATGCAAAGCGGGCGGCCGAGCTTCTAAATATCACCCTAACCGCAAGGGGTAAAGCTGATGGGACCGCTATCCCAATGGCTGGAGTGCCGGCACATGCCGCAGATAGTTACCTTGCTAGGCTCATCGCTATGGGAGAGAGTGTCGCCATATGCGAGCAAATAAGCCTGCCTGGAAAAACCAAAGAACCTTTAGAAAGAAAAGTGACTCGCATCATAACCCCTGGAACTGTTCTGGATGCGGCGCTAATGGACGAAAGTAGCGAGACTCTTATTCTAGCCATTGGTCATAGTTCAAAAACCTATGGAATCGCGTTTTTAGATGCCTGTGGGAATCAACTCGAGGCTATATTCCTTTCTTCTATAAACTTAGTGATCGACGAAATCGAGCGCCTTTCCCCAGCAGAAATCTTAATACCTGCCGGTGTAGCTATAACACTACCTGAAAAATGGTCTAATCTAATTACAATTGTGAGAGATTATGCAATAGAACCAGAGATCCATAAAAAGATTTTATGCGATCAATTTAGTCTAGACCACAATACGTTTCAAAACCTTGGCATGGTAGATGCACATGCCATCAATATGGCCGCTAGCTTACTTCTAAGTTATTGCACCAAAATGCAAGGCGCTCGACCTGCTCATATAACAACAATAAAAATCGACAACGTGGAGAGCTCGATTCGAATCGATCAAAAAAGTCGAGAGAATCTCGAAATTTCAAGCCCATATTTGAAGAAAGATTCAACATCAATTTTTTCACTAATCAACACCACAAAAACTCCTATGGGTGGCCGACTTCTAAAAAGATGGCTCACCAAGCCATTAAAACAGGGCCGACAATTAATCGAAAGACACAATGCCGTCAGCGCCCTCATAGGTGAAATAAATATTGGCAGACTCAGAAGTGACTTAAAAGACATCAAAGACTTAGAGCGCGCCGCTGCTAGAATCACTATAAAAATTATCAAACCAGCTGAACTAAACTCGCTTCGAAAAACACTCACTAAATTACCATTAGTCAAAGAACATCTTAAAATTGGATGCGCGAAATTATTAGACGAAATTATTTTTCACACGTCTGAGTTCCCTCATGTAATCAAATTATTGTCTGACGCGCTGGTGGAAAACCCACCTTTAACTATTAAAGAACAGCCCGTTATAGCAACCGGCTTTGACGAGGAACTAGACAAACTGCGATCAATCCTCTCAGACGCTAATGAGAGACTTGTCTCGATCGAAACCCGCGAAAAGAAGGCAACAGGGATCTCTAGCCTAAAAGTAGGATTTAATAGAGTACACGGATATTACATCGAAACAAGTCGATCACACAGTGATTTGGTGCCTAGCTCTTTTCAGCGACGGCAAACTTTAAAAGCGACGGAACGTTATATCACCGAGGAACTGCAGGCGTTTGAAACAGAGATACTAAATGCTAAAGAACAGGCGCTATTAAGAGAGAAACAAGTTTTTAATGAATTAGTGACATCGTTAGCCTCCGAAACCGAAAAAATGGTTATTACAGCAAATTCTATTTCTACTCTAGATGTATTGAGTACCTTCGCAGAACGCGCAGGAACCCTTCACTGGTGTAAACCCGAACTTTCTTCGCAGGAGAAAATTTCTATTACGCAAGGAAGGCATCCCACTGTTGAGATGCACCAAAAGCGGCAATTTGTGAAGAATGATTTATACCTTCGAGAGGATAGAAAACTACTGATCATAACTGGTCCTAATATGGGTGGAAAATCAACCTACATGCGACAAAACGCCGTGATAGTATTGCTCGCCCACATTGGTTCTTTTGTTCCCGCTAAAACTGCGCTCATAGGCGAAATCGACGCAATTTATACTCGGATCGGCGCAACCGATAATCTTGCTGCAGGGCAAAGTACGTTTATGGTGGAAATGAAAGAATTGGCCTACATCATGAATAACGCGACCAAAAATAGTCTAGTGCTAATTGATGAAATTGGACGAGGAACTAGCACATATGATGGATTAGCGATCGCAAGTGCTTCCGCAGAATATTTAGCATCCCAAACCAAGGCCTATACCTTGTTTTCTACCCACTTTTTCGAGCTAACTTCACTTGCGAAATCTGTACCTAAAATATCTAACGTCAAGCTGGAAGCAATCGTGCAAGATGAAGAAATTGTATTCTTGCATCAGGTAACCGATGGATCAGCAAATAAAAGTTATGGCCTGTCAGTAGCCAGGCAAGCAGGAATTCCTTATCAGTCGTTAGACAAAGCCGCAGCTATACTCAACTCTTTAGAAAACGCCCCTCAGTCAAATAATATATCCCGTCAAGAATGTGAAAATAATTTCGTTGAACTAATTTCTGAGATCGATCCTGATTCTTTGACCCCCCGTGAAGCTCTTGAAAAGCTGTACTTTCTTAAAAAGAGCGCTGAAAGGAAATAAAATATTGGGAAACACGCTTTTTCAAATGTATAATACACAGGATAAATGTTATCAAGATAGGCTATTGCGTATGACTTTCGTAGTTGTAGAAGACTGTATAAAATGCAAGCACACCGACTGTGTAGAAGTATGTCCTGTAGATTGTTTCCATGAAGGGCCAAACTTCTTGGTCATTGATCCCGACGAATGCATAGACTGTACCTTGTGTGAACCTGAATGTCCTGTGGAAGCGATTAAGTCTGAAGATGACCTGACAGATGACGAGAATGTGTTTCTAGAGCTAAATGCTGAACTTTCCAAAGAATGGCCTGTCATTACTGAAATGGCGGATGACCCTCTACCTGATGCAGAAGAATGGGCTGGTAAAGAAGGGAAATTAGACTTGCTAGAGCGCTAACTTATCTTTTCGGGATGAGTTTTTGTAAATTTTCTAAATAGACATCTTCGTCAGGTGCCTGACCGCTCCTACCGGCCGACCAAAGAGTGTCCGACAGGCATTGCATTATTCTATGCTCAGCATCATGGAGACCATTCGCATCCGCGGCTGCTAATTTCTCAATGATTTGCGAGTAGACCCTCCGAACTCCCTTAGGCCTATCAGACTGCAATTGCTCAACGAGTGCAATATGCAGTCCCATGTGTAAAAAAGGATTATCTCTATTTATGTAGTCATTCGACTGATTTGAATCTAATGGATCATTCACAATGGTATCTAAAGTCTTATGATACTCAGGGTGCTTTTTGATGACATCAGCAACTATAGTTTCCAAGGGAGTGAGAGCTTCAGACGCAGACATTTTGCTCCAAACAGCGTGGAAAAAATTTCTCGTTTCATCCCTAGTCTCCGCAAACATGGTCATTATCTCCCTTGAGGACTAAATTTCTCGAGACTTTTTTATTTCTACTAGCCTATAAGGAATTCCACGAAATCCAATGCTAGAAATCACGCACTAGCCCTTATATCCTGAATCTTCGTTGCCATTTTTCCTAGCAACAACAGCCTCAATAATTGTTCGCATTTCTTCCTTAGAACCTTGATCAAAAGTGACGTAAGTTTGCTCGAAAGTATCCTCATGCTTTTTTTCTAATCTTTGAAGATGCAGTTCGTAACGTTGCCGAGCCGTTCTCGAAGATAAAGAATTACTGGCGGAATCACTTTTATCTTTAATTTCTATACAATCGACCGGACAAACGGGAACGCACAGGCCACAACCGGTGCACCATTTTTCAACTGTTGTATGTACTCTAGACTTTGCACCAATTATTGCGTCAGTCGGACACTCTACTAAGCACTTAGTACAACCTATACAGCTTTCTTCATCAATCAACGCAAAGAGTTTTTTTGGCTCAGGTAGTAAAACTCGTTCACTGGAAAGAGCTACGCCCATTATGGCGGCTAACCTAACTCGAGTAGACTCACCTCCAGGCGGACAAAGATCAATTGAAGCATTATCATCGATAATTCCTCGAGCGTAGCCCAAACAATTTGGATAACCACACATTTTGCATTGAGTCTGAGGGAGCAGCTCATTAATTTCCTCGGTACTTGCCACTGATTTATTCACCCAACATAATTTTCTTAACTATTTAATCAACATACCAGGTTCTGCACCTTTACTCGGCTCGATCAAAAACACGTCTTTCCCACCTGCTCCAGCCGCTAGCACCATACCTTCAGAAACACCAAAACGCATTTTCCTCGGTGCTAAGTTCGCGACGACTACAACTAATTTACCGACTAGCGACTCCGGAGAATAGGCTTGTTTGATGCCGGCAAAAATTTGACGTTTTTCGTCACCCAGATCAACATGAAGTTTTAACAGCTTATCCGCTCCATCCACATGGCTGGCCTCTTCAATCAATCCAACACGGAGTTCTACCTTGGAGAAATCTCCAATAGAAACAACGCCTTCCGTAGAATTACTTCCACTGATCATCGGTTGGTCGTCTTCTTTTTTTACTTCTTCTACCATAGCTTTTATATTCCCAGATTCAACTCTACGTATTAGAGGAACAAATCGATTAACCCGTCGATTTGCGAGCGACTGCGTTATAGAATTCCAACAAAACGGAGCTTCGTTAAAAAATTTCTCAATTTCATTCACTATACTAGGTATAACAGGTTTCAAATAAATTGCGATAATACGAAAAAGCAAAAGGCCCATCGTAGCCACTTGATGCAACCGTTCGTCTCCATTCGGAGACTTTGCAATAACCCATGGTTTCTCATCATTAATATAACGGTTGGCTAAATCTGCCAAAAGCATTATCTCTCGCATCGCTTTCGCAAACTCACGCGACTCATAGAGATGTCTTATATTTTCCGAAGCAAGTTCAAATGTCTCCAACAAATCAGGGCTATCCACTTTATTAGATAAAATGCCGTCGAAACGTTTCTCTACAAAACTAGAACAGCGGCTACCAATGTTAACAAATTTACCAACTAAATCGCTATTGACTCGCGCTTCAAAATCCTCCCAATTTAGATCAATATCTTCAATCGCTGGGCCTAATTTTGCCGCAAAATAATAGCGTAAATATGCAGGGTCTAAGTGTGACAGGTAAGTACTTGCTTTTACAAAACTACCTCTAGACTTAGACATTTTTTGTCCATCGACTGTGAGAAAACCATGGACAAAAACATTTGTTGGCAAGCGATATCCCGCCCCTTCGAGCATCGCTGGCCAAAATAGAGTGTGAAAATACATTATGTCTTTACCAATAAAATGATAAAGCTCCGCATCAGATTCTTTGTTTAGGAAAGTATCAAAATCTACATCAGAGCGGTCACAGAAGTTTTTAAAACTCGCGAGATACCCTACTGGCGCATCAAGCCACACGTAAAAATATTTACCTTTTTCTCCAGGGATTTCGAATCCAAAGTATGGCTCATCGCGCGAAATATCCCAATTCTGTAGCCCACTCTCAAACCAATCATTCAGCTTTTTCACAACTCCCGGATGCAAATCAGTTTTTTTTAGCCAGTCTTTCAAAACATTCTCAAACTGTCCTAGTTCGAAAAAGATGTGCTCTGAAGTTCTAACTTCGGGAGGTTTGCCAGACAGCGCCGAAATAGGATCAATTAAATCAGTGGGAGAATACGTGGCACCGCAATTCTCACAGCTATCTCCATATTGGTCTGGCTCCCCACATTTAGGACAGGAACCTTTTATAAACCGATCGGGCAAAAACATCTTCTTACTAGGATCATATGCCTGTTCTATAGTCCTGCGCGACACATAGCCCCCTACGACTAGTTTGTTGTATATTTCGCAAGATATCTGTCGATTTTCCTCCGAGTGGGTCGAATGGTAGTTATCGAAGCCAACTCCGAATTTTAAAAAATCACGCTGATGTTCTTCACTCACAACGCTGACAAGATCCTCTGGCGATATACCTTCCTGCTCTGCCTTGAGCATGATCGGAGTACCATGCGCGTCATCTGCACAAACAAAAATACACTGATTGCCACACATTTTCTGAAACCGAACCCAAATATCGCATTGAATATATTCAACTAAGTGACCTATATGAATAGGACCATTAGCGTAGGGTAACGCGCTCGTGACTAAAATCTTTCTCTGCTCGCTGTTCATTATGAAAAATCGTACCTTAAAGCTTGGTGTATCACTATGTCACACCTCAATTATAGTAGGCGCGAACCATTACCGCTATTAGTGTAAAATATATCTTCTTTCCCATAGAATATGGCACATGGAAAATCTCAAAACAAAAATAGAAGAAAAATTAAGACAAGACATCGACCCATACCTCGGAACTGATCTGATTAGTGCGGGAGCGCTTTCAGCAATAGATATAGATAATGATAGTGTAACCGTAATAATCGAGGTCGGATTCCCTATCAAAAAATACGCGAACAGCCTAAAAAGTCGCATAGAGCGGCTACTAAAAGAATTAAGTATTGGTTCAATCACTATAGAAGTATCGTCTAAAATTCTCTCTAGGGAAGTTCAGAAGGGTACTAAGCCGTTGAAGGAAGTTAAAAATATCATTGCCGTAGCATCGGGCAAAGGTGGCGTTGGAAAGTCCACTACGACTGCAAACTTAGCGCTCGCTTTACAGCAAGAGGGATGCAACGTCGGTGTGCTTGATGCTGATATTTACGGGCCGAGCCAAACACGAATGCTTGCTACTCAAGGGCGTCCCGAAAGCAAAGATGGGAAATCCATGGAACCCAAATTAAGTTATCAATTGCAAACTATGTCAATCGGCAACCTAGTAGAGGAAGATACCCCAATGATATGGCGTGGCCCCATGGCAACAGGCGCACTTGAGCAACTCATAAATGATACTAACTGGTCTAACCTTGACTACCTGATAGTTGATCTTCCACCAGGTACCGGCGACATACAACTTACTCTATGTCAAAAAATCCCTGTTAGCGGCGCTGTCATAGTAACCACTCCTCAGGATATAGCTTTACTAGACGCGCGAAAGGGGCTCAAGATGTTTGAAAAAGTCAATGTTCCTGTCCTCGGGATAGTAGAAAATATGAGTGTTCATATTTGTAGTGCCTGTGGCCATGTAGAGCATATCTTCGGTGAAGGTGGGGGAGATTCTATGGCGAAGCAATACGAAGTAGACATGCTAGGCTCCTTGCCATTAGATATGTCAATCCGCGAAGGGGCAGACAACGGTCGACCGACAGTAGCAATAGATCCAGATTCAAAAATTGCCGATAGTTATAGAGAGATTGCAAGGAAAGTTAGCGCACGACTATCGCTACGAGCTCGCGATTTTTCAGCAAAATTTCCTAAAATTGTAATTGAAAATTCTTAAGCTAGTTATCAGGAGAAAAAGTTGCCCATAAAGTCGGACAAGTGGATAAGAAAAATGGCGCAAACAGCACAACTGATAGAGCCTTTTGAACCAAACCAAGTGCGAAGTGCTAACAACGAGAAGATCATCTCTTTCGGTACGTCTAGCTATGGGTACGATGTTCGATGCGCTCCAGAATTCAAAGTTTTTACGAACATAAACTCAACTACGGTAGATCCCAAAAATTTCGACTCTGGAAATTTCATTGATGTTAGCAGAGACATATGCGTTGTTCCTCCAAACTCATTTGCACTAGCCAGAACTGTAGAATACTTTCGAATACCTAGGGATATACTGACAATCTGTCTCGGTAAGTCGACTTATGCACGATGCGGAATAATTGTGAACGTAACTCCGTTAGAACCAGAGTGGGAAGGCCACATCACATTAGAATTCTCCAACACGACTTCCCTACCAGCTAAAATTTATGCGAATGAAGGTGTTGCCCAATTAATATTTTTACAATCGGATGATGAGTGCGAGACTTCGTATGCCGACAGAAGCGGTAAATATCAAGGCCAAACAGGGGTAACTCTGCCGAAGGCTTAGCATTTAAAAGCTTATGTAAAAAATTAAGCTTCCAAGTCAAGGCTCAATGCAACCGAATTGATGCAGTAACGCTGGCCGGTCGGTCGCGGGCCATCATTAAACACATGTCCGAGATGGGCTTCACAATTAGCGCACACCACTTCTACTCGAATCATCCCGTGACTTTCATCTTTTCTCAACTCAACTGTATCGCTATTAAGGGCGCGAAAAAAACTAGGCCATCCTGAACCCGAATCAAACTTATGCTCTGAATCAAATAGCACTGCATCGCAGCATATACACCGGTATACCCCCGCACTCTTGCACCCGTCATATTCCCCAGAAAATGGAGGTTCTGTCCCCTGTAGCCTACATACTTGGTAAGCCTCGGGAGATAGGATTTCTCTCCACTCTTCTTCTGTCCTGAGTCTCTTCTTCATACACACGTTCCAAAAATAGTTAAAAGCACAAGAACTTCACGGACTAAGGATACGAAAATTTTTTACTTAAAACTACAATTGTGAGCAAATATTACGTCGTTTAACCAAAATCCGCAGTGTATTTTAGTAATTCAGTTCGACCAAGGTGTATAATAGGAGAAACATCATTTTTTGCTGGTGATACAAAGAGAATTAATGTGGCTGTTGTAGGCTCTAATAACCGAAGATTGTCATCCCAAACAAAAGTGGGGGAAATAGCTGTGGGCGGCGGTGCGCCAATTGTAGTGCAGTCCATGACTAATACCGACACAGCTGATGCCATTGGCACGGCCAAGCAAATTCAAGCTCTGGCTGCGGCTGGATCGGAATTAGTTCGTATCACCGTGGATACTGAAAAAGCGGCTAGCAAAGTTTCAAAAATACGAGAGCTCCTCGACGCAACAGGTTGTTATGTCCCACTTGTCGGCGACTTCCATTATAACGGTCATACATTACTTACAAAGTATCCCGAGTGTGCTCAAGCCCTTTCTAAGTATCGAATAAATCCAGGGAACGTAGGTCGTGGTCGAAAGAAAGACATTCAATTTTCTACGATAATAGAGGCTGCTATAGAAAATAATAAGCCCGTGCGGATCGGAGTCAATTATGGCAGTTTGGATCCTGCTTTAGTAGCTAAAATGATGGATGATAATAACCTGCTTCCCCAACCAAAAACTGCCAAAGAAGTAGCTTATGACGCCCTAATTTTTTCGGCAATTGATAGCGCTCGACAGGCCGAAAAAATTGGACTAGCGAGGGAAAAAATTATCCTCTCTTGCAAATGCAGTGATGTTCAGGATTTAGTCGTAGTTTACCAACGTCTAGCGGACGAATGCGAATACCCATTGCACCTTGGGTTAACGGAGGCCGGCATGGGTTCAAAAGGCATAGTTGCGTCATCAGCTGCTATGGCTATTCTGATGCAGCAAGGAATTGGCGACACAATTAGGATTTCTCTCACACCGGAGCCAGGCGGCGATCGAACCCAAGAAGTAATCGTAGCCCAGGAATTGCTGCAAACTATGGGCCTTCGGTCATTTAGTCCACTTGTCACAGCGTGTCCAGGTTGCGGACGAACCACCAGTACTGTTTTCCAAGAATTAGCCCAAGATATCCAAGCCTATATCAGAACACAAATGCCAATTTGGAAAAATAAATTCCCAGGTGTTGAAGACTTAAGTCTCGCCGTAATGGGATGCGTGGTCAATGGTCCCGGAGAGAGTAAACACGCGAATATTGGGATAAGTCTGCCTGGCACTGGAGAAGGTTTATCTGCACCAGTTTTCGTGGATGGCGAAAAACATGTGACGCTTAGAGGAGACAATATAGCTGGCGAATTCAAGCAGCTCCTTGAAGAATATATTAAAAAAAACTTTCGTTCTGAAACGATCGCTTAAAAAGCTTTACGATAGCTAGAATAAATAGTGAGAATGAATTGTAGGATACGTCAAATAAGAATGACTTATCTATTAGAAAACTGTTTCAGAAACATGTGGTTAAAATTTTCTCATTGAAAACTATCGGTATCTTTTGGGAGATAGCTTGCTTGAAGGCTTCCCCAGAAACTCTAAAGGGCTCAAGAAACATATTCTTGGCGTCACTTTCGGCGAATTTTTTCGTCAGTTTGTTGATAAATCTAAATTATGAAAAAATTTCTCTAGCAGCTGTACTGTCCCTCCTCGAGTGTCTGACTTTAATCGTTTTAACTGCAACTATTTTACTTTACTCAAAGAAGCATGAGCGGTTAAGCAAAACGCTCTCGGCGTTGATGGGTGTAGGAGCGATCATAGGTATTTTCGCGTACCTGTTAATCGTAGTATTGCCTCCTAGCCTTCTCATTATTTTTCGGCCTGCAATCCTGATTTGGAATCTTAGTGCAACGGCAAAAGTCTTAACCCACTCTATGGAGATCGGATTTGGTCGAGCCTTTTTAATAGCGATCGGATATGCTTTTTGCCTATGGCAAATACTCACCTTCTTTTATTCTAAGATAGCGGTCTAGTGAGCTAATTTATGCACATTCATATTCTAGGTGTCGGTGGGACTTTTATGGCAGGGATAGCCACCTTAGCAAAAGCAAAAGGGCACAAAGTAACCGGTAGTGACAACAAGATTTATCCTCCTATGAGCGATATTCTTGATGAACTAGGTATCAAAGTAGCTGAAGGGTACGACGTTAGCGTCTTTGATGACCGTCCTGACCTAGTAGTGATTGGGAACGCCCTTTCGAGAGGCAACCTGGCAGTCGAATATGTGCTCAGTAATCGGATACCCTATATTTCTGGACCAGAGTGGCTAAAAAATAATATTCTGCAGGACCGTTTTGTAATAGCTGTCGCCGGGACTCATGGTAAGACAACCGTATCGAGCCTTGTTGCGTGGCTATTCGAAAGCGCCGGACTAAAACCAGGCTTCCTTATCGGAGGTGTCCCCGAAAACTTCGACGTTTGTGCTCGATTAGGGCAATCAGACTACTTCATAATAGAAGCAGACGAATACGATACTGCTTTTTTCGATAAAAGATCAAAATTTATACACTACCAGCCGAATATCCTCATTATCAACAATTTAGAGTATGACCATGCGGATATATTTGATTCCCTCCAAGATATCATCAGACAATTTCATCATCTTATAAGAACGATGTCAGCCGACTCGGTGATCGTATTTCCATCAGACTATACCGAGATAGAACAGCTAATAAAATTAGGGTGCTGGTCAAAAACGGAAACATTTGGTTCGAAACAATCTGATACTTGGATGGTCAATTTCGAAGAGTTGTCAGAAAAAAAAATAACACTAACCACCAGAGACGGCACCGTTTTCAAAGTCCCTACACCTCTACTTGGATTACATAATGCCTGGAATGTTGCTGCGGCCTTAGGAGCTCTCGCGTTAGTCACAAAGGATTTACAACATACAATCAATCAACTTCCATTATTTGCTAATGCTAGTAGAAGGTTACAGCTTATCGGAACACCTCGCGCTATTCGTGTCTATGATGATTTTGCACACCATCCGTCGGCTATAGCTTCGTCGCTCACTGCCATAAAAAAGTATGTAAATACTAAGAAATTGATAGCAGTACTTGAACTCCGGTCGAACACAATGGTTATGGGAGTGCATAAATCTGCATTGGCCGCAGCTCTTGAAAGCGCCGATCTAATTCTAGTCTTGAAGCCGACAGATTTAAAATGGGACTTAGCAGATGCTCTAAAAACTTTATCTAACGTAGTTATTGCGGAAGAATCTGAGGTAATAGTGCAAAAAGTCGCTGATATAGCAGAAAAAGGAGATAGTGTGATTATCATGAGCAATGGGGCCTCGGAAAATCTACCCACTCGAATCATTCAACAAATTGAGGTAATTGAGACAATATGATATTCGCACCTAATGAAGTACCAATTTTTCCGTTGAATTTAGTGTTATTCCCAGACAGTATCTTGCCTCTCAAAATATTTGAGCCACGATATATAGACATGGTCAGTGCATGCCTACGAGAGAAAAAGGAATTTGGAGTAGTACTCATGAAATCGGGGAGGGAAACTCGAGGTCCTGTTAGTTTTCATAAAGTAGGTACCCTTGCCCATATAGAAACTTTTGATCAAGGCGAAGATGGCCTATTGCATATAGTTGCCAAAGGTACTTCTTTATTTGAGGTTGTTCAGAGTGAACAGCGGAAAGACGGATTAAATGTTGCAACAATCGATCCGGTAATAACAAGTCAAGACGATGGGACGTCCGAGTTTGAACTTTCTCGTTTATCCAAGCTTTTGTCCGAAGTCCTGGAAAGTTTGGCAGAAATAGCACCCCCTAAGCCTTGGCACCTAGACGATGCTGCATGGGTAGCATATAGACTCGCGGAACTCTTACCCTTGAACAACGAAGATAGACTTGAAATTTTGCTCTCCCCCACAGCGGATGGGAAAATTAAAAAGATTTCAGCTCATATAAATAACGGAACTAAATCGACGCTCTAAGGGCTTAGTACCGGACCCAAAGTAAGCACCTCGCAGATAGTGTAAATAACGTGTTGAAGCTGAGTGTAATCTGTGCGATTTTTACAGTAAGTTTTTAAAACTGAATAAGGATAAGAAAGTTAAACTTCCAAGCTATTTTTGCAAACGAGGCGTCAATCTGAGAATACTCGCTGTTTCCGTTCTCGCAGCTATACTTTCTGCTTCGCAAGTAGTCACTGCTGCGGGATCTGAGACTAATAGTGCCTGGAGTTTTTGCCCTAATAATCAACTTGTTCCTGATAGGCCTATGCATGCAGATCCAGGAATCGATCTCGAAAGCACTGAAATTCGTGCAGATAACTCTCGAATTGTCGAATCCGGGCGCAGTCAATTCCATGGCAATGTAGAGGTTATTAAAGGTCTCCAAGCTATACGTGCTGAAGTCATCACCTACGATAAAAATACAGGACTTTATGATGCGGAAGGTCGTGCTCATCTTTGGAGTAAAGGAGCTATTTGGTCTGGAGACAGCCTTCATTTTAACTCTCTGAACGAGACTGCCAGACTGAATGATGGTCAGTATTGGTTGAATGAAAGTCTGGGGCGCGGAAAAGCTGCGGTCATTGAACACGACTCTGCAAATGAGATAAGTATTTTAAAAAACGTTAAGTACACCACTTGCCCGGTATCTAATGAAACTTGGAAACTGAATGCAAGTGCTATCAGAATTGACCATAACAATGAACGCGCTTCAGCCAGCAACGCCATCATCCGTTTTCGCGATATCCCGGTCTTTTACATGCCGTATATTAATTTCCCTACTAGTCAAAAAAGAAAATCGGGATTCTTAGCACCTATTTTTGGCACGAGTAATGAATCAGGCTTCGATACGCAAGTGCCCTATTACTGGAATATTGCACCGACTCAAGATGCAACAATTGCCCCTCGCTTTATGCAAGACAGAGGCGTACTAGTAGACACCGAGTATAGGTACCTAAACCACGACTACGCGGGTTCTATAGACGTGGAGTATTTAGTAAGAGATAAAATCAAAGATAAGCAAGATCGATCTTATATCAGAGCAGAACATCATCACCGGATATTTGAAAATAAGGGACGAATCGATATTCTCTTTTCGAATCTTTCGGATGATCAATATTTTCAAGATTTCGGCACAACGATTGGCCAATCTTCCCAGAGTTTTATGGATAGAAAAGCAGAATTTGTTTACGAAAATGCGTCTTATTATGTCTCAGCGCTAACGCAAGCATACCAGAGTGTTAACCGAAGCCTCCCCGCTGGAGCGAAGCCGTACCAACTATTGCCAAAAATTGAATTTAGGAAAAAAAACTTACCTAAAGTATTCGCGTTGCAACCTAATTTTGAAGCCGATTTTACTTACTTTAACCGAGACGACAGCCTAACCAGTATAAGAACTACAGTTGCTCCCTCTATCTCCTACGACTATAGCAAATCATTCATTAAGGTAACTCCTAAATTTATGATCTCCCATACCGAATACTTTAATGATGATCCCGCTTCGATTTATGAAGATGAGTCCCGTACCGTTCCTGTAATAACATTAGACGCGACGTTATTCGCTGAAAGAGACTTTTCTCTAATGGGGTTTAATCTTTTCCAAACCTTAGAGCCACGTATTTACTACGTTTATATACCAAAAGTTAACCAAGATAATCTGCCCGTTTTTGATACTGGTACGATGGACATAAATCCTCACACAATGTATCTGCCTAATCGATTCTCGGGAGGGATCTCTGGTTTTGGAGGAGATAGAATCGGCGATGCCAACCGCATAAGCGCTGGTATTAACTCGCGAATTACTAGCAAAGAAACTGGACGCCAATTTCTCGCATTCAATCTCGGGCAAGTATTCCACTTAGAGAAAAGAGAAATCAGTTTGCCAAATCAAACTTACTCTAAAAATACATTGTCCAGTTTGTTTGGAGGTTTTGACCTAAATCCTCAACCAGACCTAACTATTAAAGGTTCCTTTGTGTGGAATCCCAAACAAACAAACTTTGAGCGTAAAGCGATTTCTCTAGACTATGCACCAAATAGTAATACGCTTGCTAAAATTGCTTATAGATTTACCAGAGCGCCGCACAAAAATTTAGATAATATCAAACAGACCGATGCGGTGTTCCGCTTACCGATCAATTCGCTACCAGATACGTCTATTATCGGACTCTGGAGTTACTCGATAGAAGAAAAGAAAACAATTGAGGCATTCGGCGGCTTGGAATACGAAAGTTGCTGTTGGGGTCTTCGGGTGATCGGTCAGAGATACTTGAATGGAAATAAAGCGAGCGGACAGTCAGAATACGTAACAGGTGTCTTTATACAGGTACGACTCAGGGGATTAGGCGGCCTCGGGAAAGGGCGGGACCCTCTGACAACACGCTATTTGCCCGAAGCGACCAGCCAATTTTGACCTAAGTCTCAAAATAGATTTGCATACCGAAACCAAATGTCTAAAATTCGTAATTTTAGTCTATAATTCGTATACAAATTAATTAAAGCGCGCATATGTTTAATAAATTTCAAATTTTTCGCTTACTAGAGATTAAATTAATCAACCGACGTAATCTCCTAACAACGGTTACGCTCATTATGCTTTGCTCGACAGCTAACGCCGGTGCAGAAGAGCTCGATAAAATAATCGTTGTAGCTGAGCAAGATGTGGTTATGGAAAGTGAACTTGCCAGCCAAATGGACAAAGTGAAATTCCAAATTGAACAGCAAGGTACTCGAATGCCTCCTAATTCAGTATTAGAAAGACAGGTTCTTGAGCGTCTAGTGCTGGAAAAAATTCAACTACAGGTGGCAAGCGAAAACAAAATTGAAGTAACTGAGGATGCCTTAGCGTTAGCTATTTCTGATATGGCGGAGCAAAATAATCTATCTCTCCCGCAGTTCAAAGAAATACTAGCTTCAGAAAATTATGAATTTGACGTGTTTAGAGATCAAATAAGACAAGAGATATTGATCTCCAAGCTCAGAAAGTCTCAGGTGGACGATCGCGTGCGAGTCCGAGAGTCGGAAATACAGAACTACCTCCGCAATGAGTCTGCGGCGGCAGATGATCAAGAGTACCGTATATCTCATATTTTGATTTCGACTCCGAGCGGTGCGACTGATAGTGAACGGAAGATAGCTCGAGATAAGGCCACAGAAGCGCATAATGTCATAGAGTTAGGAACTCCTTTTGCAGACGTCGCAATTAGTGTTTCTGATGGGCAACAAGCTCTCGAGGGTGGAGATCTGGGATGGCGAAAAGGAACCGAGATCCCTAGCCTTTTTGCTGACTCCGTCAGCACGTTGTCAGTAGGAGAGCATAGTGGGATCATAACCAACCCGAGTGGCTATCATATTATCGAGCTCACCGAAAAGAGAAGTATCGAAGACTTTATGATTCCACAATATAAGACTCGGCATATATTGATCAAACCCAACGCACTTGTCACCGAAACACAGGCTCTCAATAGAATTAATCAGCTTAAAATGCGGTTAGAAATTGACGGAGATGTGATTTTTGCAGATATGGCTAAAAATAATTCTGACGATCGAACCTCTGCGCTTCAAGGTGGAGATCTCGGCTGGGTTAATGAAGGTCAGATGGTGCCTGAATTCGATGAGATAATGACTGCTATTGAAGTCGGTGTAATTAGTCCACCGTTTGAATCAGAATTTGGCTTTCACATATTACAGGTAGTGGAAAAGAGAATGTTTGATGGTTCCGAGGAAATAAAACATGACCGGGCGAGGCGCGCTATCCGCCAACAAAAACTAGACGAACGGCGGCAATTTTGGTTAAGGCGACTGCGAGATGAAGCCTATGTCGAATACAGAAAATGAAAAAGAGAAAAAAGTTACTAAAATAGCGTTCACTACTGGAGAACCTGCAGGCGTTGGTCCGGATCTGGCGCTTTCTTTGGTAACTCGCCCGCGAGAAGAGACTATAGTTTTTTTTGCTGATCCTGAAGTGATTTCTGCTCGGGCATCAGCCATTGGCCAGCAAATAAAAATCATCGAAATACGCGATGCTAATCAGGCGGTCAAAGTGCCTCCTGGCTATATCCAACTAATAGCCAGTACGTGTCCTAATCCGACTTGTGTAGGGACTCCCGATCCATTAAATGGCCCTTATGTTCTCGAATGCTTAGACAAAGCGGTAGATAACTGCGTAAGCGGTAAGCTAGATGCAATGGTTACCGGCCCGATAAATAAAGAAATCATTAACAATGCTGGAATCTCGTTCACAGGTCACACCGAATATATTGCTGAACGATTAAACGCCCCCCTACCCGTAATGATGCTTACATCAGACACATTGAGGGTAGTACTGCTCACGACCCACATCCCCCTTTCCAAAGTCCCGAGTCAAATCAATCAAAGAAAAATAGTAGAAGTTGTTGAAATTGTACATCGAGAGTTGATTGGAAAGTTCGGCATCCGAAATCCGCGTATTCAAATCTGCGGCCTTAATCCGCATGCTGGAGAAGGTGGACACCTAGGACAAGAAGAAGAAAGTATAATTAAGCCGGCCCTAGAAAAGCTTCGTTTGAAAGACATTATCGTGAATGGTCCTGTGTCTGCGGATAGCGCGTTTACAGATGCAGCTAGGAAAGAGTACGACGCCATAGTTGCCATGTACCATGATCAAGGGCTGGTTGCGCTAAAGACTATTGGATTTGGTAGTAGCGTCAACCTCACTCTGGGGCTTCCCATAATCAGGAGTTCGGTCGATCATGGCACTGCCCTCGATATCGCTGGCTCCGGGAATGTAGATTCCGGTAGTGTCGAAGCGGCACTCGAACTTGCGATTAATATCAGTAAAATCTCTTGAAACGACTAGCAATTCCCAGAGCGAAAAAACGCTTGGGGCAAAACTTTTTAATCGACGACTATGTTGTGGCGCAGATTATTCAATTAATCAAGCCCCAGCATACAGATCATATAATTGAAATAGGGCCGGGTACGGGAGCTCTTACAGATCTACTTGTTCGCACAAAAGCTGCGATTACGGCAATAGAAGTGGACCGTGATCTTGCCAGAAGCTTGGTAGAACACTATGCAGATATTCCAAACTTCGAGTTGCACAACTCGGATATAATGAATTTCGACCTAGAAATTCTCCGGGAACGATCGACCGCATGGAAAATAATAGGAAATCTTCCGTATAACATAGCGACTCCTTTGATAATGAACTTAGTGACGCTCAGGTCACTTTGGTCAGAAATGATCTTCATGCTGCAAAAAGAGGTGGCATTGCGTCTAACCGCCAAAGCGGGTGCTCGCTCGTACGGCCGATTGTCAATTATGGCCCAAAGACAGGCCCATATCAGCTATAAATTTGAGGTGAGTGCCGCCTCGTTTTGTCCGCAACCAAAAGTGCAATCTGCAGTTGTCCGATTTCAACCAATCAATAATACAAAGAATCCGGAAATTGATGTGTATTTCGAAAAGATTGTGAGGCTAGCTTTCGCTACTCGCAGAAAAACTCTTACTAATTCCTTGAAATCTCTTATACCTAGTGACGTCATCAAGCAGGCGGAAATAGATCCGAAAAGTCGCGCTGAGGATTTGACCATAACAGAGTACGAGAGGCTAGCACTCAAGACGCTAGAAGCTTTAGGTCACTAACACCGTGTCTGAACTTACTTTAAAGCCTAAGCAGAGAAAAAACTGAATTGCTTAATTTTACCCACAATTTCTGTGGATAACCTTGTTCAAAAGTCTCATAAATATGAATTATTTGTCGTTATTTCACTGGTCGACTGTTAGATTGGTCAATTTTTAGTCAAAATAAAAAATATCCATAATAAACATATACTTATATATCAATGTGATAGCTTCTTAGTGATTACGGGTCCTAACTAATCCTTTACTCTTCTATATATCAAGCAAATGTGTATAAATGTGCAGTATCATAACTGTGTTGCTGTAAGATTTTAATTTAAACTTGAGCAAATCCTGGAGCCTTAGCTAGAAAAATTAATGACGTCTTTTTTGGGAACAATACACTAAATGGTAGGTTATTTTAAAAGCTTTATAACCTCACTCGTTGAAATTAAACTTATCAAAACACTAGTGAATTGGTTCGGCTATCTAAGTGCGACATGCATGGTATCGCTAGTAATCGTGACGATTTTTGACGTGATGATGAGATATGTATTTAAAAATGGCGCAATTGGGTTACAGGAGCTCGAGTGGCATCTTTTTAGTGCAGTTTTTCTCCTAGCGGCGGCCTATACAATGAAATGTGATGAGCATGTCCGGCTGGATCTAATTTATCAAAGCCGCCGATTTAACAATAGGCACCGTAATCGAATTAACATCTTTGGAACTTTATGCTTTTCGATACCTTTTTGCGTAGTTATCATCATATATTCTGTTCCGTTTGCCCTAGAATCTTTTATCCATTCAGAAACTTCGCCTGATCCGGGCGGTCTATCTAATCGTTGGATCGTAAAATCAATTATCCCGTGCGCATTTATATTAATTCTGTTGCAGAGTCTTAACGACTTAATCGGAAGACTTAAAGATACAGGTTAGAGCTTAGACTTATGGAAATTTGGGCTGTCCTAATGTTTGTAGTTTTGCTACCAGCACTTTTGCTGGGATATCCGGTTGCTTTCACATTAGGTGCAATTGCTATTCTATTTGGAACCCTCACCGTAGGTATCGAAATATTTGCCCTCCTGCCTTATAGAATTTTTGGAATAATGACAAATTTCACCCTACTCGCTGTTCCATTGTTTATATTTATGGGGATTATTTTAGATAAATCTAAAGTAGCTGAGGAATTGCTGGAGTCTCTGGCAAAAATTTTAGGTCGGAGTCCTGGAGGACTAGCGACCGCTGTTATACTTGTCGGAGCAATGTTAGCAGCAAGTACGGGGGTAGTGGGTGCGACCGTTGTCACGCTTGGAGTAATAGCTTTGCCAACTATGCTGAAACATAAATACGATGAGTCACTTGCTTGCGGAACAGTAGCGGCCTCGGGGACATTAGGACAAGTGATCCCGCCGAGTATTGTAGCGATATTACTGGCAGACATTATGGGTGTTCCCGTAGGACGAATGTTCATGGCCACCTTGATACCCGGACTTTTTCTGATTGGGGCCTATATATTATATATACAGTACCTTAGTTATAAAAATCCCCGATTGGCGCCATCGTTCCAAACAATAGAACCTCCAGACCTTGCGGCATTGAGTAAAGCGATATTACCCCCAATAGCCCTAATATTCGCCGTACTTGGATCAATCTTTATTGGTATTGCGTCTCCCACTGAAGCTGCTGCAGTCGGCGCGTCGGGGGCTCTTGTCCTTGCGATTATGCGCAATCGATTATCATTAACATCACTGAGCGAAGGCGCTATAGAGGCTACAAAACTAACCAGTATGGTTTTTATGATCCTCATAGGGGCCACTGCTTTCGGACTTGTCTTCAAGGCTCTAGGGGGCGATAAACTAGTAGCAACATTTTTTTCGTCTATAGGTGTCGGTGCGACAGGCTTTATTTTAATCAGTATGATGATTATCTTCATCCTAGGGTTCTTTCTGGATTTTATAGAAATATGTTTCATAGTCGTGCCAATATTTGAGCCAGTAGCGCGACAACTGGGATTAGACCCATTGTGGTTCGCTATTTTAATAGCAATGAATCTGCAAACTTCATTTCTAACACCCCCATTCGGATTCTCCCTATTTTACCTCAAAGCAGTAGCGCCTAAGCAAATAAGGGCAAGTCACATATATAATGGTGTGACTCCATTTATCTTGATACAGCTAGTCGCGCTCATTCTTATCATCACATTTCCAAAGACGGTAACTTGGCTCCCAGACCTCATGGACCGCTATAATGGCTTACTATAAAGTGAGAAGTCCTAAGTAGAGCGTAAACGATCTGTAATATTGTCTGTACGAGGCAATGTTCCGTTCCATAGGCGGTACGATTCCGCAGCTTGTTCAACAAGCATCCCCAGCCCATCGGAAACATTTTTTGCACCTTGTCGTGAGGCGAGCTTCATAAACGAAGTAGGATTTGAACTGTAGACCATATCGTAGACCAGTTCCGTTAAAGCAAAAACCGAATTATTCATTTTGGGAAGGTCGCCGGTCAAACTTAACGATGTTGCATTGATAATTATATCGGGTTGAGTAGTAGACATCTGTCCCCATGGTACAATCTCCCGTGGACATGATTTAGGCAATAAATTGGATAAATCCTCGGCTTTAGAGAGAGTACGATTTGAGAGCTGCAGGAGTGATGGAGATTGCGCCGCTATGCCTGCCAGAACTCCACGCGCTGCTCCTCCCGCCCCAAGCAAGCAGATTACTTTACCGCTTAAAGCCAAATGCAAGTTCCGGGATATGTCTGTAATCAAACCATAACCATCTGTATTATCAGCGGTAATTTTACCGTTATCTCCGAAAGACAAAAAGTTCGCAGCCCCCGCTGCGATCGCTCTTTCACTGCGAACATCAGATATTGAATACGCTTCTTCTTTAAGCGGTACGGTAACATTCATACCCTTGCCTCCGACCCGCATGAACTCTTCTATCGCGGACTTCAGACTTCCCTTAGCAACCCTTATTTTATGATATAAAAACGCTTGTCCTTCACTTTCGGCAAACCAAGCATGAATTTTCGGAGACAAGCTATGGGCAATAGGATCTCCCACCACGCAATACGCGTTGGGTAAGCCGACTTTGACTGAAGGTTCTGTGACCATGCGGCAAATATTAACTTTATTTTCGACTTCCTGACAATTCTATGTGCCGAAAGTCAGTATTCCGGAGTAATTAAGGATAGTCCCGAGCAATATAGGCCGTGTCGCTTGGAACTATCCATAGTAACTTCTCTACATATTGTAGCCACGCTCATCATGCTCAGATAAATCAAGACCGGCAGTCTCCGTATCTTCGCTGACACGCAAACCAGTTAGTGATCGCGTAATTTTCAGCACTATGAGAGTCATTACGCCACACCAAACTATAGTGGCTGCTACACCTACAAGCTGTATCGAGAGCTGAGTCAGCATATCTACTCCCTCAGCATAACCACTGCCCCCTAGCTTTTCAGAGACGAACACCGCAGCAAGGATTGTGCCCAATATCCCGCCTACTCCATGCACGGGAAATACATCAAGAGAGTCATCTATTCGAAGAGATCGCTTGATATACTGCGTACTATAATAACAAACGATACCAGCAGAAATACCAATACACAGTGCTCCGAGCGGACCGACGAAACCTGAAGCGGGAGTGATTGTCCCAAGTCCAGCAACCATACCAGTCACAATACCTAAAACGCTGGGCTTCCCGTGTTTCATCCATTCTATAGCCATCCAAGCTAGCGACCCCGCTGCCGCTGAAATATGTGTCGCAAGCATAGCCATCCCAGCATCATTATTAGCAGCTACAGCACTTCCTGCATTAAAGCCGAACCAACCGACCCAAAGCATCGAAGCCCCTGTAACCGTCATAGTTAAGTTATGGGGAGGCATGGGCGACTCCGGAAACCCTTTGCGCTTTCCTAAAATCACCGCGGCGACGATAGCGGCTACGCCGGCATTAATATGCACCACGGTCCCTCCAGCGAAATCCAAGAGACCAAGTTGACTCAGCCATCCACCGCCCCAGACCCAATGACATACAGGCACGTAAACCAAAAACATCCACAAGCAACTGAACACTAAAATAGCCGAAAATTTCATCCTCTCGGCAAAACCACCTACTATGAGCGCAGGGGTAATGATAGCAAATGTCATCTGAAACATGACGAATACAGTTTCAGGAATGGTCCCGCTCATAGCCTCTCGGGTCACTTCCGATAACATTACATTACCACCGCCAATGTAGTCGTTCCAAGCACCACCATTTCCAAAAGCTAGTCCATAACCTGCGAACACCCACAGCAACGAGGTTACACAGGTCAAAGTAAAACACTGCATAAGCACCGATAAAGCGTTTTTACTGCGCACCAAACCACCATAGAATAGGGCAAGACCTGGTATCGTCATGAATAATACTAACGCAGTAGACGTAAGAAGCCACGCCCCGTCGCCACTATCTAGTCCATCTGCAAAGGCGACACTAGGTAGCAATAAAAAAATTACAATTAAACGTTGAAAGAACATGTTCTCCCCCTTTATTTATCCCTAATTCAAAAAAAATGCAAATCTATGCGCGCATCTCCCTAGCTTTACGCGCAATCATCAAGCGGTTAGATGCATCTATAATGCATCTTTACCTGTCTCGCCAGTCCTTATACGAATCACCTCATTTAAGTCACTAATAAATATCTTGCCATCCCCAATAGAATCGCTGTTAGCAGCCTCTTTAACTATCTCGACAGTACTATCTACCACATCATCATCAACTGCTATTTCCAATTTAACTTTAGGCAGAAAATCAACCACATATTCTGCTCCTCGATAGAGCTCAGTGTGACCTTTCTGCCGTCCAAAACCTTTGACCTCGGTGACGGTCATCCCTTGGATCCCGGCAGTTGATAGTGCGTCTCGCACATCATCTAATTTAAAAGGTTTAATAACCGCAGTAATTAATTTCATAAGCTTTCTCCAAAACTAATAATCATTAAAATTATCTAAGCTATCGTGAGATGGCCTTAACCTTGTGGCCACCTCACTATACACTTTAAAAAAATTATACCCTAACGTCCTCGGATTCACTGTGTAATGAGAATCACTGTAATTTGAAGTCGCTAGCGTAGTTCAAGACTACCGGCGTGTAAATTCAGGGTATGCCTCCAGTCCACACTCGGCTTTATCGACACCTTCGAGTTCTTCCTCCGCAGAGACACGGATCCCAGCAATAGCTCGTATCACGTACCAGACTATAAACGAAGTGACAAAAACCCATCCGAATATCATAACTATCCCGAGTAACTGCGCACCTAAAGTCGCATCGCCATTGCTCAGGCAAACAGCTAAGAGACCCCAAATACCCGCCGTACCATGTACAGATATAGCGCCCACTGGATCGTCTATCCCAGCCTTATCCAGGCGCACTATAGAGATAACAACAATAAGCCCTCCTATAGCTCCAATCACAGTTGCCAATAATGGAGTTGGAGTCAACGGCTCAGCTGTAATTGACACTAGTCCAGCTAAAGCACCATTAAGCGCCATAGTTAGATCGGCTTTGCCAAAAAGAATTTTTGCCAACAGAAGTGCCGCAATACAGCCACCAGCAGCTGCCGCATTTGTATTAACGAATATTAACGCTACAGCATTTGCCTCAGCTACATTCGATATGACTAGCTCAGAGCCACCATTGAAACCGAACCATCCGAACCAAAGCAAGAAAGTACCTAGAGTGGCCAAAGGTAAGTTAGCCCCTGGCATCGGATTGACCGACCCATCATCGTTATACTTGCCTTTTCTTGGGCCTAACAATAGGACACCAGCCAATGCCGCTACTGCGCCGCACATGTGTACCACTCCGGATCCTGCAAAATCTAAAAATCCTGCTTCATTCAAGTAGCCACCGCCCCATTTCCAATAGCCTTCTATCGGATAGATGAATCCGGTCATCACAACCGCAAAAGCTAAAAATGCGAACAATTTCATCCGCTCCGCTACCGCACCGGATACAATTGACATGGCTGCAGCGACAAAAACTGCCTGAAAAAAGAAATCAGACAAGCCCGAATAGTACACTGAACCCTCACTCGCAACTACATCGGCAACTACGTTATCGGAACCACCTAAAATACTAGGCAAACCCGGCCACAGTTGATTTACGGCTTCAGCGGGATACATAAAAGCATAACCACACAGCAAGTACATCGTACATGCGAGGGAATACAAAACTATATTTTTGGTCAGTATCTCGGCTGTATTTTTGGTTCGGACTAAACCAGCTTCAAGCATGGCAAATCCGCAAGCCATTAACATAACAAAAGCACCCATTACTAAAAAATAAAAGGTGTCTATTGCGTATTTTACTTCTATTAGCGACGCGTCCACTAAAATTTCCTCCTTAATAACATAACTTTAAATCACTCCTAATCGACTAAAAAAATCTAACTAAACTCTCCTATTGACGATATAATTAGTACTAATGCATCATGCGTGCCAACAAATAACATCTTCTTTAAAAATCGCATGTAAACAGACTGAATCGGCCCAGGCTAAGATGAAATGCAGAAATCATTAGGTGTGATAGCACCATATTGATGCAACTAGTTTGCAAATCGGTATTAGGCTGGTGCAACAATAAATAAAATGAGGTACCAAACATTGTTGGACTTTAGGAAAATAGAAAAAGTTGCCCAAAAGATTTCATCTATCTTGCCAGATGATCCAAAAATCCTTAAACAGGAATTTAAGAATAGTACTAAACCCTTTTTATCTGCTATTTTAAAAAAAGCGGATCTTGTGACCCGTCAAGAGTTTGAAGCACAACGTAACCTATTGCAGCAAGCTGAACGTAAGTTAGTGGAACTTGAAGCACGTCTCAAAAATTTCAAGGAATAAAAAAATTCGAGCGGAGTAATTAATATTGTCTGATAAGTATAAGATCGCAGTTTCTAGCGAAGTATCATATGTCTCATCTCAATCTGATCCATCAGCAAATAAGTTCGTATTCGCGTACACAATCACCATCAGTAATCGCGGAAATTTAAGCGCGCGACTAATCGATCGTCACTGGATAATTACCGACTCTAACGGGAAGATAGAAGAAGTCAAAGGCGAAGGCGTAATCGGTGAGACGCCTGACTTGAAACCAGGTGAGTCATTTCGGTATACCAGCGGCTCTATGCTCGAAACTCCTATTGGAAGTATGGAAGGTTCATACGGAATGAAGGCGGAAGATGGAACTATATTCAAGGCCCCCATTCCGCTGTTCACTCTTTCTAAACCTAATTCACTGCACTAAATTAATCCTATGGTTAGGAAGTAGCAAAGAGATGGCCACGTATGCAGTCGGGGACATACAAGGTTGCTATGATGAATTCAGGCGGCTACTGGATTTATTAAAATTCAACCCGGATAAAGACAAACTCTGGCTTGCGGGTGATCTGGTAAATCGAGGCCCAGCATCCCTAGCTGTTCTAAAATACGTGATGTCGCTAAAAGATGCGGCGACTGTAGTGCTCGGTAATCACGAACTACACTTACTCGCGTTGTCGCAAAATCGACAATTGAAGCTAGGGAAAAATGATACTATAGCCCAGATTCTTGACAGTCCCGAACTAGACCGAATTGTCAAATGGCTGCGCGCTCAGCCCTTATTTCATTACGATAATGAGCTAAAGTTTGCAATGGTCCACGCAGGACTCCCTCCCGAGTGGTCCATAAATGACGCCTTAATGCACGCAAATGAGCTATCGCATATATTATCAGATGAAGTTGAGGGTAAAAATTTCCTGAAACACATGTATGGTAATGAACCAAGTATTTGGGATGAACGCCTCGAAGGCATAGATCGTTGGAAATTCATCGCCGACTGTCTTACTAGATGCCGCTATTTCACACCTAATGGATATCTGGAATTCGAGGAGAAAAGGCACCCATCCCTAGTTAAGGTTAGCTTACAACCTTGGTACTTAATGCCCAATGCTCGCTGGAGGGGAACACCAATTGTATTTGGTCATTGGGCTTCTTTGTCGGTAACCAAACATACTAGTTTAGAGAATCAAATATTTCCGATCGATACTGGCGCAGTGTGGGGGCGTGACCTAACAGCAATAAGTCTCGAGGACAAAAAACTATTTTCTGTCTCGGCAAAAGTCACTTAGAGACCTTCCTTCTCTCTAAAGTACGGAACCGGTAGGGATAGGTATGTCGATCGTCAGCTGCAAACAAGCCACTATCTTCTATCTCTACCCAATCATCGATAGACAGGTCCGGAAAATAAGTATCTCCGTCCACGCTAGCCTCAACTTCTGTCAAATATATTCGATGAGCCTTAGCCAATCCTTGAGTATAAATTTCGGCACCGCCGATTATAAAAATTTCTTTATTATTGTCTATAGTAACAGCATCTAATGCCTGCCCAAGGGAGCAGAACAGTTCTACCCCTTTAGCAGAAAATTCACTATTCCTAGTTAAAACAATGTTTTGTCTTGCCGGTAGAGCCCTTCCTATTGACTCAAAGGTTT
>CAJWTO010000010.1 GCA_913047675.1 uncultured Pseudomonadota bacterium | reverse complement strand
TCTTCTAGGGTTTGGAGCCATTCCGCAGTCAAATAACTTCATTTACTATTCCATAGTGAAAGATTAACAATACTTTAACACTTATTTCATAAGTTTAACTACGCACTATTTGGAAATAGTTGCTGATGTCTCACGGAAGTGGTTTTTAAAATACTTTATATTAGTCGCCAAGAACCTGTTTTCAATACATTTGTTATCTGGCATGATAAGAACATGAAACGTTTACTAGTGTTAAGTTTGTTGGTAGCACTGTGTGCTAGCCTCCAGCCTGCATTCTCGGCAAATTTGAAAGATGTCAAGAGACTGAAACTGCTAAGAATGTGCAAGGGATGCGATCTCAGTGATGCAAAATTACGCTACGCTGATCTTAAGAATGCGATGCTCATTGGGGCCAATCTATCAGGGGCTGATTTGAAAGCGGCGGATTTGAGCGGCTCGAATTTGACCGGTGCAAATTTGACCGATGCGGATTTGTCAGAATCAGACTTGAACGGGTCTGTTCTTGTTGACGCTGATCTGCGTGGCGCCGATTTATATAATGCTAATCTACTGAGGTCTGATTTGAGAGGTGCCGATTTGTCGACTATCGAAATTGATGCTTCGCGACTGATCGAGGCAACGATCTGTAAGACTAAAACAAAAGCAGGAGAGCAGAACAGAGACTGCAGCTAGTAAGTCAGTTTGTTGATTTAGACCATTGGGCTTCGCCTTAAAAAAAGTATGACAATAAAAAACTACTCTCTACTAGATCTTGCGCCTGTGAATGAGGGTTCTGAACCAGCAGATGCCTTTCGGAATGCGGCGGACTTGGCAAGGCATGCCGAAGATTGGGGGTTTACTAGATACTGGCTGGCGGAGCACCACAATATGCCCGGGATCGCTAGTGCCGCAACTTCAGTGGTCGTTGGTCATGTCGCTGGGAGTACCAAGACAATCCGAGTCGGTGCTGGCGGGATAATGTTACCCAACCATTCTCCCTTGATAATTGCGGAGCAATTTGGAACTCTTGAATCGCTGTATCCTGGACGCATAGATCTTGGGTTGGGTCGTGCTCCGGGTAGTGATATGGTTACGGCGCGTGCACTGCGAAGAAATCTAGAAAGTAATCCCGATAATTTTTTTCAAGATTTAGGCGAGTTGCAGGCTTTTTTCTCTCCCCCTGAAGAATCTCAGCGCGTGCAAGCTGTCCCTGGCTCTGGTTTGGAGATCCCAATTTGGATACTTGGTTCGAGTATGTTTGGTTCTCAAGTTGCTGCAGCACTAGGTTTACCTTTTGCGTTTGCATCGCATTTCGCGCCTGACTCTATGTTAGGTGCGATAAAAACCTATCGCTCTCACTTCAAACCATCTCGAAATTTAGCGGAACCTCATGTGATGGTCGGGGTAAATTTTTTCGCAGCGGAAACAGATCTTGAGGCTCAGCGGCTTTTTACCTCGTTACAAAAGCAATTCACTAACCTTTTTAGAGGGAGCCCTGGCAAATTACAACCACCGGTAGATTCTATGGAAGCCTATTGGAACCCTTCTGAACGAGTGGGTGTGGAGCGAGCACTGCTTCATTCTGTGGTCGGGTCACCTTCTACTGTGAGCGAGAAACTTGAGGAGTTCATCGAGCTCACTGGAGCCGACGAGTTAATGCTTACAGGGCAAATATACGAGCACAACGCACGACTGGCTTCGTTCGAGATAGCCTCGCAAGTTTGCTCCAAACAAATTCATTAACTGTACCTATATAAGACCAGTGTCTTCCTCAACACCGATAAGTGAGTTTATTGTTTGAATACATTGACCGGAGGCACCTTTACCTAGATTATCCAGTTGAGCTACCATAATGGATTGTTGTTTCTCTTGGCTATAGAGCAAATGAAGATGCAGTTGGTTACTGCCGTTTAAAGCTTGCGGGTTTAGCAAGTCATTTGCTCCGGTGTAGTTAGAGTCTATAACTTTAATAAATTTTTCATTTTCGTAATGTTCCGAATATATCTGACGAATGTCAGCAGCGGTAACTTTTTTCCTAATTTCACCTAGCGGCAAGGGCACGTGAACCAGCATTCCTTGTTTATATGGCCCCACAGTTGGCAGAAAAGTGGGGTCTTTTTTTACCCCTGACCAGAGCTTTATTTCTGGCACATGTTTGTGATTGAGGTTAAGTGAGTAATCGTAACCGCTTAAGGTGACCGACTCTTCTTTGGTAGTTTGCTCAAATTGCGAGATTAGATTTTTACCTCCTCCTGAGTAGCCCGATAATCCATGAATATAAAAAGTCTCAGAGCCGTTGAATAGACCTGATGATACAAGAGGGTGAATGATAGAAACAGCCCCGATGGCGTAACAACCTGGGTTACTTATCCGCTTACTTGATTTAATCTCATCTCTTTGAGATTTATCATATTCCGTAAAACCATAAGACCAATGACTATCTGTTCGGTGTGCTGAGGACGCATCTATGATGGTCGTATCACTATTTTGCAATAATGACACCGCGTCTTTTGCAGCTTCATCAGGAAGACATAGAATAACTATATCGGCATCATTAATTGCATTTTTACGCGAGGTTCTTGTCTTTCTTTCATCATATGGCAATTGAATTAGATCAATATCCTTTCTGGCCTGAAGCGCGTCAGAGATTTGAAGGCCAGTGGTTCCCGCCTCGCCATCAATAAAAATCTTTGGTTTCCCAGTCATTTTTTTTCCCGGAGTTGTTTCTATAGTTCTGTACTTTGGTTCGCTTGTATATTAAAGGTTATTCTGGAGTCGACAAGTGTTTGTAGGTATTTAGTGTGTGATGTAACCCGTCTTATATGTCACGCCCAAGTTTCTCTGCTTCATAAATTATTGCTTCAATGCGTCGGGGCGCGATCATATCTCCTAACTTATACGCGAGGACGTGCTCTTTCACCTCGGAATATAGAGCATCATTTGGGTTTTGAGTCATCGCCATAATCACGGCAGAGACGTTGGTCCGATACGTCGGTTCTCCCCCCCAAATATCGTAAACCGAAATAGAATCCTCATATATCTCCTCGATAAAGTGCAGCGGGCTAAGTCGGACATTCAAATTTTTTAAGCGCGGCATTACATAGGGCATGTCCAATGTTCGCTGTGTGTCAGCTCCAATGAATGATCTAGGAGATATGATCTCAACGGCAATTTTACTATCGGCTAATAATTCAGCGAGACCCAGAGGAAGATACTCTCCGGTCTCATCTAGAATAATGACGTTTTTTCCTAGACCATCAGGAGATGCCAGAACCACCTCAATTGCGGTCTTTATGTCCATGACTATCGGAAGATGACATCCCGGAATATTACTTCTTTCTGGCCTATATGGGCTGTAACCTGTTGTGGTCCAACGAGCGCCTGTTGCAAAGACTGCTATGTCACCCGAGATCTTTGTTTCAGTTATTTCGCTTAAAGTATTGATTTTAGCTCCCGCATTCATTGCTCGAGTCACTAGGTTGTCTATTGCTTTTTGCCAAGCTGCTCGAGTTGGCAATTTTTTGAGCAGATTTAGTCTGCCACCTAGATCAGTACTAGATTCAAATACCGTCACTGCATGTCCTCTCAGAGCGGCAGTTCCGGCGAAACGAAGACCTGCGGGTCCACCACCGACGACAGATATCTCTTTCGGTGAGTCTGCGATCGATATACTTCCTTTTCCCCAATATCCCTCACGTCCCATCTCGGGATTTTGAAAACACGTTACCTCCCTATTATTAATTAGCCTGCTAATACAAATATTTGCACCAATACAATGTGTGACATCTTTTTCATTGTTATCCAAACTTTTACGCACCAGATGAGCATCTGCCATATGCGCTCGCGTCATGGCCACCATGTCGGCATCACCGCTAGCCAGCATTTTTTCTGCGCGACTTAAAGTCAGGAAACGACCAACTATAAATAGGGGAATATCATCTCCAATAATTTTTCGAGCTTTTTTAGCACTTTCAGCCAGAAAACCTTCTTTCATGGTTCCCATCGGAGCTACTGCGACATGTAAAGTGTGGTAACCACCTGCCGACAAATCATAAAAGTCGAATAGATCACATGACTTAAAAATTTCCAGTTGTTGTTCCGCCTGTGTTGCAGTGATCCCAGCGTCACCTAAGTATTCATCAAAAGATAGCCTGAGCCCCATTACGAAGTCCGGTCCAAGTTTTTCCCGAATAGCTTTGCCGATATCAATTATCAAACGACAACGGTTCTCTATGGTACCGCCATATTTATCGGTACGTTTGTTAAAAGCAGGGCTTAGAAATTCTCCCAGTAACTGACTATGGGCTGCATGTATTTCGATTCCATCGAGCCCTGATTCTGAAACATTAGTCGCAGATTCTACGAAGTAGGAAATTAATTCATCTATGTGTTCCAATTCCATGGCGATCGGCATCTCCTCGGTAACAGCCGATGGAATGCGGGATGCAGCCCACAATGGTCTCCAATCGTCCATGTATTGGGTACCATCGCCTTGGGCGCCACAGGCAAAAAGCTGGACTAGCTGCTTACAGTCGAATTCGTGGACTGCTTCACCTAATTTTTTGTACCAAGGAATACAGCGCTTATCGTAAGCCACGCAACCTGCGGCATAGTTTCGACCGGTAGGATGAACTGCTTGTTGTTCCAGGATGAGTAATCCTACGCCACCCTTAGCGCGTTCTCGATAATAATTTATATGACGTTCACTAAGTGTTCCATCTTTCCCATATAGCTGGGTATGCCCAGTCATCATAATTCTATTTTTTATTTCGAGATTACCAATTTTTAGGTGGCGTTGGACATGACTGTAGTTTTTATTACTTATACTAGACAAGTTGTTTCTCCCCTTAGACTGCCACTTACTCATTAATTTATAAGAATTTTTTAGTCTTATATTTTCCAAGTAGTTTGTTGCATCTCAACATTAGTTGAACTGGTCGTTATTATCTATATATAGAGTTAAAATAATCTATTCGTCAAGCTATGTATTAATCGGAGTATCGTATATGCGCTTTAAGCGTTTTTCGGCAGTTTTGGTCTTCTCCTTACTCAGTGGAGTCGGACTTATTCAATACCTTTCTTATAAGGATTCTCACCCCTCAACTGAGGATGCTTACGTGCAAGCACATATTGTCAATATTGCATCCCGCGTGTCTGGTCCTGTTATTAAATTACATGTATCTGAAAATGATTACGTAAATGCGGGCGATGTGTTATTTGAAATTGATCCTTCGGTCTTTGATGCCATAGTTCAAGGAGCATCGGCTAATTATGAGCTTGCTACTCAGTCCACTGGGGCAAGTGATGCCGAAGTAGGAGTGGCTAAGTCTACATTAGAAGAACGTAAGGTGAGTCTTTCTAGGGCGAAGAGAGCATTAGAAAGAGCCACTTCTCTCGCCCAAACAAAATTAATTTCTGAAGCTGAATTTGATGACGCGACTGCCACATATGCTGAAGCAAAAGCGTCTGTAGCCAGCGCAAATGCTGATCTGCGAAGAGCAGAGAGTGAGTCGGGTGCGAAGGGTGAGGATAATGCACGTCTCCGAGAAGCTTCTGCTCAACGAACTGCCGCTGAACTCGATCTAGCTTTTACCAAGGTTATAGCTCCTGTTTCGGGTTGGATCACTAACCTTTCTTTGCGAGAAGGGGCTATGGTGATAGCTCGTCGCTCGCAGTTCTCTATTGTTGAAGATAGTGAGTGGTGGGTTGAGGCAAATTTCAAAGAAACAGATTTAAAGTCGATGCGACCGGGGCAGCAGACTACTATCGAAGTGGATATGTATCCGGATCTAACGTTCCAAGGACATGTTGAAAGCCTAGGTGCTGGGTCAGGAGCGGTATTTTCATTACTCCCTCCTGAAAATGCCACAGGAAACTGGGTTAAGGTTACACAGAGATTCCCGGTCCGCATATCAATTGAGTCGCGACATGACGATCTAGATGAGATTAGGCCACTGCGGGTTGGAGCCAGCGCGACTGTCACAGTTGACGTTAGGGAATGAGCGTTAGCCTAGAAGGTGACGAGGACAAGCCTTCGGTCGCCTTAGTCGTTGGAGTAATGCTTGTCGCCACGTTAGAAGTGCTTGATGTCACCGTAGTGAATATAGCACTTCCTCACATCATGGGCAGCTTTGGGGCGACGCCTGATCAGGTGACCTGGATGATCACCTCCTATCTTATTGCTACTGTCATAGTGATGCCGCTAACAGGTTACTTTGTATCGCGTTACGGTCGTCAGCGGACGATGCTTGTTGGCGTAGTTGGTTTTACTATCACATCCTTGGCGTGCGGTCTTTCATGGAGTTTAACTTCAATGGTAGTATTCCGCTTTTTACAGGGAGCATTTGGTGCCGTATTGGTACCTATCTCTCAGTCAATCTTACTTGATGCTTATCCACGTGAGAAAGCAAATCAGGCTATGGCTCTTTGGGGCTTAGCTATAATGGTCGCTCCAGTGATGGGACCTGTCATAGGAGGCTATATTACGGAATACTGGAGCTGGCCTTGGGTGTTTTTTATCAATATTCCTTTGGGCTGTATTGCATTGTTTTTAGTCATTGACCGAGAGAAATCTCTTCCTAAAGGCAAGAGGGTAGATGCTGATTGGTGGGGTCTTTTGTTCTTAGCTATCGCCTTGGCTAGTTTTCAAACGGTACTAGACCAAGGACATATGAGAGATTGGTTCGAATCAACGTTCATTTGGATATTGTCTTGGATCTCCATTTGCTTCGCTTTACTTTTCATCGCGAGAGCGTACGGTAGGAATGATAATTTTATAGATATACGATTATTTGCGGATCGAAATTTCACATTTGGCTGCCTTCTCATGGCTGGGTATGGCATGGCTATGTACTCGAATATAGTGATGTGGCCACTTCTAGCTCAATCCGTTTTCAATTATCCTGCTGATCAAGCTGGTTGGATCTTAGCCCCTAGAGGCGTGGTAAGTGCGATAATGATGATTACTATCGGGACGTGGTTAGCCCCCCGCGTAGATATGCGTTGGATTATCGGAATTGGTTTAATTTTTTCGGCTTATGCAGCTTCGATGATGGCAGGTTTGTCTCGCGATGCCGGTACATTCTCCCTTGTTGCACCGGGATTACTGATGGGTCTTGCGATGGCTTGCGTGTTTGCGCAACTCTCTACAGCGACATTCTCAACGATTGCCCCAGAAAAAAGCTCCGACGCAGCTGGAATTTATAACGCAGTTAGGGGGATAGGAGGGTCGATAGGTATCGCAATTACAAGCGCATTTTTAGTGCGAAAAGAGCAGATCCACTGGCATAACCTCGGAACTAATATTAGCGAAGTGAATCCAAATATTTATAGTTGGATGGAAAAAGCTGATATTGCCATCGATGAGCCGACTGCCGCCGCGAAGTTAGGGAAAGAGCTCTTTCGGCATGCCGAGATGGCAGCTTTTAATGACGTATTTTGGTTGGTAGCGCTGATGTTCATCAGTTTGTTGCCATTAGTTTTTTTTATGAATAACACTCAGAGAAGTAGTGGTGTTTCAACGAATAAGAAGGTATCTTAAAAGGACTCATCATCCCACCAGGGGTAAAATTTTGGCATATCCGCTGAGACTTTGTCGATAAAATTTGGATGCCTTTTTTCTAGGAATGACTGTACACCTTCTTTAGCATCACTAGATCTACCTAAGCTGAAAATACTTTTTGAGTCGATTCGATGTGCTGCCATAGGATCTTTTTCGCCCAACATTTTCCACATCATTTGCCGAGTTAGGGCGATAGAAACAGCCGACGTATTCAAGGCGATTTCCCTCGCGATTGTCTTTGCCCTAATGAGAAGCTCGTCTTTTGGAACCACCTCTGATAGCAAATCACTTTGGAGTGCTTCTTGGCTATCTATAATGCGACCTGAGAAGCACCATTGAAGTGCTGTAGAAATCCCAACTATGCGTGGTAAAAACCAACTTGAACAAGCCTCGGGTACAATACCACGACGCGCAAACACGAAACCAAAGCGAGAATCTTCTGATCCAATCCGGATATCCATGGGTAGTAACATTGTGGCCCCGACTCCGACTGCGGCTCCATTTACTGCAGCAATTAGTGGCTTTTGGCAGCTGTACATCTTTAAAGCAAGAATACCACCTCCGTCTCTATGGTTCTCCGCCGCGCCCATTTTTTCAAAAGATTCTTGTCCCCCTGAAAGATCGGCACCGGCGCAAAACCCCTTGCCAGCCCCGGTAATAATTATAACTCGGACCTCATCTTGATGATTCGCACTATCCAGAGCGCTCACTAACTCCTCTAGCATTTGAGGATTAAAAGCATTGAGTTTCTCTGGTCGATTTAAGGTCAATGTAAGGATATTATCCTCGAGATCCCAATTGATGCATTGGTATTTCATATTTTTTCCTTATTTGGGTTTAGATTAGGTGGCGACCCGGGCAGGATTCGAACCTGCGACCTGTCCCTTAGGAGGGGACCGTTCTATCCAGCTGAACTACCGGGCCTTAGAGACCTCCACAGTAAAGGTAAATTTTGAAATTTTTACGATCATGAGTGGGTGATTTTAGCCCACGTGTCGCGCAGCGTAACAGTTCTATTGAAAACAATAGTATTTTCGGCTGTCGTTTGTTCGCCGCGACAGAAATATCCCAGCCGTTCGAATTGGAATGTATCGCCTTCTTTGGCTTCCTTGAGGCTCGGCTCGCCGACGGCTTTGTCGCATTTGATAAGCGAATTCGGATTGATATGTTCAAGAAAGTTTTCTGCGCTTGCGGGATCTTCAGCATTGAAGAGCCTATCGATTAAATTGACCTCTATTGACTGCCCTAAGGTGGCCGATACCCAGTGTATAATTCCTTTTATTTTTCTACCGTCAGAAGTCTTTCCTCCCCCGGATTGTGCGTCGTATGTACAATGTAGCTCGATTAAGTTGCCATTATTATCTCTAACAACATCTTCACAGGTGATCGCATATCCGTAACGAAGTCGAACTTCACTTCGTTCACTTAGACGGTGAAATTTTTTCGGCGGATTTTCCATGAAGTCACTTCTTTCTATGTATATCTCGCGAGTTAAGGGGATTTTTCGCTTACCAAAAGCTTCATTTTTCGGATGATTTGGTACCTCTATCCATTCAGTTTCACTATCAGGAAAGTTAGTTAAAATTACTTTGATTGGATCTATTACCACCATAGCTCGGGCTGCGTTAGTGTCCAGATTTTCTCTAACACAATTTTCTAGGACAGCGGTGTCGATTACTGCTTGTTTTTTAGTGATACCTATCCGCTCGCAGAAATCTTTTATTGCTTCGGCTGGGTATCCTCTTTTACGCATTCCTTTGAGTGTAGGTAACCTGGGATCGCCCCAGCCATTTACATATCCTTCAGTCACGAGCTGATGTAATTTTCTTTTACTGGTTACCGTATAATTTAACTCCAGTCTTGCGAATTCTATTTGCTGAGGATGGCAGTCAATTGAGATATTATTAAGTACCCAGTCATAAAGCGGTCGATGGTCCTCAAATTCGAGAGTGCAAAGGCTATGAGTAACCCCTTCGATAGCATCTGAAATACAGTGTGTTAAGTCGTAAAGTGGGTATATATGCCATTGATCACCAGTGCGATGATGTGTTGTGTTCTTGATACGGTATAGAGTCGGATCACGTAAATTAATATTAGGGGAGGCCATATCTATTTTTGCTCTTAGCACGTGAGAGCCTTCGCCGAACTTACCGTCATACATTCTTTGAAACAGAGTTAAGTTCTCTTTCACGCTACGATTTCTATAAGGACTCTCTATTCCTGCTGTTGTTAAAGTCCCTCTAGTTAATCGTATTTGTTCAACTGATTGATCATCTACGTATGCTTTGTCGTGCTCGATTAGCTCGCAAGCAAATTTGTATATTTGTTCAAAGTAGTCAGAAGCATGATGTAGATGTCCTTTAAAATCGAAACCTAACCATTTTACATCTGCCTTTATGGCTTCGGTATATTCTTCTTCTTCTTTATCAGGGTTTGTGTCGTCAAAGCGTAGATTACAATAGCCCGAGAACTCGAGTGGTAGCCCAAAGTTTAAACACATGGATTTTGCATGTCCGATATGAAGAAAACCATTGGGTTCTGGCGGGAACCTGGTGATGATCCCGTGTTGAATTTTGTTTGACGCTATTTCGTTAGTCACTATGTGTCTAATGAAATTTGATGATTTACTATTCCCGTTATCTGACATTTGAGTATTCTAAATATTTGTTGTTTAACTTAGCATTATATCGCTACATACATTAGGAGCACATCTCAACGAAGTGATCAAAATTTTTAGGACCAATTCTTGGTTAAGATGATCGCCCATGTTCCAAGCATACCAATGATCGCTACAAATACGGCGGCCGCACCAAAGTCTTTGGAGCGACCGACCAGTTCATCGTTTGCAATAGAAATTTTGTCGCAGATGGCTTCAATAGCGGAATTGACTAGCTCAATTATGACTAGTAGGAGCAATGAACCGATTAAGAGAACATAGTCTGTTAAATTATCACCAATTAGCCCAGCGAGAGGAATCCCAAAAAGTAAAATATAAATTTCTAATCGAAAAGCTTCTTCGTGTTGCCAAGCAAGTTGGAGGCCTTTTATAGAATAACTAAATGCGTTTTTTAGTCTGGCAATTCCGTATGGTTTGGGGCGGGGCGTATTAATCATAGGATTTGGGAGTGTTGTTTGTTCAAGATTTGCCAAATAGGCTACTAACTTTACTATTATAGCGCAAAGCACTGATGTAACTATAGTTTATCATATTGACTATCCACAATTTTGTCTGATATGCGATTATCTTGTATAAATAAAAATACTGTATATAATAACAGTATGTTTATTTATACAAGATAATTTATCGTGACTTTATCACTGACATCTAGACAGCAAGAAATTTTTGATCTCATTAAGGGACATATCAAGAAAACTGGTATGCCGCCTACGCGAGCAGAGATCGCACTACACTTTGGTTTTCGGTCCGCTAATTCAGCTGAGGAACATCTGCGCGCGTTGGCGCGGAAGGGTTTTATCGAATTGATTTCAGGTACATCAAGAGGAATTAAGCTAATAGAAGATAACTCTTTCGATAGTTACAAATTACCTGTTGTTGGACAGGTCGCTGCAGGACATCCTGTATTAGCTATCGAGCATATAGAGCAATATTGTTCTGTTGATCCTTCAGTATTTCATACACGTCCGGATTATTTACTTCGCGTCAAAGGGGATAGTATGCGCGACGCGGGTATATTAGATGGAGATTTACTCGCCGTAAAATCTACAAGAGATATATCAGATGGACAAATTATTGTCGCTCGTATTGATGATGAAGTTACTGTGAAGCGATTTAGAAGAATTGGTTCGATTATTCACTTATCTCCCGAAAACCCTATGTTCCCGGTAATGAAAATTGATTTAGACAAAGTAGATTTCTTTGTTGAAGGTCTAGGAGTTGGCGTTCTTCGAGCCGAAGTATCATGAAAAAAAATGAACTTTTTCGTGGAGTTGATTTAATTTATGGTAATACACTTGCTACTAATAAAAAAACCTACTCAAGTACTTTTGATGACTTAGATCGGATATTACCCAACGGTGGATGGCCTCGCGTTGGGATAACTGAAATTTTAATCCCCACTGTAAATGCAAATGCTTTACGCCTCTTACTTCCAGCGTTGGCGGAAATTAGTAATAAAAGATGGGTTATTTTGGTCAGTCCGCCATATACTCCTTTTTCCTTAGCATGGGAACAAGCTGGGGCTGATGTCTCTAAAATTTTAGTTATCGACTTACCAGGATCTGATTCTAGTAATAGAACAAATACCCTTTGGGCTTATGAACAAGCGCTAAGGTTCGATGACTGTGGCGCTGCATTATTTTGGGGGGACGAAATGAGCACCGTGGAACTGCGTAAATTATATCTTGCTGCAGAGATAGGAGATACGTGGGGTATTGTTTTTAGATCTGCTAAGTTTGCGAATTACTCTTCTCCTGCATCTTTACGAATACAGTTAGACACATTATCACCAAGTAAATGTCATTTTACTTCGAATAATCTATCAACAACAAAATTCAAAGGAACCATCATTAAAGGTTCTAGCTACTCGATAGGGCAACAGTTTTTATTAGAAATATGAATTTTGATCCATTAGTAGTTTCTTCGACAAAAAATAATTTGTCGTCTGATACTAAAAAAAAAGAGTCAACTGTCCACAGTTTATCGAAAGCGCAGAGGATTTGTGGGTTTATTTATATTTCCCCTACTTTTCAATCGAGGTTTTGGTAGACGATATACTTGATAAGCAGCCGTATGCTTCAGTCACAAAGATCAAAGAAATTATTACAGTTGAGGCAGCCAACTCCCAAGCTCAGGCATTAGGTATAAAGCCAGGAATGTCTGTACAGTCGTTTTATATAAATGAACATGTAAAGCTTTTAAAGCGAAACCAAGAAGTAGAGTACTTCGCTTTAGAATCTCTGTGTGACTGGGCATTAAAATTTACCCCGAGAATGTCAAAGGTAGGCTATCAAGGACTTTTACTTGAAGTCAGGGGAAGTCTGAAATTATTCAGCGGGATCGAGAGTCTTATGGAGCAGATGGTGGCCGAGTTGAAATCCTTAGGTTATAGGCCTGAATTTGCTGTCGCTCCGACACCTTCCGCTGCTGTTATGCTTTGTAAAGATAAGCCTAATTTAGTCATAGTAGATAAGGCGGATTTAAAAAAAGTGTTATCCATGACTTCTGTTGCCGCGTTATTGATTAGCTATCAAGAGAAAAAGAATCTTAAAGATTTAGGCATACGAAATTTAGGAGACTGTAGACGTCTCCCTCGGATTGGATTGAGAGAAAGATTGTCGTCCGAATTTGTAGATATGTTAGATTGCTTGTTTGGCGATAAGCCGGAGTACGTGGAAGAGTTTACTCCAAGAGAATTTTTTGAATCCACTTTCTGTTTCCCCAATGAAGTGATTGAAATTAAATCAGTAACACATGCAGCCCAGAATCTTTTGCGCGAATTAAGCCTTTATTTATTCCGAAGACAAAGTATGCCCTCTCGATTAATTTGGCGGCTAGAAGGTAATGACAACCATCGAGATTTTTTATCTATATGTTGTGACGATAGTTCGAGTCGAGAGTCAATCATAAAATCATTGGTCAGCTATATATTGAAACGGAAATTAGCAGGTAGGTATTTATCTTCTATTAGATTAAAAGTGTTTGATGTGCCGAAAGATTTGAGTACTAGAATGGATTTTTTTGGTAGTAAATTCAAAGGAGAGAAGATTACAGGCTACGAAAGTCTGGTTTCCGGACTAAAGAGAAGGTTAGGGGAGGATGCTATTTATTTTTTAAAAGAAGATTTTTCTTATGAGCCTGAAGATAGCTATTCTCGAAAAAGTATTAGTAGCTATCGATTAAGTCCTCGTTCTAACTATCACCCTGAAAGGCCACTATGGTTAGTTAAAAAACCCGTAAAACTTTCGGTTACCAATCAATGGCCGGAGTATCAAGGTGTATTAATGATTAAATCAGAGCGTGAGCGTGTTTTAACTAATTGGTGGGAAAGCAATATAATTGCTAGAGATTATTTTATAGCATCCACTGCTTGTGGACGCCGTGTCTGGGTATATAAAGAATTAGGTGTCTTAGATAGTTGGTACCTATGGGGAATTTTTGACTAACGGTCTTCCCGTTATAAAAGAATTATCGTCTCTTATTCCGCAGCTGGGCCTACTAAGGCTACAATCAAGAGCGGTACAACACATTTATCTACACTATAATTTACATTCAAAAAAAACCATAGAAATCATGACAGCATGATGACTTTAGTGTAATGTGCGGATATACTATCGAAAACAAAGTGCAAATTGCCAAAAAAAGCTATATAAATGCGAAAGTTAAACAAAAAACCTCATTTATGTTACGAGCAGGTTATAATGTTAAACACTGAATAATTAAGGGGCCGAGTCGCAGTAAAACGACTCGTGGAGTCAGCTTGAATAAAAATAATCAGATTCCCATGCAAGTTACGCCATTAAATAGTGCATTACCATTGAGAAATGCGTCATTTAATACTCTGACTGAAGCGCTTGAGTACGCTGCGAAAGGAGATACAGGTTACAATTTCTACGATGGGCGTGGAGACCTGTCGAGCGTTCTTAGTTACAAAGAATTACGTATAGAAGCGAAATTACTTGCGGGCAAGCTCTTAGGGTTGGGTTGTAGACGCGGTACACGAGTTGCCATCGTGGCTGAAACTGATCCGATGTTTCACAGATTCTTTTTTGCTTGTCAGTATGCAGGTTACATTCCGGTAGCGTTACCCGCAGGATTTCAGATAGGTGCTCGAAAAGCCTATGTAGAGCAGCTGGAACGGATGTTAGATAGCTGCGGGGCTGACTTGGCTGTTGCTCCGGAATCTCATATCGGTTTCCTTAAGCAGGCCGTAGAGCGATTAAATTTAGTTAAAGCTGGCACTCCCGAAGAATTTGATTCTTTGAGTAAGACCAATATCCCGATGCAACCCTTAGATGAAAATGATATTGCGTATTTGCAATACACCTCAGGCAGCACGAGGTTTCCTCGCGGAGTAGAAATATCTCAAAAAGCTGTGATGACAAATTTACGTGATATTGCAGTGCATGGGCTAAAAATAAGTGAACGCGACAGGATGGTTTCTTGGTTGCCTTTGTACCATGATATGGGTTTGGTGGCGTTTGTTTTATTGCCCCTTGGCAGCCAGCTCTCAGCTGATTACTTAAGTCCGCGCACATTCGGTATGCGGCCACGTTTGTGGTTGAAGCTGATATCTCAAAATCGTGGGACGATTTCTTCGAGTCCGCCGTTTGGCTATGCGTTGTGTGCAAAACGCCTGCGTCTGACTGATCAAGATCGATATGATCTGAGTTCCTGGAGAGTTGCCTGTGTCGGAGCGGAAAGGATTCATCCTGAGCCGCTTAGACAATTTGCGCATGTTCTGAAAGCTGCGAATTTCGATGCCAAGGCTTTTGTCGCGTGCTACGGGATGGCTGAGTGCGCGTTAGCTATTAGTTTTGAAGAACTCGATGTGGGCATAACTTCAATTCAGGTTGATAAAGATAGTATGTCGAGAGAAGGTCTCGTCAAACCGCTAGATGATAAGGATGTGGATGGGCTTAATTCTCTAACCTTCGTTGACTGTGGGAAAATTTTGCCAAGTTTTGAAATGGCGATTCGAGATGACGCTGGAGGTGATCTGCCGGATTACCAGTGTGGTCGTATATGCTTGAGAGGGCCCAGTGTCATGACTGGGTATTTTCAAAATCCTACCGCCACTGATGAATCACTTTCTAAGGAGGGCTGGTTAGATACTGGTGATATAGGGTATCGAGTTGGTGATAACGTCATAGTTACTGCACGTCGTAAGGATGTGATTATCGTCAATGGACGTAATATTTGGCCGCATGATCTAGAGTATTTGGCTGAGACGCTGCCGGGAGTTCGGTTCGGTAACGTTTCTGCGTTTTCTTTCGCTGATGAGGCGGGCTCTGATCAAGTTGTGATGGTAGTGGAGTCGAGAGAGTCGAATCCAGCAAAAGTGCGAAGCTTAATTAATGAACTGTCTGGTTTGATATCGAAGAATTTTGGAATGGCCTGTCATATAGATCTTGTACCCCCTAGGACTCTTCCTAGAACCTCTTCGGGAAAACTTTCGCGTTCAAAAGCGAAACAAGACTTTTTAGCGCGCTTAGAAGTTGTTGACAACGATACACAGGTTATAAGCGCCAACGCTTGATATAGGCTAGAAAGTTGCACATTGTTTTAACTGGCGGAACCGGATTTATCGGGCGTCAGTTGCAACAATTTTTGGTTTCTTCTGGTCACACGGTTACCGTATATACTAGGGAAAACCGAGGGATAAACGCTAATATCCTCAAAAGCTGTTCTAGTGTCGAAGGTTCACTTACTGATTCAGAGAAAATTAACTGGCTGACGTCTGGATGTGACCTCGTGGTTTATTGCGCTGGTAGCGTCCGAGGCGCGCGGTCAAAAGATTTCTTCGAAGCAAATGTTGCGGGTCTAAGGGTATTTGGCGAGGCTTTGGCAAAATCTGGAGGTCGTTTGTTGCTCATATCTTCATTGGCAGCGGAACGGCCGCATCTTTCTGACTATGCAAATACTAAATATCTTGGTGAAATCATTCTTGAAAGTATAAAAGGTTTGAAATGGTGTATTCTGCGTCCGCCGGCAGTCTATGGCGCGTCCGATACTGAGTTAAGACCTTTGTTTAAACTGATGGATAAAGGTATTGCATTAATTATTGGACCAAAAGATCAAAGGTTATCCTTACTGCATGTCGATGATTTAGCAAGAGCGGTTTGTGCGGTGGTTAGGTCGTCATCGGCTTTTAAGAGTCGGAAAATGACGGTTCATGACGGCAAAGAGGGTGGCTATCTATGGAGTGAGATCGTTAAGTCTGTAAGACCTCGCGGAGTGACTGTAGCGATACGCTTGCCGCACGTTATCTTAATTGGTTGCGCGAAAATAAATATGCTGCTT
Organism: uncultured Pseudomonadota bacterium; assembly: GCA_913047675.1. Classification (GTDB taxonomy): domain Bacteria; phylum Pseudomonadota; class Gammaproteobacteria; genus UBA4457. The sequence goes on along the minus strand of CAJWTO010000010.1, from coordinate 17,617 downwards.
GCGTCTGTCTTTGGATATCTGCCTATGCTTTCGCCTGGTAAAGTCAGGGAACTTTCGGAAAAGGCTTGGGTTTGTGATAATGCTAAGATTAGTGAGATATGTGACTGGAAACCGCGAGTAAATCTTCAGCAGGGTATGCGAAGAACTCTTTAAAAAATTTAATAAAATATCGGTGATAGAATTAGATGACACATTCAAAAATTGTGACTCGACTAATTGAACTCCTTGAGGGTTTAGTTGCTAGTGTCGATAACTTTGATAAAGAGACTGCGCTGGTCGGTGATGCTGGCTTGGAGTCAATTCAGGTCATTGAGTACCTATGCGAGGTCGAAGATGATTTTGATATAGTTATCGATGAGGAAGCTCTTTCTTATGTGAATACAGTTGGGGATCTCGCAGAAACTATTTTGAAAATTAATGATGGTAAATCTTCATGAGCTTATTCGAAAAATTTTCTCAGGCGCGAGTATTAGAGCAGGCGCTGATGGAAATTCCAATCAATCCCACTGGTACTATTATTAGTGAAGTCATTTCTGCCTCTGTAGCGATAATTGGCGGCCAACCGAAGATAATGGCAGGTACCAATAATTATTTAGGTCTGACGTTTGATCCTGATTGCGTGGCTGCAGGACAGCAGGCCCTAGTTGAGGCCGGTACAGGTACTACTGGATCTCGTATGGCTAACGGCACGTATCAGCAGCATCTAGATTTAGAGACAGAGATAGCAGAATTCTTTGATTGCTCCCATGGGATGGTTTTTTCGACTGGTTACTCGGCTAATATTGGAATGCTAACTGCACTTCTCAATACTGAGGACTCAGTACTTATTGATTCCGAAGGACATGCTAGTCTCTTTGACGGGTGTCGAATGAGTGGTGCGAAAATATATAGGTTTAAGCATAATGACCCAGAAGGCCTGCGTAAGAGGCTTAGCAGATTAGGTGAGGCAGGTAAAGACGCTCTTATTGTTGTAGAGGGACTCTATAGTGTTAGAGGTGACTGTGCTCCGTTAAAAGAATATGTAGATGTCAAAAACGAATTTGGAAGTTACTTGATGGTCGATGAGGCTCATTCACTTGGGCTATATGGTGAAAATGGTCGTGGCTTGGCCGAAGATCAAGGTGTAAGTGATGAGGTAGATTTTATCGTTGGGACCTTCAGCAAAAGTCTTGGTTCGATCGGGGGTTTTTGCGTAAGTAATCACCCAGAATTAAGTCTAATTCGTTACGCGAGCAGACCTTATATTTTTACAGCATCGCCGTCTCCATCAGTTATAGCGACGACTAGACAGGCTTTAAAAAAGATTAAAAATTGTCCCGAATTGCGAGAAACAGTTTGGTCAAATGCAAAGCTCTTACATTCTGGATTGTCGCAACTTGGATTTCAAATAGGGACAGACGTTAGTCCTGTGATCGGAATTCCTTTTGAAGACAGAGAAGTTGCTCTTACCTATTGGCAGAATTTATTTAATAAAGGAGTTTATACAAATCTAATATTACCGCCAGCAGCCCCAGATGGCGGAAGTTTGATCCGTTGCAGTGTGACCGCGGCGCATAGTAAGGAACAAATAAGAGCCATAATTGATGCCTTCGAGGCGATTAAAAATAGTTGACTACTAGAGGAGGAGGTTGATTTTACAGGATACTACTTGAACCCCCCTCTTCGAAAAATTTTCCAGATAAGGGGCCATGAGAAGATCAGCGGATATTTAAGTTGTAATGCAGTAGCATTTTCTTTGATCCCAGTATGTCTTTCTATTTTCCAAAGCAAATATTCGAGAGGCTGGTTAAATGTAGTTGTTGCTTTCATTAGACGGGCTATCGATAAAAAGACTCCAATTATCCTTCGGATCTTCCATCGTAATTTAGTTTTTAGACGATATTTGTCAGAGCATTCGAAAGTCCATTCATTATTTCCTGTTTCGGACAGCTCTAAAGTGTCTGAGTGCTCGGCAACTTTCGACTCAAAGTAGTCTTGATGTTGCTCCACTATTAGCATTATTTTATCCTTACTTTCCGCCCTTAGCTCGACTCCATAAGTGAGAGTTAGCGCCGTTTCCCATAGTTGTCTACTAGTGAATGACTTGGGAGACATACCTAATGCCTCTCTCATCATTCGTTTTTCTGACGACCCAATAAGCGTATCCAAAGCATTCCGAGCTTTTTCATTTTTCGTATAAAGAATACTTGAGGGTTGGCTGAAACGCGCCCATATATAAGGATGGAATCCTGTTGTTGTTTTTTTTACAAGTTGCTTTAGAGAGATAGTTGCATATTTAGCGTTACATTGTGCGTTTCGTTTTGAAAGGCTTAGTTGATATACATTTGGCTCGAGTAATCGATTAGCTACTTTTTGCCACAGAGATGACAGTTGGTTGTAGTCGGTGAAAATAACGTAGAAGTCTGGCAGTGTATCGCGTTTTCCACGAAGCCATGAACCATAAAGTATTACAGCTTCGACATTATCACGATATTTTTCTATTATTGCCGCTAGGAACTCATCAGGCCACCAATCTTCAAGGAGTTGGTTATTAGGAGTCATAGGCTTGTTTGGTTTCAGAAAACGTTTTAAAGGCTACAGGGGATAGCTCTGCAGCGCGGGGATCTTGCAGCCAAGATTTTAGCTGACCTTTGCTCAATCTCACAAAGACCGCGTAGGCCAGTCTAAAAAAAAGTAGGACTGTACAGATCAAGGTCCACACTACCACACCGATAAACCCTAAAGGTGGTTGACCCAGTATTATAGCCAACGTAAGAATCACTAAGCATGGATTGCGTCGCGCAACGAATAATCTAAAATATGCATCGGCCGGCCTCCACGCGAATAGCGAACAGTTTCCTAGACCTTCGAATAATCCTTCCGCGAGGCGCCCCCCTATGTATGCGCACACCATTATCAAGCTGAGGTCAAAAAGACTATAGCCAAAAAAAGAAGTGGCTCCTGACAAACCGACGCCCCAATAAAAGTACCATATTGGTGGGTGAATAATATCCATACCATGATCTAAAACGTGTCCTGTTTTACTAGTACGCTCTGTGACACGTGCTAATTTACCGTCAACCGTATCCAGTAAAGTCATGATCCAACCACTGATAAGTCCGAACACGAATAACCCTTCCGCAAAACATACGAGTGCAAACAGCATTAGCAATGCCCCAACTATGGTTACCATATTTGGTGTGATGCTGTACTTCACACATAACCTGACTATTTTTTTTGCAGGACGCGGCCACCACCACTTGGTCACAAAATCAGTTATTCCTTTGTAAGAATTCCCGTACAGCAGAGATTCCAGATCCTTGACGGAAAAACTTGGGATATGCTTTAGTAACGGAGGCTTTGATCGTCTGAGTTTATCATTATATTGCTGGAGTCCGACTGCTCTATTACCTATAATTTGGGGCGACGCGGTAGAACCAATCGTCTGTTTATTTTGCTCGATTTTTCCAATGTCACATTTGAGAGCCGCGATGATATGTGTGTCGGTGCAAATCAGTAATTCAGAATTGGACTCGACGAAATTTTCAATAGTATGAGTGTCGAACATAAAGTTTGAGTCGATTAATAATACCGAGCCCTCCGGATTTTCTTCAGGCGAGCATTCAGAGGATAATGGGATATTTATAGAAGCTAATTGTTTCTGGATTCGATCCGCAGACTTAAGTCCCCACAAGACCGTAGAGTTATCGGAGACTATTGTGGCAGATTGGGACATAATCGAATCTCGTACTAAAAAAACAAATAGGCATGCAGTATAGTGAGTTCTTGTGGTATGGGCAAAATGAGGGATTAATTACATATGCGGATTATCCATTTAACCGATCCTCACTTAACTAGCCTGCCTAGTTTTGCTGCAGGTAGGTTTTTATTCAACAAACGTTCTCTTGGTGCAATTTCTTGGTCACGTAGGCAGAAGCATCACCTTAGATCACAATTAGATCTCCTTGTGAAAGATATTCGATCTGAAGCTCCTGATTTGATTATATGCACCGGAGATTTGGTACAAATAGGAACGGAGCCAGAAATTATACAGGCGAAAGATTGGCTTGATGAACTTGCCAGTATATGCAAAGTAATTTTAGTTCCTGGTAATCACGACTGTTACCAGCGAGAGTCATATCAACTAATCCAGAGATATTGGAGTTCATATCTTTTCGAGGAACGTGAGAAAGGTACGGGATTCCCGAGTGTTTTTCAGTATCAAGGAATTACTTTTATTGGACTCTGCTCCGCTCAGGCTGAGCCGTTTTGGTCTGCTAGAGGTTTGTTGGGAAGGGAGCAGCTAGAAAAATTGAAATCTATTTTAGAAGCAAGTTCTGATACCTTCCAGTGTGTTTTCTTGCATCACCCGCCGGTCCCCAGTATGTGCAAGAAGCGCAAGTCGTTGAGAGATGCAACTTTACTCTCTTATTTGCTGAAACAGCAAAATGTTCAGATGGTTTTGCATGGGCACGTGCATCAAAATAAAATTTATGCTGCGAATGAATGCACTAAAGTATTCGCCACTGCCTCAGCTTCCAATGTGGCAGGACATGCGCCTGCATCATATAGATTATTCGAAATTAAGTCCGGAGTTAGTGACTGGGAGGTTATAGCGCGGCTTAAGGTTTTCGGTTCTTCGATAACAAAGGAACTTACAAGACATTCCTGGTAGTTTTTATAGCTAGTAATAGTAAGTTATATTCTTCTAGTATATCGAATAGCAAGCAAGAGGATTATGATTGGAGGTCCCAAGACAGACATAGCCGGACTTAGTTCGAGCAGTGTCGCTAAGTGGCCTGAAATCTGTTGAAGCAGATAAAAAATAATCCCGATGGCTCCAGCCAGAAGACTCCTTGAGCTAGTTGAACGGAATTGGACAGATGATAGCGCGATAGGAACGCCTATTAAAGCCATGGCAACTAGCATTAGAGGAACGGCTAGTCGCTGCCACAAAACTAGCTCATGTGTCCGAGTGCCCACGCCATCATTTTCATTTGCCCTGATGTATTTAATTAGATCGAACGTCGACAATGCGCGCGGAGGAGTGACTAAGGCACTTAGTTGATCAGAGTTGAAAAAGCTTTTCCATGTTAAAGACGGTAAGACTCTCTTAGTGGGAGGGTCGCTAGGATTTAGCTTCGTTTCTGTAACATTTTTCAGCTCCCATAGCCCGTTCGAATGGATCTGCGCATTTTCAGCTGTTATGGCTCTGAGGATATTACCAGATTGAGAAAGTTCGTAGATTTCTAGTGCACCGACCATACTATCGGAAGCAAATGCTTCAATCCTGATCAATTGATTATTTTTTTTGCTCCAAAAACCATCATCAGTGTAGTTTGTCTGTTCTAATGTATATGCTTTGATTCTTTGAGCTTGTTGTTCGGTCGAGGGGACTACATAGTTCTGCGCAAGAACTGCTAATACAGAGATAGTTAAGGTCACATAAACTATTAACTTAGAAAAAGACATGACGGCTAAACCCGATGCACGCATCGCGGACACCTCCTGATTGCTAGCCAAAGCACCAAGTCCCATAACACATCCCAATAGGATACTTATTGGAAGTAGTTCAAGTACTCTATTTGGTACCTCCAGTATAATGACTGATATTGCGTTGACGACAGTAAACGATCCTTTCCCGACATCTTCTAGAGCCTCTACAAGGCCAAGGATACTGAATAGTACTAGTAATAGAGTTAATGCAAATAAGCCATTTTTTAGCACAAGGGTTGAGATATATCGTCCAACTATATAAGTCATAAAGACGTCCGCTTGTTGTGAATAAAGTAGATGAACAGTACCACTGAAATTATTACTACTGCTGGGATCCAGACGTAAGATAAAACTCCTTGTTCCACCCAAGTCTTCGAGACAGTCATAATATTGTAGTAGATAGCATACGACGCTATAGCAAGAGGTAATTTCGAAAATCGACTAGTTCTTGGTCTATAATCGACGAGCATTAGTGCTATCAGTACTAGAACTATGGTTGAGATGGGCGTCGAAAGTCGCCACTGAAGCTCAGCTTTGTCATAAAGTGAGTCCTGATCAACCAATGTGGAGGTGCTCGCAGCTTTAGCTTTATACTCAAGATCGATTTCGCTAGACGCTTGCAGTTGCAATATAAGAGTTTGAAACTTCCCAATGAGATCGGAAGACTCATACGATTGCTTAAATATATTAGCTTGATTTAAGGTTAGGGTGTGGATATTTTCAGTGGTTAACAGCTCTATACTTCCAGTCGGTGCTGTAATGATTTGTATATCTTCCCCATCTTTCGTCCTTATGAAAATATCTGATAGGCTATTTTTAGGCCCAGTAATTTTTTCGATATACACGACGCGCTTGCCGTCATTGAGGCTATAAAATTGGCGCGCTTTAATACGTTCGACTTCAGAAGATGATTGGGCACGCTCCTTCATAGCATAAATATGCTGATAGGCCCAGGGTCGAGTATAGATAGATAGAGCACCGACAACTACCGATACCAAGATACCAAACACGAGAACAATCTTTTTAAGTTTAAGATCTGACAAGCCAACACTTTTTAAAATGGTTAGCTCATTACTGTTAGCTAGTCGGGCCATTGCAAAAATGATGCTAAAGTAAAGGGCGAGCGGTAATAGTACTTCTACGGATATCAGGAGTTTAAACCAGTTCAAAATTAATACCTCACTCATTTTGTACAGGCCACTAGCGGCATCTGTCATTAATCTAGTGAGGCTATAGGAAAAAAAGATAACAGACAGTACAAACATGACTGAAATTAGATTTACAAGTATTTCGCGTATAAGATAACGATTTAGAAGCACTTTCTATTTACCAATCCGTGGGAAACTGACTCATTGTTAAGCAATTTAGAAGAACATCATCGCTGGAGAGGGCGCCAAGTGCAACTTAGTTTTCTCACACTTATTTTAGGAGCGAGTTGCCTAATGAGTATGGTTATAATGTCCGCTAGTGCCTCAGAGGATACCGAGTCTATCTATGATCCCATTGTGATATCCGCAGAGAAAGCCAGTCAGAATGTTGGCGAGCAGGGTTTTAAGTTGAGTGGTCAGCTGAGAATCAATACGCGGACGTGGACTATTAAAGGGGATAGTGGAATAGTTGAAGGCAGAATTGACGACTCGGACTTCGTCAAAGTTCAAGGTGCTCCTGCCGACATCAAGTATCGAAGTGACAGAAAGCGTACTGTAAGTGGAACGGCGGTGATTCTAAACTATTCCGCGAAAAATAACGTGGTCAAGCTGTCTGGCTCGGCGAAATTGCTCAAAGGAAATCAAAGTGTAGAGAGCGACGTGATTGAGTACTTCTTAGATACGGGCACTTGGTCTGCGGGAAACACCTCAAGAGTCAAAATGATAAAAATGATAAAATAGTTGATAGGACTTACCACGTCGCAACTTTTTCCTCAGCAATCTCCAAATCTTCGTGGCTGTCGATTTCACACCAATGCAATCCATCAATTGGGCAGGTTGCAACCTTATGCGATTGAGCGATAGCGTTTATTGCAGAAAGATACCACTTCTGCAGCCCGCTATCGGCTCGCATCATGGTGTTGAGTTGCTCTATAAAAGCACTTGATCCTTTGGCACTAAAGTACATCATCCCTATAGATTCAGCGTCTACCTTCGAGCGGTCGATTGTCTTTCCTATTTTAGAGATGTGGTCTTTCTCTAGGATGATTTTCATATCATCGTCATCGTAAATATCTTTTGAATCAGTTACGAGCGTTATTTTACTGTCGTTTTTAGACCCGAGTAACTCTCTGACAATACCGGCTTCAAATAGTGTGTCTCCGTTGATGAGTATGAACGGCATCTCCATCTCATGCCGAGCGATCCAGCAGGTTCCGAGATTATCACTTTGCAGATAAAATGGGTTATACAGGGTTCGTGCAGTTACAAAATTTTGTTTCCGCACAATAGAGTCTATTTTATCGGCCCCAAATCCGGTAACGACAAGTACGTCTTCAATGGCGCATTTAGATAACTCTTGCAGTTGCCACTCGAGCACGGATTTTCCTTTTATTTTAATAGCGGCTTTCGGTTGTTTTGCGGTAAGGGGTAGTAGGCGCTTTCCTTGACCGGCGCTCAAAATAATTGCTTTCATTTAGTACCTTATGAATTGAGTCATGTGGATTTAAATCGTGCACGCACTTTAGCATGCGACGCCTAGGTAATCCATGATGCGAGTCGCAGGTTTGCTACGCCCTGATTTTATAGCTACTTATGCTTTTCGGATAAATTTTTATTCCATTTTTTCATATTATTTAGAGGATCTTTTACATAGCGTGTTGCTTTCATCATATTTAGGATAAGAGTATTTATCAGTTGTCCTACTCGGTTCATGGGGCGTTCCACATCGATAAAAAGGACGGCTCGATATTCGGACGTGTTATTTTGTACTTCATGTTCAAAAGTATCATCAAAGAGAATGCACTGACCTTCAGACCATCCTCGTACTTCGTTATCTACTCTTATCCAACAGCTATTTGCGTTACCGGGTACTTTTAAGCCCAAATGACACCTAATTAAGGCCTTGGTAGGTCCTCGATGGGGTGGTATATGATATTTAGGAGCTAAGATTGAGAACCAAGCATTTTGAAGATTCGGTATCTTATTGAGCACTTCTGTGGTTTCTGAGCACTTGCTACAGTTTTCTATTACAGCGTTTCCGAATATAAAGAAAGCATATGTTTTCCAGTAATCTTCTTTCGAAATACGAGCTTGATCGGGAGACATTTGATGAAATGCTGGAATTTTCGATGGATCTTTCCATACTTCGTCAAACTCTTTTATTATTTTTGGAAACTGCTCTTCAAGTGCCGAGATCCACGAGAATGTCTCATTTGGCAAAAAGGGTGATGTTGGAACTATTGAGCACTGATTTTGAACTTTATCGATAAGTCGTAGGAATCGCTTACCAATGATGTGGATGAGTTTTCTTTTTGTGGCTGAGACTACTTGACTATTTTTCATTAGTTAACCAATTGACGGCAAGGTCATAGTCAGCTTTGCTGTCAATGTCTATTGCAGCTAGAGGATTCGAGACGATAGCATGACGTAACTTCGCTTCGGCATGGTTGGAAATTGTGTTTAGTGCCTTCTCGAGGGTAAGACGGCCCAAAATATATCGGATCAGAAATCCAATGCCTAGATTGCGCGAAATTTTCCAGGGTTTTTTTCTTAGAGTCTCTACTTTTCGCCAATACTCTAGGATTCTGACCCCTTTTTGGTTTTTAATAAGAAATAGGTTGCTTCCACAAAAGACACCCTCTGCGAATTTCAACAGAGTCCGCTTGCTCTCGGGGAATGCCTTTTGGACATTTGCATATGGGACCAAGCCAACGATGAAGTCTCCCTTCATATGTCGTGCTGTTTCTAGGAATTCTGATATTGTACCGGACGGAAGGAGTGCATGGTCTCCAGTTGTGAGTAGGCAGGGATATTGTTCTCCGGCCGAAACAGCTTTTACCGCACTTGCGGCAGGCCCTGGCTCGGATGGAAGCCGCTTGCAATTATGGCCACGAGTAGCTTTTTGAAGCGAATTTTCTAGTAGTCTGCTGCGCTCATTTAATCCAACGATGGTCATGTCGGAAATGTGTCCGCAACGATCCAGTGATTCTAAGACTCGTTGAATGCAGGTTTTACCGTGGATCTTGACTAAAACTCCATTTTTGACGCCGAACATACGAGCCAAACTATTTCCGCCTAATCTATCCCCAGCCAGAATCACCGAAGGTATTTTTATTTTATGAATACTCATTCTAGTTGTGAGTTGAAATAGGTGTGAGTGGCTTTTCGTATACGCGGTAGTGTTTCGAGCGATAGCCACCAAGGATATCGATAATTTTTTTCATACCAGCATTATTTTCGAGGATCCAAGACATTTCCACTGTCTCTATGCCTTTCCGTATTGCTGGTTTTCTTAGCGCATTAACTACCGAAAGTGCCAAGCCTGGGCCAAACCTGGTATTCTGCAGCCGTTTTCTAACACCCATGAGTGGGATGCGTGCAGTTTTCGGGTACCCTAATTTCAGTCGTTTTATCAGCTTAAATATACCAAAAGGAAAAAGTTTGCCGTCTAGGTCTTGGATAGCTTCATTAATGTTAGGCAGTAATACAATAAATGCCACAGGTTCATTATTAATTCGGGCGATTTGTATAAAGTCGTTAGGTATTACCATGAGCATTTCTTTTCCGATGGCAGCAAATTCATCTTTTTCGAACGGCACGAAGCCCCAGTTATCAGACCAAGCGTCGTTGAAGATGTTTCTGACAGTCTCTAATTCTGCCATCACATCCTTTTTGTTCAGCGGACTAATACTTATATCTCTCTCTAATCGCTTCAGGATCGCTTTCATAAATTTAGGAGGTTCGAATTTAGGACTAATCAAATAAGCAGACAGATCCATTTCTTTTGCGTAACCGGAGTCTTCTACAAGCTTACCGTAATAATCTCTTGCATGAGTCATCATGAAATACGGTGGTGTATCAAAACCTTCGACTAGCAATCCGACTTCTTGATTTATATTTAAATTAAAAGGACCTCTTACCCTAGTCATTTCCTTACTCAATAGCCATTGCTCGGCTAGTAGAAAGAGTTGTTTTGATATTGCAGAGTTATTGGGTGATTCAAAGTTTCCAAAGAAACCTGTAGTATTTCGATAATATTCGAGATGTGCTCGGTCAACTTGAGCACTAATTCTCGCGATCGGTTTTGATTCATCGTAAGCTACCCAACCCGCCCAATCCAAGTGCTTGAAAATAGGTTGGCTAGCTTTTAGCGCATCCCTTCGTTCAACGATCAACGGAGGAACCCAATTTTTATCATGCTCATAGATAGACCAAGGAACCTTAATGAAATCGTTCAAGTGTTTTTTAGTTTTTACTTCGGCAATTTTTATCATAATAATTTAGCGCCAGAGCTACGGAGTTTTGCAATTTTAAGATTATATGCTAAAAATTATTACTTGAATTGCGTTTTCACTTGCCGATAAATTTATCGCATATTGACGTGCGAGGTGCTAGTTTTAGTTTATTAATGACTTTATATGAATATAAATTTAGGGAGATTGTTCGAATGAAGGCTAAAATTAAGGAAGATTATGTTCAGATCGACGAAATAAGTTGGCAACCATTTCCTGATGCCTTTTCGAAAGGAGGGATTCGGTGGAAATTGTTACATACGTCACCTGAGATGGGTGCTTGGACTGCTATCTTTGACTGTCCAGAAGGCTCTTCTTTTGATCGTCATATCCATGTTGGGCCGGGTGAGTATCTTCTTACCAAGGGGAAAATGGAGGTCAGAGGCGGAACTGAAGATGGTGGCGCCACGGCACTAGAGTTGGGTTATGGGTACGAATCTTGCGGAGCGCAGCACGACAAGACGTACTTTCCGGTGGAGAGTCAGTTTTACATGACGTTCATGGGACCTCTGCAGTTTACTAATGATGACGGTAGTCCAAGAGCAGTTGTTGGATGGGAGCAGGCTCAAGGTTTATGGGACTCCCAAACAGGCTCGTCTTAAATAGTGTATATTAGGTATCTCTCGCTAAGTGGAAGGATTAGCTGGAGAAACATTTGGTTCTTGCATGGTGCCGAAGAGAGGACTTGAACCTCCACGGGGTTACCCCCACTGGCACCTGAAGCCAGCGCGTCTACCAATTCCGCCACTTCGGCTTGTGTTGTTACGGAAGCGCAATCTAGCGAGTAGTTAAGCACGAGTCAAATAGTTTTGTATAAATTTTCGAGAGACATCAAATAAAAATACTGAAGTATCATGAGAATTTACCATCCCGGAGTGACATACGGGAGGTAATAGAGCGCGCTAGTAGGCCTGTTGGTTTGCGTGATATTAGTAAAAGTTTGGGTCTAGAGAAAAAGAAGTTAAGCAGTGCGTTAGGCATGCGTTTGAAAGCTATGGTGCGGGATGGTCAACTGATCCAAAACAAAAAGCTGAAGTATGAGATAGATAGGTATTCTGAGTTAGTTAGTGGTTCTGTTTTAGCTCATCGTGATGGGTACGCATTCGTAAGACCTGAGTCTGGGGGGGCAGATATTTATCTGGGACAGAAAGAGGCTCGCTGTGTTTTTCATGGCGACACAGTTCTTGTGAAATTAATAGGTAAGGATAAGAAGAGTAGACCGTCCGGTAAACTAGTTGAAGTGCTGGAACGAGGAGCCACAGAATTTATCGGTGAATATTTTGAAGAAAAAAGTGTTGCGTACGTCAAAGCTAAGGATCGACGGATAAGCCAGAAAATAGTCCTAAAACAGAAGCTGGCTGACGTGGTTAATGGTGCTCTAGTCAATGTGGTAATAGTGACTCAACCTACTAGAGTTTCAGGTCCCATTGGTGAAGTAAACGAAGTTTTGGGAGATGCCCTATCCCCTAGTGGAGAAGTTGATCTAGTTATTCGTAAACATCAGTTGCCCTATAAATGGTCGAAACCTGTGGTGACAGAAGTAACCAAGATAGCCAGACATATTGAAGAGACAGAGTTTGCGACTCGCCGTGATCTGAGAGATCTAGCTTTTGTAACGATTGATGGTGCAGATGCTCAGGATTTTGATGATGCTGTTTTTGTCCAAAGCGCTGCTGGAAATAAAAAGTTATATGTTGCGATAGCAGATGTGTCACATTACGTACTACCTGATTCTTTTATAGATAATGAAGCTAGGGATAGGGGCACGTCAGTGTATTTTCCTGATCGAGTGGTTCCGATGCTTCCTGAAGAGTTGTCCAATGGAATATGTTCGTTAGTGCCCAACGAGGATCGTTTGGTACTAGTGTGTGAAATGGTGGTTACACCCGCTGGTAAAATTATTAGTTCGGAATTTTATTCAGGCATTATTTGTTCACATGCGCGATTAATTTATGAGGACGTGCAAGATTGGCTGGATGGAGACGAACATGCCTTGGGAACTACCTCGCTAGCGGCCAAAAATAACTTACTAGGTTTATATCAAGTATTTGATTCATTCAAGAAAGCAAAAGATAGAAGAGGGGCGCTGGAGATAGGTACGGTGGAGCCAAAGTTTACTCTTAACTCTAGGGGAGAGATTGAAAATATTGAGGCGAGTGTTAGAGTAGATGCTCACAAGATTATTGAAGAATGTATGATCGCGGCTAATACAGTCGCTGCTAATTTTTTGTTAGAGAAAAATAGTAACTCTTTGTTCAGGGTTCATGAGTTGCCTGGAGAGGAGAAAGTTCAGGCATTGACCGCTTTCCTTAAGTTGATGGGTATCAATCTCGGTGTGACCGAAAAACTAGAATCTCGTCATTATGCATCCGTTTTAAAAGTTGCCAAAGATAGAAAAGAGCGACGGGTAATTGAAACCATGGTGCTTCGCAGTTTAAAGCTGGCTGCTTATAGTGAAAAAAACTCTGGCCATTTTGGTTTAGGGTTGGACTCATATACGCATTTCACTTCCCCGATAAGGCGCTACCCAGACTTGATGGTCCATCGGGCTATCAAATCGGGAGGAGCTACACAAGATAAGAAAGATGTCGAAGAATTGGCGTTACAATGTTCTAACTTTGAGCGGCGCGCAGAACTGGCATCACGCGATGTCATTGCGTATCTAAAATGTCAGTACATGCGAGACAAAATTGGCGAAGAGTTTTCAGGACTAGTCACGGCAACTACCGATTTTGGTTTGTTTGTAGAGCTTGCTGATATTTTTATAGAAGGGCTTGTTCACGTTACCTCATTACCTTCAGATTATTATATATATTCAGAAGGAGCGCATTCACTCAGAGGTAGGAAGTCAGGTGCTATATTCTCCCTCGGTCAATTATTGAAAGTTGTTGTTAGTGGTGTATCAGTAGACGAGAGGAAAATAGATTTAGTAATTTCGAGTGGCCGTAAGAAAGGCGTTAGGGCTAATAGAGAAAGTGTGTCTTTTTCGCAGAAGGCTCGAAGATCTAAATCTCAGACAAAGAGAAAAAAGAAAAATAATGTCCGACCATAGTCTTCTAGTCGGTGGTTTCCATGCCGTGTCGTCGTCTTTGAATGCCGCGCCAGAAAAGTGCGTCGAGTTATGGGTCAGACGCGGCTTGGAGTTTGGTAAAGCCGCGGAACTTATAGATTTAGCCAGAACAACAGGCGTGAGCGTACAAATTGTCACTGCTAACGCTATCGATAGACTTTATGGAATGGAGAATCATCAAGGAGTTGTTTTAAAGCGAAAGTCTCCTAGTACAGTAACGCTGAAAACCTTACTAGAGAATATTGCACAGGGGGAGCGGATTCCATTGATTCTAATCCTGGATAATATACAAGACCCTCAAAATTTTGGCGCATGTCTTAGAGTTGCGGACGGTGCCGGAGTTGATGGCGTGGTGTTTCCAACGAATCATAGCGCTCATGTAAGCAATACCGTTGCTAGGGTTGCGAGTGGTGCTTTGGATGCCATTACTTTGGTTCCTGTACCAAATATTGCTGTGGCGATAAAACAAATTTGTGCGGCTAATATTTGGGTCACGGGTGCATGCGATGACGAAGTTACTTCACTTTATGATATTGATTTTACCCTGGGGACTGCGATTGTCGTCGGTAATGAGGGGACAGGATTACGCAAACTAACACGCGACCGCTGCGACCACCTAGCTACCATACCCATGCGAGGTAAGGTCAGTAGTTTGAATGTCGCGAGTGCTACCTCAGTCTTCCTCTTTGAGACTTTACGCCAACGCGGTTAAACAACTCTCAGTTGGCTACCGACTTTGCCAAGTCGGGAGTATTCCTTTATTATATCCTCGTCAAATTTAATCCTTGCTTCACTGGTCGCGAAATTCGATGCAGGAAGCTTATAACCTTAAGGACGTATTAATGAGACATTATGAGATAGTATTCTTAGTTCACCCTGATCAGAGTGAACAAACCGCAGCAATGGTTGATCGGTATCGCGCGATCATTGAAAGCAAGAAAGGCACAATACATAGATTAGAAGACTGGGGCCGGCGTCAGCTAGCATATCCGATTAATAAAATTCACAAAGCGCATTATGTTTTGATGAATATTGAATGTGATATGGAAGCTCTCGAAGAATTGAAGACAGCGTTTCGCTTTAATGATGCTGTTCTTAGAAACTTAGTTTTAGCTCGTAAAAAAGCGATCACTGAGCCTTCGCCGATCGCGCAGTCAAAAGAAGAAAATACCGGTAAAGATGGCCGAGAGCGTGATCATGCACCCCGTAATGATAGCCTTGAGGCCCGAGAGCCAGTAGTTGCTTCGGACGAGTCGACGCCATCAATCGAGGATCCTGTTGAGTCAGAAGATGAGGTCATCGAGTCTTCGCATGAGGTCGAAGTTGACGAAGAAGTAGAGAAGGAGAATTAGATATGGCTAAGTTTGTTAGAAGGCGCAGATTTTGTAAATTCACCGCCGAGGGCTTTGAGACTATTGATTATAAAGATTTAGCAACTCTGAGAGGGTCTTTGACCGAAAATGGTAAGATTGTTCCCAGTAGAATTTCGGGAACTAAGCCACATTTCCAACGTCAATTGTCGACCGCGATTAAGCACGCACGTTACCTGGCGCTCATCCCCTATTGTGATGCCCACTAGTTAGGGTTAGGAGACTTAATTAGTTATGCGCGCTGTAGCTCGTTTTGCAATGCGGGGACACTGGCATGCAGTAGCGCTCACTGTTTTAGGTCTGATATGTTCGACTGTAATAAGCATTTTTGGTGTTATTAGTGGTTCCATAGTTTCCTTAGTGACTATGCGAGTTGGTTGGTTGGCGGGTTTGAAGCTTGCATTCACATCGGTCATTTTCTTTAGTTTGTTTCAGTTTTTTATGACCGGTCATGTCCCATTCACCGCACTATACATAGGTGTTGTAGTTTTGGGGTTGCCCGTATTACTTGGAGTGGCTTTAGATGGCTCGAGTAATCAAGCCTTACCGTTACTAATAGTCGCTTGTGGCCTAATTTTATTTTCTTTAGTGTTTAGGATCTCAACTGGTGATGTTGAACAATTCTGGTATCAGCAGATTAGTCCGATTTTCAATGCGTTGCAGGAGGCTAACGGATCAATTCTAAGTGAACAAGCTATAATGCAAATGTCTTCACAGATGCAGCATATCTTTTTGGTTCTGATATTTCTTTCTTATACAGCAATTATTTTTCTGGCGAGGTGGTGGCAATCAGAATTGTATAACTCCGGTGGTTTCGGTTTTGAATTTAGAGCTGTGAGAATGCCTAAAAGCGCTCTGTACGGAGTAGCTATAGCTGGATTAATGGTTGCTTTAAATACGGTCGCTAATTTTGACGTCGCTTTTGTGACAGATTGTTTTATAATTTTAGTTTTGCTGTTTTCGTTTCAGGGGTTAGCGGTAGTTCATGCAAAGATTTATACAAATAATTTGCCTGTCGGCTGGTTAATTGGTCTTTATTTGCTGTTGGCAATAGTACCGCAGTTGGCAGGTCTAGTCCTCGCTACAACTGGAGTTGCGGATAGCTTGGCCGATTTTCGGCGAGCTAAAGTTTCTTAAACAGGTTATTATAGTGTGAGAACTTCGACAAAAGACTGTTTTGTTACTTAGAATTGGTTAAAGGAAGAGAGATAGGATGGAAGTTATTTTATTGGAAAAATTGCATCGCTTAGGAGATCTGGGCGATAAGGTTAATGTAAAACCTGGATATGGTAGGAATTATCTTATCCCGCAGAAAAAAGCAGTGCCTGCTACCGCGGATAACATAGCGGAGTTCGAAGAAAAAAGAGCAGAGTTTGAAAAGGTCCAATCTGAGGGGATTGCACTCGCCGAAGCACGAAAAGAAGCGCTATCGGCTGTAGAGATTACGATAACTGCTAATGCTGGTACAGAGGGTAAATTATTTGGCTCTGTTGGTGGTGCGGAAATCGCGGGCGCGGTAAGCGAAACCGGTAATGAAGTAAGTAAAAGCGAAATTCGTCTCCCTGATGGTCCTATACGGGAAATTGGAGAATACGACGTCGCCATTTATCTAAATGCGGACTTAAGCGTGAACGTTAAGGTGCATATTGTAGCTGCTGAGGGTGAACAAAACACCTAACTTCGCTCTGATTTAAATGGTACCTTTAGTGTCGAAGGAAGCGTATGTGCTTGTAACCTAATGACGAGAGTGCGGCCAAATGGATATTTCGGATATTGACACTGATGCATTGAAGGTTCCACCTCACTCTATCGAGGCCGAACAATCGGTACTAGGTGGTCTAATGCTCGATAATGACTCCTATACCAGTGTGGCTGAGCGGATAAAATCTGACGATTTTTACAGGAACGATCATAAGCTCATTTACGATGGTGTGCTTAATCTTGCGGCAAATAGTAAACCCTACGATATAGTAACGCTGGCTGAGCTTTTAGATTCGCGAGAGCAACTGAAGGATGTGGGTGGTATGGCGTACCTTGCGCAACTGGCTGAGAATACTCCCAGTGCGGCTAATATAGCGGCTTATGCAGATATTGTGCGCGAAAGATCAGTGTTGCGCGAGCTGATAAGTGCCGGTGGTAAAATCTCAGAAAGCGCCTTTCGTACTGAAGGCCGTTCGGCTAACGAGTTGCTTAATTCTGCTGAGGCTTTGGTATTTTCTATAGCAGAAAGAGAAGCACGTGGCAAAAGAGGGTTTGTTCCGA
>CAJWTO010000009.1 GCA_913047675.1 uncultured Pseudomonadota bacterium | reverse complement strand
CTCGATGTCGTTCGGTCGCTGCTATATAATTGGAGTGAGGTCTAAAGGACTGAGGCTTTCCAACAGTTAGCGTGAGCCAACCCTTCTCGATTAGGCCTGCTAAATCTTCATCCAGAAGCTGGCGGACCTGCTCAAGATTGCTTGCAGTAACTACCATACCCGCGGGCGGACTAAGCTCCATCGCATTTTCAATATCGAAGGTAAACTCGTCCGCAGCAGCTACAAAACTGAGCATAGAGACTGCAAAGATAAGTAACCTAATGCAATGAGAATATCTTGTAACACCGTATTTTTTCATATCACTTCCACGCCCTTATAAGCGTTATTTAACGCTATTGCCCCTAACTTTTCATAGAACTATAGAACTAAACAGACAGGCTTGGTGCGTACTTTTCACCATATAAACGTATGATAGCCCAAGATGCCATAGCCCTTATTCCTGAATCTTTATCATCCAGCATGTCTGCTATCGCAGTGGCGTATTCACCGTCTCCTCTGACTCCCGCGAGCCACACTGTCTGCATTTTTATGTCAGGATTCTTGTGATTGAACCCCCATTTATACAATGCACTCGGATCCGCATCTATATTTTCCCATGATTCAAGAAGACGGGTACCCGTATCAGATGTTAATTCACAACACTGCAAAAGCTCTGCGGTAATTGAACTAACTGACTCCGGGTTCATTCTTCGCAGACTAGCCGCCGCGACTGACGGATCGAGACCTTTACCATTTGCGATAATGGATATTAAAGTTTGTGTCGCTTCCTCATTTCCGAACCCCGCTTGGCTCGCCATTGCCGCTATTTGGACTTTATAGGTAGTGGCTGCCCTTAATTCTTTCAACCGCGACCGGGTTTCAGGCGAGTCGTGCTGCCCCAACGCTACCGCAAGCACCTCTAAAGCATCGACGCCCCAATTATCCGTAATGGAAAGTAATTCCCCTACAGCATAACTTTCGGACTCCGTCCCGATGAGACCATAGTAGCCATACGCCCGCGTCAATGGATCCTGATTGTAATCATTTCCCAGATTAGTCATTAGACGCTCTTTACCAGGATATTCACTAGATGCCAGAGACTGCATCGCGTGTTTTTTAACCCATTCGTCATCTGACTCTACTAATCTTATTAAAAATTCGGAAAGGTCATCCCTCGGTCGGCTTGCCAATGACTCAGATAGAAATTTCATGAATATTGCATCTGTCGTTTGCTCAGCATATCGATAGAGCACGTCGAGACCATAGGGATGCCGAACTGTCAACAACGTGTCAATTGCGCTCCTCATTAGAACCCAATCATTATCTGCGAGACCATCCACTAGAAATTGGAGCGAATCTTTGTCTCCTATATCTACTAATATGCCTGCGCCAGCATACTGGTCGTAGTAGCTTTCACTCGCTCGTAATTCTTTTGCCACCTGGATTGCTTCTCGAACTATCAGCTTCGCCTCACCAGCCTCCAATGCTGCATTGACCGGTATAAACACGCTGGCCAATAAAATAGCAGCCAGTAGTTTGAAGATTAACTTCGTCGACATTAATATTTCCTTAATTACCGTGGGCACACTATAGATACGACCGACGTATGGTGAATAGCTCAATACTAACACAAAAAAAAAGGCGGAAGGTGTTAGCCTTCCGCCCTTAATTTTATCAACTTAGACGAGTGATATTAGAACTGGTATTTCAGCTCAAAGGTAACTTCGTCATAGTTTCTCACACTACCAATACCCTGTCGTCCTGGTCCGAAGACTGATGTTACGAAAGGATTCTGTAGGCCATTTGCGCCTTCAGTGATGTAGTTTGTGAATGGTCCTGTGTCATGTGTAGTGTTTCTGTCACCACCCCAAATTAGGTGGAAACCAGATTTAATTGACCAATGATTGTCAATCAACCACTCAACATTGAAACCGGCAACATGTGAGTTAGATGCTTCTTCCCAAACATAGAAACCGATTGGTTTCACTTTATCGCGCATATAGTTACCGATAAAGAAGAAAGTAGTTATCCAGTTGTGCTCATCTACGAACATACCAGTGTTCTTGTCACCTTCATGATCTAGATACCAGGTATCAAAAATCTGCAATGACAAGAAGAACGTACGATCTTTGTTCAAGAATGGTATAAATGTCGGTCTGTCAAAGCCGAGTGAGAAACGCATAACGTCTCCTTCGTCAACCCAGTCAGATCGCATGGTGTTGTTATATAGCTCATCAAATGTCCAAGACGACTCAATACGCATTACAACACCGGAATATGACTCAAAATAGTCCATCGCTAAGCCGACTGTATGAGCCTGCTTATAGACCATTGATGTCTGCCCACCTGCTAGAGGACTACAGAACACGCCACCGTTAGCTCCACAATTCTGCCAGTTTGAACCCGCACCGAAGTATGTTTCGTCTAGTGCCGCCCAAAGGTTAGAAAAGTGACCATTGGTGATCGCCGCTCCTGCCGCAGCTCTCATGTCAGACGAAGTTGCGTATTGATTCAGGATGTGCGCCGCGTTTAGCGGATCAGTTACGATTATCGGGTCGTTGTAACCACCTGTGCCGGTTCCCAAACTAGCAGTGCTGTTTGTTGATGCTTCAGTTTGAGCTAACGCCAACAGATCACCTGTTGAGTAGTCAGCACCTCCTGCTACTCCGGAAGTAGTGGAGTTTATTGAACGAGCCCACGCCAAGTCACCAATTAGGACGTCAGTAGGCGCGTTTGCCGCGATACCGGCAGCCGTCAAGTGTCTTGTCGGTAGGTTAACTGAATGGAACTTGAAGACAGGCACATCATTCCAACCGTACCAGTGCGATACCGCAAACCTGAAATCGGCTAGACGGAATTCCCATCTGAAACCTGCTTCAGTATTTTTAATATCCCAATCAGGTCTTAGGTTCGCACTTAGGCCAACCGGTTGACCGAACCCAGAAGGAGTTCGCTTGTCATTAGGACCGTAATATCCACAGCGATCTTCAGCTCGAAGCTTAGTAGTGTCAATTGCAGCTCTACCAGCATAGGTTCCTTGCCCACCATTTGCCGAGTAGTCCATATCCATGGTCTGTCCTGCCATACAGGGCTCAGGAGAGAAGTAGGTGTTATATATTGCAAATGTACTAATATCCTTTGAAAACGGGTGCGCCCAAAATTGCGATGGGTTACCGAGACCTATGCCTTGAAACTCGTCGAAGTTCCAAACAACTTGTATTGCGTTATCCGTAAGAGGACCGATGGATCCCGCTTTCCACTGGATAGATGCCATCCACTGTGGAATACGTATGTCTTCAAAAGAGTCGAAGAAAAAGTGACGCCCGTAATCGACCGGGTTGATTAAATCCTGCAATCGGAAAAAGTCAGTTTTACCCCAAACAATCTGCTGCTTACCTAATCTTATCCAAAAGTCACCTATAATCGCATCCGCGTATAATTCGCGGAATGGATACAGTCGACCATTGGAATCGGTGTTACCAGTAGCGACATCAATATTGTCGATGTTTAAATCAGTACAACCTTTACAGTCAAGATTTAAGTTAGATGATTTCTGAACTACGAGTGGAAATCCACCACCTTGATACAGAGCGCCTGCGTTGGCGTCTAATGGTGCATAAACACCAGAGTTGGTAATTTTAGTAAGATTCGCATCTGTACCAAACGCAACCTCAAAGTTCGTAGCAAACCAATCATCATTTTTCTGACCGTGCCGCTGTAGCTGACCTATACCACCAGTAGTGGTTTTACCGAATCCGATAAATTCGAATCCGCCCCAACCTAACCGGTCGTTATGCTCATTGAATGTTGCTCGGTCACTTACGGACACGCCCGTGGTACCTTCACCGATATGGTTGCTAGACAGGTCACCCATGTCTTGCACAATATCGTACTCAGGTCGAGCTATCGCTACGAATGTTAATTCGTCAAATATACCGACAT
Source organism: uncultured Pseudomonadota bacterium (assembly GCA_913047675.1). Taxonomy (GTDB): domain Bacteria; phylum Pseudomonadota; class Gammaproteobacteria; genus UBA4457. The sequence goes on along the minus strand of CAJWTO010000009.1, from coordinate 34,431 downwards.
CCACATAGTTTAATGCAGCTTCGACTTGAAACTGATTAATCCATTGGCCTAGATAAGTCTTACCGTTCAATACTCGTGAACGAACCTCACTCTTCAAAAAGCCTTCCACTTCCAGTTCGCCGCCAAAAGCGTCGACTGTTATGCGGGCTTGCGACTGGCCAGCAAATAATGCCAGTACCAACGCAAATGCAGCTACTTTAAAAGTGCCTTTTAAGTGTCTCATGGTTAAATCTCCCATGTGTCCCCTCTTATTGTTTAGCTTTCGACTATCCTAACGGACACCCGACAGCTCCCTTTTTTACCACTTTAAACCACATTTAACATGTTTTAAAGCTTTCTATTCACGATTTCTCAGTTTATCTGCTAAGCGGCAGTGTTTGCAGGCTCTGTAGAATCGTCGCCAGTGGATGACTCATCCACCTGTGATTTCATCACAAAGCTTGGTTTAAACACCTTAACCAACAGAGGCAACAGAGAAATCGCCCCGATCATATTGCTCACCATTAGCAGTGATAATAGCATTGCCATCTCACTGTTAAATCGGAGCGATGAACCAAATATCCAGTACGCTATGCCGGCCACAACCGTCACTGCAGTAAACAATACGGCTGCACCCGTTGTTGATAGCGCAACTTTAACTGCATCGTCAATTGATCTATGACGTACTTCCTCACGGATCCTGTCAAGCATATAAATTGCGTAATCAACCCCGATACCAATACCAACCGCCGTTACTGGCAAGGTATTAATGTTTAAGCCGATACCTCTAAATCCCATGTACGCTCTATTAATGACTACTGCCATCGCGAGCACCACAAACACAAGAAGTGCAGCCGTGATTGATCTATACGTAGCTATCACTGAAGCCATCACCACAACCATAATCAGGATAGTCTGATTTAGTTCCGATTGCTCTACTTCTTCGTTCCCCGCAGCAGTAGTTCCTATAATTCCCCCGGCAAACCTCGGAGTTACTCCGTCCATCGGATGCTCAGCCAAAAATTCCTTCGCTTTAATGACAGCTTCTGTAACTGTTGGCCCAGTAGCATCCTTGTAAAATACGACGAAGTTAGCGGTTCGCCCTTCTAGATCCATATACTCTAGAATGACGCCAGGTATCGCAGCGCCCGCTTCGTACATAAACAAGGTGTTACCAATATCACGCTGGCTCGATGGAACTAGCGACCATCGAGGATCATCGTAATGATAGAGTCGGTTTATCGACCGAACTAGGTGAGGGATCGTTCTAGTCCCCCCGTAGCCCAAAGTATCGGCCATGTACAGTCCAAACTTCTCCATCACCGCCACTACTTCTGGATCTTTCATCTTGTGGGCTTCATCAGCTTCAAAGTAAATACTGAACTGATTCGCACCCGCGAATTTATCAGCTATCGCTTTCGCTGCCACGTTATATTCTGAATCTGGAAACAATATTGGCGAACCAGGCATATTCTCACCAACAACCATATCTTTTGCGTAAAACACCGCAAATCCTATCAACACTAGCGCTAGACCAAAAATAGGCTTGGGCGCGCGATCAGAAACTAAAAAGTTAGACCACTTACTCATAATCATTGAATAAACATGCTTATCTTCGTCTTGACTTACCTTAGGAGACGGCAAGTAGGAAAGCACTATCGGCACCAAGACAGTTACCGTAACTAGATTACTCAAGGACCAAAAGCTACAGAAATAACCTAACTTAGCAATAATCGGAATAGAGGAAACGGTAAGCACATAGAGTCCCGCTGCGTCGGTAAATATAGCGATCGAGGCGGGAACTAGCAATTCCCCCATACTAGTTCTGACGGCAGAATCCCGAGATTCCCCCTTACGGATCTCATCATGGAATCGTTCCATCATTTGGACACAGTGACTGGCTGTACGTGCTGAAATTAAGATAGGCACAACAAGAATAAGCGGATCTAAATTGAAATCCATCCATCCAACGAAGCCTAGGCCCCATACACAGGCCATACCCGTGCCCAATAGTGGAACGAACACCCCGGCAAGAGAACCAAAATGCAGGTACAGCAAAAGCACCATGACGGCGAAAGTAATACCAAATATCAGCGTTAGCTCTGCAGAATGGTAGTATATCCAGCCTTTCAGCATGGGCTCACCAGCTATATACAACTTGGTGTTCCCAGATTCTTCTATTTCTACCTTCAGCTCTTTTAGGCGAGTAAAAATTGTGTTGTAGTCTAGCCGTTCTTCATCGAACCCCGCGAGGATGAGGGCAGCTTTACCATCTGTTGATATGTAAGTTCCATATACAATGTCGTTATTAAAAGATTCTTCTCGGAGTTGCTTCAGCTTGTCCGGCTCAGTGGGGATGTCTCGAGGGAGAACTGGTTCAGACTTGATCAGTCCACCAGCGGTTGTCCTAATCCTGCGTATCTTGGGGTGAGCGATACTGGCGACCTGATAATGGTTCACACCCTTAATCATATCGACCTCATCGGTCACATACTTGATTTGATTCAGCGTCTCGTTAGTAAAAATATCCTGGTCGCCCTCGACCTCAATTGACATGGTGACAACGTTGGCTCCGCCAAACGTTTGCTTCATTCGATTGTAATTTTTGATGTAATCGTGCTTCGCAGGAAGCAGGTCCGCAAACCGCGAGTAAACCTCAATTGATGGCAATGACCAAGCTAACAGTAGTGTGGGGATAATGATGCCAAGTACCGTAGTCATACGGTTATCCAACATCCAGTTCGCTATCCTCTGACCTCTCGTTAATCCGTTCTCAGACAATGTCTACTCCTCCCGCACATTATATTAATCGACCACAAATTCGGATGTGGCTTTAAAATAACCAAACTTTTTAACTCAAACGACAGATTATCTGTGCGTTAATTAATTCATCACGCGTGATTTTGTCACGTTTGTGGTAAAAGGTAAACATTAATTGCGTTGCTTTTAAACCACACATAATAGAGAGGTTAAAAGCCCGCCCTAAACCGTTGCTAGCTCCCCAGATTTGGTTCACCTGGCATCGAAATTTTTAGACCTAACGTATTGCTAAATTGTTTAAGAATTACATGGCACGACTATTCTGGTACCATTAATCGAGTGAGGCAGCGAGGAACTGGGCCATACTAACAAACTAGGCCTGGGTAAATTTGTTTCACTTGCACCTACCTGTATTTTTGTTGCACATTACATGCTCTCTCAATTTACAAAGTTATTAACTATGAACGACAAATTTGATTCAGATGCCTTTAGAAAAGCCTGCGGGCTGTGGGCTTCTGGTGTATCCATCGTCACAACTATCGACAAAGCCGGCAACCCTTTTGGACTGACCATGAACGCGGTAAGCTCTCTCTCGCTGAAGCCTCCGATGTTCCTTGTCTGTGTAGACAATAATTCTGATACCTTAGGGCCCATGCTTGAAACCCAGATATTTGGGATAAATATGCTGTGCGCATCGCAACAATCTATTTCTAACAACTTTGCTAAAAAAGGCGTCGACAAGTTCGACAACATCGATTGGTGCTTAGGAGAATTCGGAATTCCGTTAATCTCCGGAGCACTTTTATCGATAGAATGCTCGATCTATAATGTATATGAGGGTGGTGATCACCAAATTGTATGTGGCCTAGTTAAAGGCTGGGCCAGCAACGATGCTGACGACGACCCTCTACTATACTATCGCGGAGGCTATCAAGAATTTAAACGTTAAACTGTTGTATGACGATGGCAATTGCTGATACTTTAACGGCCTGAAGGGCACGATAGGCCTTTCTTAAGAATATCGGGAGCTTACGGGCAGTGAGCATTTCGAAAATTTACTTTATCGTTTTGGGATAAAAACAGGAAACTCTTCATGATCTGTAAATCAAAATTCGCACAAATATTTACCTGCGTAATATTAAGTTATATCGGGGCTAACACTCTGGCGCAAGACTCGGCGTCTAATGGAGCTGGTTCAACTAATGCTGGAACTGCGCCAAGCACAACATTCATCGACGTAATGGATGCAGACTACCTAAATGGTATGGGGCGAATCCTAGTCGCTGGTCAGCACGGTACGGTCGGATTGGTCGAATTGACCGATAGCGCTGCCCTACTGACCCTTGTCGAAAATGTACCGAACGTTGACTTTACCAGTCTGCACGCAATTTCAGATCAAGAAGCTCTCCTCGGAAGTTCTACTGGAATGCTATATAAATTTGACGGAGAAAATGTATCGGAGATCGCACAGCTATCGGAGTATGAGGAACCGATTCTTGATATTGCGTCGGACGGCAACAGTATTTGGGTCGTAGGTGGGCGAGGTTTGATATATCGCAGCACAGACATGGCTAACTACGAAGAAGTCGTGATCGATGAAGTTACTCTCCCTCTCATAGAATTCCCTGGAAGTTTCCCCGCTGATTGGTATCTAGGAGTTTCTAACCTTGATACCGACACTTTGAAGTTTACCGCTAGTGTTGGGGGGCAGCCCGCTGTTGAGGAAGAAGATTATATTTTATACCCTGATGAGGGATTCATTCAGTTTCAAAAAGAGCTCGATATGGAACCCGCCCCCACAGTCGCGACTAAGTTCGCACCAGGTCCTCCTTTCCGCAAAGGAGACGTTTCTTGGAATGTCGTAATGCTGAATCAAGGAAGAGTCACTCTCGCGGGTGAATTTGGTATGATTTTACAAAGTGATGATGGTGGCGAAACTTGGGTAAGACGCGACACTGAAATCGTGCCCAGAGAACCTGAGCCTGCATACTGGATGGCTGGCTATCAACGAGGGAATGAAGCTTGGCTCACCGGGGCCGCAGGGGTAAATCAAAAGAGCCTAGATAACGGCGAAACTTGGGAAGACAATCCCAAACCAGGACGTGAGGGTATATTCGGAGTTATTCTAACTCAAGACGGGACTCCGGTGATTTCAGGCGCAGTTGGCCTTATTGGAACATTAAAGGACGACGAATGGACGCTTGCAGACAGAACTGAGTTAAAGCTCCTATCTTGGATCAAAACCCCGGTTGAACTGCCTAATGGAAAATTGTTAGTGCTCGGAGGAAGGGGCACAGCTATCTTGGTAGATAATGAGTCGGTTTCCAGAGTGCCTTTGCTTAAATAAATAACCGTATTGTTTGCCCATCCCTATCAGCCAATGGGGGTGGGACTTGACCTCTCTATCAGCGACTTAATGATAGGATACCTAAAACACTCCGGTGAATGATCATTAACAAGCCCTATAGCCTGCGCAAATGACTCCAGTGTCTTCGGTCCTACAAATTTAAAACCAGCCTTCTTCATTCGCTTGCTGAAAATCTTATACCGCTGATCTCCCGAGCACTCAGCCCAGGTAGTCCAAATAAATTTTCTAAATGAACCTAATTCAGACGCGCATCGCAGAGCTGCCTTCGCGTTGCTTACGACAGAACGAATCTTACCCTCGTGCCTCACGATACGCGAATCAGACAACAACATATTTATCTCGGACTCAGAATAGGAAGTCACCTCAACCAAATTAAACTGAGAAAAAGCTTCTCGATAACCTTGCCTCTTTTTTAAAATAGTGTACCAACTCAAACCGGCCTGAGCCCCTTCAAGACACAGAGCCTCAAGTAACCTATTGTCATCCAATTGAGGAACTCCCCACTCCTCATCGTGATACGCCACATAGTCTGGTTTAGAAAGATCTACCCAATCACATCGAACCATTGTTTGACTCTTTATGTTGCGAATCACTTTTTAAGATTAATAAAAAAAGCTAACGAAAAATCATACGGCTAGAATTGTGCTTTATGCTAATTCGATCGCTACTGCAGTCGCTTCTCCACCACCTATACACAAACTGGCTACGCCTTTTTTGCCACCTGAATCTTTCAGTGCTTGAGCTAGTGTGACAATAATACGTGCGCCAGAGGCCCCAACAGGATGACCTAACGCGCAAGCTCCGCCTCGAACATTTAATTTTTCATGAGGTATACCTACATCGTGCATCGCCGCCATGGGTACAACTGCAAACGCTTCGTTTACCTCAAAAAGATCAACATCCTGCACAGTCCACTCCAGCTTCTTCATTAACTTTTTAATCGCATCAACAGGAGCAGTAGTAAACCATCCAGGCGCCTGCGCGTGAGAGCTGTGACCTAAAATACGTGCCACAGGCTTCAGACCTAGTTCACTAGCCTTGGATTCAGAACACAAAACGACAGCGGCAGCACCATCAGAAATAGAGCTAGAATTTGCAGCCGTTACAGTACCGTCTTTCGCAAAAGCAGGTCTCAAATTTGGAATTTTGTCCAGCTGCGCTTTACCAGGCTGCTCATCAGTATCAATAACGAAATCACCCTTTCGTGTAGAAATTTTCACAGGTTCTATCTCTTCAGTGAACAAACCCTTATCAATTGCATTTTTAGCTCTTTTCAATGACTCGATAGCGTAGGCATCTTGCGCTTCTCTCGAAAAGTCGTACTTGCTAGCGCAGTCTTCAGCAAAGCTACCCATCAACCTCCCTTTATCGAATGCGTCCTCAAGACCATCAACAAACATATGGTCCAAAACTTCCCCATGACCAAGCCGCATTCCGCTACGTACTTTAGGCAAAATGTACGGTGCATTGGTCATACTTTCCATTCCCCCAGCGACAACAACTTCGGCAGAGCCGGCGTTAATAGCATCGTGAGCCATCATTACCGTTTTCATCCCCGATCCGCACATTTTGTTAACCGTGCTGCACGGTGTCGATTCAGGAATACCTGCGCCGATAGAAGCTTGTCTCGCCGGAGCTTGTCCTAGTCCTCCAGGCAACACACACCCCATTATTGTTTCGTCAACTTGATCCGGAGAAACACCCGCGCGACTCAATGCTCCGCGTATGGCAGTTTCGCCCAGGACCGGCGCCGAAACTTCGGAAAGGTCACCCTGCATACCCCCCATCGGTGTTCTAGCGAGTCCCGCGATAATCGTTGATTCAGACATAAGTTCATCTCCTCAAATCAGTAGTAATAATTTCGAAATACATATACATATTAAAGCACATTTTTCTGGCGAAAATCATACCTAAAGAACTAGGCAGCGATATTCACGCTCAGTAATATTAAAACTCGCTCCCTAGCCGTCATCCGGAAATTGATAACCTTTCAACTCTTCACGTAAAGTTAACTTACTCACCTTGCCTGTCGCAGTGTGAGGCAGCTCTCCAACAAAAACCGCATCACTCGGGATCCACCACTTTGCGACCTTTCCTTCGAAAAAGCGTAAAACCTCGGAAACTTCAATCGGGTTATCGTTATCTTTATTAACAATAACTAACAGCGGACGCTCCTGCCACTTAGAGTGAGGCATCCCCACAACGGCACACTCGCGGACACCGGGAAAAGACATGGCCACATTTTCTAAATCTATAGAACTTATCCATTCACCACCTGACTTAATAACGTCTTTGGTTCGATCAGTTATTTTCATGTAGCCGTTGGCATCAATGCTAGCAACATCTCCAGTATCAAACCAGCCGTCGCTACCATGAGCAGATGAGGCGGTTGATAATTTGTAATAGTCCGAGCAGACCCAAGGCCCTCTGACTTTCAACGTTCCGAAAGCTTCACCGTCCCAAGGGAGATCTTGCCCCTGTTCGTCAGTTATCTTTAACTCCACTCCTGGCAGTCCCCTACCCTGTTTGACCAAATGCTCCTGCATAGCCTCGCCAGTATATTCAATCGTCTGAGGGTTATGCGTATTGACAGTCCCAAGGGGACTCATTTCTGTCATTCCCCAACCATGCAGGACCTGCACGCCGAAGTCATCTCGAAACTCTTCTATCATCGATAAAGGACAGGCCGAACCACCAATAACTGTACGATTTAAAGTAGGAACTCCCTGTCCGGTTTTTTTAAGGTGTTCGAGTAATGGTAACCACACCGTGGGGACTCCTCCTGCGATTGTAACCCCTTCGTCATTAATTAAACTAACGAGAGTTTCCGCATCACCCAGTTTTGGCCCCGGAAACACTAACTTACTTCCAACCATAAGGCTCGAATAGGGGTAACCCCAAGCATTGACGTGAAACATCGGGACTACGGTCAGGACTGCATCGTGGGCTGACAGTGATGCAGCATCAGGCATACAAAGCGCGTAAGAATGAATTACGGTGCTTCGATGACTGTAAAGGACTCCTTTAGGATTACCTGTAGTCCCTGAGGTATAGCACAAGCAACTCGCGGTCCTCTCGTCAAAGTCAGGCCAATCACACTCAGATGATTCAACATGTAATAGTTCTTCGTAACACAACATGTTCGGTAGTGAACTAGTTGGCATGTGATCCTTAGCCGTCATTGCCACATAAGCCTTAACAGTTGGACATCTATCGGCAATCGACTCAAGTAACTCCGTAAATGCAGTATCAAAAAATATTATTTCATCTTCAGAATGGTTAATGATATAGATCAGCTGATCAGCAAAAAGTCTCGGATTTATTGTATGTAGCACGCGTCCACTGCATGACACCCCGTAATACAGCTCCAGATGCCTAAAGTCATTCCAAGCTAAAGTCGCTATTCGCGCATCCGGCGAGCACCCTAACTTATCTAAAACATTCGTGACTTTTCGAGAGCGTGATATGGCTTCACTAAATGTATAGCGATGGACCCCAAGATCAGAAGTGACTGACACTATCTCCTGTCGCGCATGATTACGCTCAGCATGTAATGCAATATTTTTTATCAACAGAGGCGTGTCCATCATCAAACCAAACATTATCTATAGCTCCAAATTTTTATGAATTTATTATAAACACTGAGATTAAACCGTATATTTAGGAATGATAATAACGTTATTTAAGATTTAGTGTTTCCGTTAACTTATCAGCCCATGTTAAATTAACTGTATGAAACCAACCAAATCGCTCGCACTCACTAAACCAGATGATTGGCATGTCCATCTACGATCAGGCGAAATGCTACCAAAAGTATTAAGCGACACGGCTACTAGTTTCAATCGAGCTATTGTGATGCCTAATCTCTCTCCTCCGATTAGGACGACCTCTGATGCGGTGCTCTACCGGCGAGAGATCGAAGCTGCTCTCGAGAAAAACTCAGATTTCACACCGTTGATGACCTGTTATTTAACAGATGAAACCGACCCTGATGATTTAATCTCTGGCTTTACGGCAGATGTGTTCTCAGCCGCAAAACTTTATCCCGCTGGAGCGACCACCAACTCGGATAGTGGCGTAACTAACGTCCTACTCCTAGATTCTGTTTTTTCTGCAATGAGTGACGCTGGCATGCCACTGCTGATACATGGCGAAGTGGTCGATCATAAAATTGATATTTTTGACCGCGAACATAAGTTCATTGAACTGATTTTGGAGCCGCTAAGAAGTCGACATCCTAACTTGAAGATTGTTTTCGAGCACATCACAACTAAAAATGCGGTTGACTACGTTAGATCTGGTCAACCAGACAAGTTAGCCGCGACAATAACACCCCATCATTTGTCTGTTAATCGCTCTGACCTCTTTGCCGGTGGAATAAGGCCGCATCTTTACTGCCTGCCTATACCCAAAAGAGAACAACATCGGATCGCGCTAGTCGAGGCGGCCTGTTCGGGAAATAAAAGATTCTTCCTGGGGACAGACTCCGCGCCACATTTGATCGAAGAAAAGGAAAGCTCGTGCGGTTGCGCCGGCGTCTATAATAGTCCTAATGCCCTACAAACATATATCGCCATATTTGAAAAAAATGATGCTCTAGATGAGCTAAATAGCTTTGCATCATTAAACGGACCTGAATTTTACAATCTAAAGCCAAACACTGAAGAGATAGAGTTTGTTAAGCGGTCAAGTCCTGTATCGATTGATGACTTAGTGGTCGGCAGCAGTCGAGTTAAGACTTTCGAACCGCCCTTCCCTCTCTTCTGGACGGCGAAATAAAGAGTGTCTGACTCAGATCTTAGTTGGGTGGACTATGACACTCGGCACGTTTGGCACCCGTACACGGATATAAATAACCCAACTCCTGCTTTCCCTGTTAAAAGCGCGTCCGGATGTACAATTGAATTACAAACGGGTGAAATACTCATCGACGGTATGGCCTCCTGGTGGTCGGCGATCCATGGATACAACCATCCTCAGTTAAACGAAGCGATAAAAAATCAGTTAGAATCCATGGCTCACGTAATGTTTGGTGGGTTAACCCATCGACCGGCCGTAGATCTAGCCCAAAATTTAATTAATCTAACACCTGACCATTTGGACTACGTCTTCCTGTCCGATTCCGGTTCGGTCGCGGTAGAAGTGGCTCTAAAAATGGCATTGCAATACTCGAGTAGTATCGATGGAAATTCGGCACGACAGAAAGTATTAACTATTCGAGGCGGTTATCACGGTGATACATTTGGTGCGATGAGTGTTTGTGACCCAATCACAGGCATGCATTCGCTATTTCACTCCGTCTTGCCACAACAAATTTTTGTAGACCGACCAGAGACTCAATTTGACGGTACCTGGCACGAATCGGATTTCGAACAATTTGAAAAGGTGCTGAGCGCTAGAAAGCACGAAATTTGCGCTGTTATCCTCGAGCCAATCGTGCAGGGGGCTGGGGGGATGTACTTTTATCATCCTACCTACCTTAAAAGAGTTCGGGAAGCTTGTGATAGGAACGACGTACTACTTATTGCGGATGAGATAGCAACTGGTTTTGGTCGTACTGGCAAATTATTTGCTTGCGAGCACGCTGGTATAGCACCCGATATTCTTTGTGTTGGGAAAAGCTTGACCGGTGGCTACATGTCGTTAGCTGCGACTCTCTGTAACGAGAGAGTGTCCTCTGGCATTAGCTCTGGCGAACCTGGTCTTTTTATGCACGGCCCCACGTTTATGGGGAACCCGTTAGCTTGTGCTTGCGCTAATGCGAGTATAGATCTTCTGCTGAAGAGTAATTGGCAAGCTAACGTATCAAGAATAGAAAACCAGCTTTCTATCGGATTAGAGACTATGAATCGGCATAAATCGGTAAAGAGTACGAGAGTCTTAGGCGCAATCGGTGTCGTGGAACTACATCGACCTGTTGATATGCATTCAATCGGCACTGAATTCATTAAGCAAGGCATCTGGGTAAGGCCGTTTGGTACTTTAGTTTATGTGATGCCACCTTTTTGTATAAATAATTTAGAGCTTGGCAGGTTGGTCGATGGGATCGGCGCGGTGGTTAGTAAACTACATTAATATATGCCTAACAAATCAACAATAAAAGACACACCTTTTGATAAATACGTCAATCAGGCGATAAAAAAATGGCCTAACGTACCTAAGTGTTACGGGTGGCTGCAACTAAGTCGGAGAGGCGAATGGCTTATCAAGGGTGAGAAGATCCCACACAAAAGAACTATCGAATTTTTCAAGGCGAACTACCGGGTCGCATCGGACGGCTACTCGTACGTCCAAAACGGTCCACAGCAAGTATTTGTGGATCTTGAATATACTCCCTGGATTTACCGATTCCACCATCACGCGGGCTTCTCTACACACAGTGACTTAATTGTTCATGACATCCTTGATGCTATGTCTGATGAGCATGGGAACCTTTTAATCGAAACGTCGTTAGGAATAGGGCTGATTGATGATAGAGACTTAAGTGCTCTTAGCTCATTCTTGACTGAAAGCGGCCCGGAGCTTAATACCTTAAAGTACCTAGACTCTCTGATAGAAATAACAAGTATTAGCACAGATCAAATTATCGCCAAGTATGCTTTCAAGCAAAAGCCAACGTCGACCGATGAAAATGCAGTATAAGCTAAATGGCGAACCTAAAGTCTCCGCAATAGTCCCCACCTATAATCGAGGCTACTCCATTGGTAGAGCGTTGAAGTCAATAGAGGCGCAAACTCAACCAGTTCACGAAATATTAGTTGTGGATGATGGCTCCACGGACGATACGCAAAAAATTATTAGTCAACAGCATCCCGCAGTAAAAATAATAACAAATCCAACAAATCGAGGGGTTAGTAGCGCTAGAAATCTTGGAATAAGTAGCGCTACCGGCAGTCATCTAGCATTCCTAGACTCGGACGATACTTGGCACCCAGCCAAAATAGAAAAGCAGCTTGATTTTTGCCAACAGCAGCCAAAGGTAAACATAAACCATTGCGATGAGATATGGATAAAAAATGACAAGAAATTTAATCAAAAACTTTACCACCAAAAATTTGGGGGAGACTTGTTTGAACAATCGTTACTAAGATGTATGATCTCTCCCTCTGCAGTGATGATGAAAAGAACACTTCTAACTAAATATGACGGCTTCGACGAGGATCTTCCGGCATGTGAGGATTATGATCTTTGGCTACGCATAACTTCACAAGAAATCATAGGATACATTGATAGTCCATTGGTTACTAAGTACGGCGGGCATGACGACCAACTATCAAAAACTACACCTGCGTTAGATCAATACCGTATTCATGCGATAAAAAAACTGATAGACCACGGCGACTTAAAGCCAGCGCATCTTGAAAGTGCGGTCAGTGTCCTAAGAACCAAACTAGAAATTTACCTCAAAGGAGCAATACGACGGGGCAACACCCGAGATATTTTTCACTATGAGTCTATCAGGCGTAAGTACACGGAATGAATACTTTTATTATGGCGCTAAAAAACGAAGCATACCATTTGATCAAAAGATATCATTTGACACTGGTCGTGCATCAACCGTTTAAAGTTTACCAGACTCAGAATATGCGGGTGATTTTATCCGGGGTAGGAAAGAGCTCAAGCTACGCAGCTACGAAATTCGCGCTCGAAGATCGAGAGACACACCACGGACTATGGGTTAATTTTGGAGTCGCTGGAGATAGCGCACTACCTGTCGGTTCGTTAGTGAGTATTAGCAAAGTCACTGAGGATGATACCGGTCGTAGTTGGTATCCTTACGTGAAACAGCATCCTAAGTGTTATGTCAAAGCATTGCGCACATATAATTCCCCAATCTGTCAGTATCCACTTAACAGTTCATGTGATATGGAAGCTAGTGGATTTATGGCTGCAGTATCGGAGGCCATATCTAGCGAACACATACACGTGCTCAAACTGATATCAGATAACTCGTCTTCGGGTATCGGGAACCTAACTAAGGCCCTGATGAAACAGTTAGTCGCAGAAAATATAGAACTAATTAATACGTATATTAAATCAGCAGAGGAGAACTTATCCATTGAGCCCAAAAGCTTTCCGTTTAGTATAGAAAAAATGTTCCAAGGACAACATTTTACGGTGACGCAAACTCATCAGTTACTCGAGCTTTACAGGTCTTTTTGCGCGTTATGTCCAGAAGAAGCATGGCCTAGCATTGAGTTAAATAATCGCGACAAACCTAGTGATATCTTAGCTAAACTTAGATTGCAGATAACTCAGCTGTCACCAAAGCTTTAACCAATGTACTCCATAATTTACGTTGAAGAATCCGTGCGGGATATGCCTCAAACCATCGAGATACTTAATCGCTATCAGAATGCGGCGATTGTAGACTGTTCTCATTACGGAGAGCTATTTAACCGGCGGAAGCAGAACTTCAGGACGCAGAAAAAGGAGCCAACACTTATTATCGCTCGAAAAGAAAATAAAAGGATCCTTCCAATCCCAGGCGAGTACGCTATCGACGCAAAACATAACTTTTATTTCTCTCATATGTTGAACTGTTTGTATGACTGCCGTTACTGTTTTCTACAAGGTATGTTTCGCTCGGCCAGTCACGTGATATTCGTGAACTACAGCGACTTCAAAACAGATTTAACAAGTCATATCGAAAACACTGAAGACAGTATCTGTTTTTATTCAGGTTATGACTGCGATAGCTTAGCCCTTGACCCGATCACAGACTTTACTCGCAATTTTATACCCCTATTCAAACCCTACCAACACGCCTTTTTGGAATTGCGGACTAAAAGCACTCAAATACGCAACTTACTTACTATGGAGCCTCTTCCTAACATCATTTGCGCATTTAGTCTTAGTCCAAACGAAATTGTCGGTAAATATGAGGCAAAAACACCATCATTAAATGCAAGGCTAGCAGCCATAAGTAGTCTCAGAGACGCAGGATGGAATATTGCCCTCAGATTCGATCCCATTATTTTTGTTGACGACTTTTACACCGTTTACAAACAATTTTTCCATCAAATCTATGCTGCGCTTGGTAGCCGTTCCATTCATTCCATCACACTTGGTTCATTCCGACTACCAAAAATTTTCCACAAAAATATGAAGCGACTTTACCCTGACGAACCGTTATTAATAAATGGTCTGAGCCTTACAAACGGACAGATAGCCTATGAGGAAAACCTTGAAAAAAAATTGATCTCATGGTGCGAAAACACCCTCAAGAATCTTGATTCCGTAACGCCAGTCTATATTCAACGATCCACGGTCTAATATATTACTACTGGCTATCACCAACTCAATCTAACACTTCACTCAAAAATTGTGTTCGCCAGCCTGAACTTAACCGAGCAGGGATCTCCCCTCGCGCTATAGAGGTCAAGTCACTACTAGAGCAGAGAATGCTTGGGATCAAATTTAATTCTTTTGCCCTCTCCTTAATCACGATTTTCTTAGACTTGATCCATTTTCGTTCTTCGGGGCTGAGAGCAGCAGGTCTGCTCAGATCAGACCAGTCAATTGTCGCCTCGGCCTCCATTGCGCCAATTAACGAGGACCCGTGTTGGCGCAAAAATGCCTCTCGCCCAGGTAGTAATTTCGCCAGTCGAGATAAATCAGACGGCTTATTACTAGCTAACTCGATAAGCTGTGAGTCTTTTAACACCCAACCTCTCGGAAGATTTTTCTCTTGGGCTAGTCGCTCTCGCCAGTTCGCCAATGAACCTAAATTCCTTAAGTGTTCATCTCGCAGGCTAGTGACCCCCTTTACTTTCCTCCAAGCCATAATACACCGATGCTGAAGACTCACTGCAGAATGTAGTCGCTTGCAGTCTTCCTGTAGCCAATGATATCGATTTAAGTTCGTCAACTCGTGTTTCATTAATTCATATAATTCTTTCAAATACCGGACATCGTTGACAGCATAATCCGTTTGGGCAGCAGATAATGGTCGTATCGTCCAGTCCGAACGTGTTTGTGATTTATCTAAATCAATATCTAATAATTTCGAAACTAACGCTCCATATCCGATCTGTTCATCCAGACCAATCAATGCGGCGGCAATTTGGCAGTCGAATAGATTGGAAAATTTTTCGAAGCCAGATAGCTCGAAAACTTCTAGATCTTGCTGTGCTGCATGAAAGAGATTCAATCGCTCGGAATTGGCCAATAACAAGGACAACGGTTCTAGTTCCGTCATTGACAAGGTATCGATAAGGGCCACTGATTCAGGGATCGCTAATTGTATCAAACATAATTGCGGCAAATAGGTCTTTTCCCATTTAAATTCTGTATCGATAGACAGGAAATCACTGCTCGAAGCGCTCTCACACCATTCCTTCAATTGATCCAAGGTAGTTATACTATAGATTTTAATATTTTTAGTAATCAGTCGTTTCCCAGATTTCGTCACATGCGCACCAATCTCATTATTCTAGCAGTAATTTGGCCCAATATTTTTTGTTTGAATTCAAACAAGCCAAACTGCCGCTAATAGGCTAGACTTGAAGGTTCAAGACTTACCCCCAATGCTAAATGCAATAATTTAAAGAGATCGAATTTATTTAAAATGTCTAAAGTCCTTATTTTTCTGTACTCAGTACTTTTTCAGTCTATGGTTCTCAGCAGTGCTCACGCGGCAGTCCCGCTCGTACCGCATGAGGAACTAGTGCCTTTTCCCGAACACCAACGCGCGGCAAAGATAGTGACTCATGTTTTATATAATTATCACTATACTAAAACCCCTCTAGATAATGAGCTGTCAAAAACCATACTTGGACAATATCTAGATATGCTTGACCCTCAAAAGCTACATTTCGTTAGCACTGATGTAAAACGTTTTGAAAGACACGCCGACAAAATAGACGACTACTTAAAGAAATCTAATGTGGAGCCTTTGTTCTCTATTTTTAAGAAGTTCAGACAACGGCTCGAAGAACGTGTGGAATATTCCCTTGAAGAGCTGAAGAACGATTTTAACTTCGCTATTGAAGAATCAATTATCCTAGATAGAGATGATAGCGACTGGGCAAATGATATCGCTGAACTGAAAGAAGTTTGGAAGCGGCGAGTAAAAAACGACTTCTTGTCCTTGAAATTAGCTGGTAAAGATGAGGGTACTATCGTTGATACCCTATCTGAGCGTTATTCTGGTTTACTTCGACGGGCTCAACAACTTAATAGTGACGATATTTTTCAAGGTATCTTAAACGCGTACACAATGAGCATCGATCCTCATAGTTCATATTTTTCGCAAAGGACCTCAGAGAATTTCAGAATTCGGATGAGTCTTTCACTGGAAGGTATTGGCGCGATACTGCAAAGTGAAGACGATATGACGCTGATCAAAGAAGTTGTGTCAGGCGGACCGGCGGATCTGACTGGTGAAGTCGATGCCGAAGATAGAATTGTTGGAATTGGCCAAGGTGAGGAGCCAATACTGGATGTTGTGGGATGGCGCTTGGACAATGTGGTGGATTTAATACGCGGACCTAAAGGAACGACTGTTCGACTAGAAGTATTGAAAAAAGGTCTACCAGTCGGTAGTCCAACCCAAGTTGTCTCTATCGTGCGAAATACAATAAAGCTTGAAGACCAAGCGGCCAAAAAAGCAGTATTAAATGTCGAGACTCCCGGTAAAAATCATTCGGTCGGTGTGATCACAATTCCTACTTTTTATTTAGATTTTGATGGTAAGAAGAAAGGCAATAGTGACTATAGAAGTACTACAAAAGACGTGACACGACTAATTGGTGAATTAGTAAGCGAAGATATAATCGGTCTAATAATCGATTTACGAGCAAACGGTGGGGGTTCACTTTCAGAAGCAACCCAATTAACCGGATTGTTTATAGATTCAGGTCCAGTTGTACAAGTGAAGGATACCACTGGTCGAGTTTCGCTCGAATTCGATAAAGACAAGGGTGTTTCCTACGATGGCCCATTAGTAGTGCTCGTCGACGGCAATAGTGCGTCAGCTTCTGAAATATTCGCAGGTGCGATTCAAGATTATAACCGCGGCATTGTCGTTGGGGAGCCCACCTTTGGTAAGGGCACAGTGCAAAATTTGATCGACCTAAACAGATTTGACCAATCAATGAAAGGGAAATTGGGAGAGCTTAAAACTACCATAGCCCAATTTTTCAGAGTGAATGGTGAAAGCACACAGCACCGAGGAGTAATACCTGACATTGTATTCCAGATTTCTGCAACCGGTGATGAGCGCGGGGAGCGCTCGTTAGAAAACGCCCTACCTTGGGCTAAAATCAAAGCTGCAAAATACAAATATTATAGCGACCAGGCTTTGGATTTGAACGAAGTAATAAGAAGTCATAAGAAAAGGACTGCCGAAAACGATGCCTTTCAGGCATTGGTTGAGATAAATGAGTTGGTAGACACAGCTAACAGCAAGAGTACTTTGTCTCTTATGGAAGAACGCCGTAAAAACGAATACGACGTCAATCGAAGATCTCAGCGTGTACTAGAAAACAAAATCCGAAAGGCCCAGGGACGAGAACTACTTCCACCATATATTAGCGCGGCCAAAGAGGAAGATTCCGATAACTCGTCAGACGATCCTGATGAAGTTGAGTTTGATATCCTACTCAATGAAACCGCCAAAATTTTGAGCGATTGGTATGTTCAATCAAAACCTAAACTAACAATGCATTAAAGCTACAAGTGAGAACTTGACTCTAGTTATTAAAGAAATTATTGATTTTTATTTTAGGCTCCTCAGTCTCGTATGCTTTAACAAATGCATCCACACCTGATCTAATCGCATTGCCATATTGTGAGCCCTTCCAATCTCTAAAAAGCAGTTTTTGACTCGCGATCGCCTTGGGACCACCACTTAAGATGTCCGCTGTGATCTCGTTCAAAAGTACATCCAACTTCTCACCATCTTCTAAGTGTTCAATTAAACCTATTCTCTGACACTCCTTCGCATCAATGATATTACCTCGAAGCATCAACTCCCTCGCCTTACCCCAACCGACCAATTCTGGAAGTAATACCGCTTCTACAACAGACGGGACGCCCACTCGAACCTCGGGCATACCGCAAAAAACGGACGAGTCTCCTATCCTAAAATCACAAGACGCGGCAATTTCCAATCCCGCTCCTAGACAATACCCCTTTAGGACCGCGATGACTGGCACCCGTGCATGTAGAATAGTTTCGCAAAAATGATGAATCGAACTGATGAATTTTTCGGCCGTAGCGACCTCTAGCGCATTTAATGATTTAAGGTTTGCACCCCCTATAAACGCTTTCTCAGAGGAACCAGACAAAAACACGCATCTTAGATTGTCAATCTCCAAGATTTTTTTAAGTTCACAGGTCATCGTTTCTAGTATGGATTGATCAACCAAATTTAATGTCTTATCTCCGCTCATCTTCGCATTAACGACCACTCCCTCTGCATACTTTTTCTGCACCCAAGATATCCTACTGTTAGTCATGTCCTTACCCTCAAAATCTAAACTAAACGAAAAGCCTTAAAACGAAGTCGAACGTAATCAACGATCCACTTTCCCTCGTCTGAAAGTAGCTGGCCTTTAAGTCGTTCCCTCATTTCACAATAAAATTGTTTCTTGTGACTATTTTTTAATGGGGATGTAAAACTCTGGGCAAAGATAGTCAACCAGTCAAGGATGTCTCCAGGAAGCTCAGTTGGGCGCCTGAATGTTTGGATACTCTCGATGCTAAACCCTCTAGCTATGAGTAACTCAGAATATTCGTCTTCTGAGGGGAAGTACCATGGGTTAAATTCTTTCGGATCAAATCCTTTTTCCATAAGAATATTACTAGCTATGCGAACTACGCTTTCAACGTTCCCACACGCCCCCATTTCTCCAACAAAGCTTCCTCCGGCCTTCAAAGCGTTCCAAACACCGTCCAACACTTTTTTAGGTTTTTTCATCCAGTGCAAAGCCGCATTGCTAAAAACATAATCAAAAGTTTCGTCAAATTTTAGATGCTCCCCATCCATTACTTTTGCACTGATGCCCCTCATTAAGGCAGCGCGCACTTGCTCTTCACTAGAGTCAACGCCGGTAACATTCCAACCAAGCGACAATAATTTTTCGGTTAGCGCTCCCTCTCCGCAGCCTAAATCGAGAAGACTTCGTCCCTCTGCAGGGTCAAGCATAGATAAAAGATCGGTCCCGTAATTAGAAACAAAGGCAGCATCTCGAGAGTATAATTTAGGATCCCAAGATTGATTCACAAACTGTCATCTCCAGAGCGCACGGTGACTCCAGTGCCCTGCATAGCGCAGTAACCGTTAGGATTCTTCTTTAAGTATTGCTGATGATATTCCTCAGCATAATAATATGATTGATTGATCAATATTTCAGTAGTAATAGTGGGAAAACCCTCGCTAGTCAAACGAACCTGGTAATCGTTCCTACTATCGGATGCCGCAATGACTTGCTCCTCAGTTTCACAATATATAGCTGAGCGGTATTGAGACCCTCTGTCATTGCCTTGTCTCATTCCTTGTGTGGGGTCGTGACATTCCCAAAATATATTCAACAACTCATGATGAGATACTGAACTCGAATCGTATACCACACACACCACTTCGGTATGACCAGTTAGTCCGCTGCAAACTTCCTGATAAGTAGGATTGGGAGTCACGCCGCCTGCATACCCGACAGAGGTAGTATGTATTCCCGGCAGTAGCCAAAATTTCCTTTCCACTCCCCAAAAACAACCCATGCCAAATAAAATGAGGGACATCGCTTTAGGGAAAGGGGGTAATATATCCGTGTCTAGCACCTGATGTCGCGGGTTTAATCTCATTTTATCGGCTCTACCCGGTAATGTTTCACTAGGAATAAATTTAGAAATTGAATGTACGTTAGGCACAAAAGATCCCTCATAATAGTCATATTTATTTGAAATTCGCAGACCCCTCTACGAGGCTTAAGCGCATTTTGTTATCGTAAAACATGATACCTCAAAAATAGACTATAATCGCGTTACCAAATTTAAGCTCGATCAGAGGGTAATATGTTAAATATTTATGGGATGCCCCTTCAAAAATGCTCTAGCGATCCACTTACAGGATTCCTAAGAAACGGCTGCTGCCAGGCCTGCGACGAAGACTTTGGTGAACACACCATCTGCGTTGAAATGACTGAAGAATTCTTACTATTTTCAAAGGCAAGTGGAAATGATCTCATCACTCCCCAATTGCAAATTGGCTTCCCTGGATTGCTGCCTGGTGACCGCTGGTGTGTTTGTCTATCTCGCTGGATCGAGGCCAAAAACGCGGGATTGATGGTGACCGTAGATTTAGAGGCTACTGATCAATCCGTCTTAGACTTAGTACCCCTCGAAACTTTAGAACGCTATGCGTCGAGGTAGTCGTAAAGAACGGTCAATATGAATAGCAATGCTCAGTCGGTAGTATTCATCGCAATAGGCCTACTTCGGCCGGACAAAAAAGGCCTCGTCTCTCTCACCGTTTTAATGTCTATTTCTGGTGTAGTGCTCGGTGTTGCCGCGCTAATTGTCGTGATGTCAACTATGAATGGCTTTGAAAAAGAAGTGCGTCGTTACGCAATTGGTATCAGCTCTCACGGAATTCTATTTGATCGAACAGGTAACCTAGACAACTGGGAATCAGTTCAGACGCAGATTGATAAAACTAAGATGATTCGAGCAACCTCACCCTTCATTAGTCAAGGGGCAATGGTAAACACAAACGGAAAAATTAAAAGCGTGATGGTGGAAGGTATCATTCCCAACTTAGAGGACCGCGTTACAAATATCGAAAAATTCTCACGAAACGGAGCGTACAAATCGCTTAATAATAGAGAGGATACGGTGTTAATCGGAGAGGGACTCGCTTCAGACCTGCAGCTTTCTATCGGAGACGACTTATCCATTATGATTCCTCGATGGGATGAGCGCGGTAATTTTATATCGCCCGCATTTAAAAAGCTCCAAGTAATAGGATTGATCGATACTGGGATGGCGGATTACGATAATCGCATTCTAATGACCAGCTTATATACGGCGCAAAGGTTGTTCTTAACGAAAGAAGGTATCTCAGGCTTCCGAGTAAAATTAGTCTCGGCTGAAAATGCTCCAGATATCCTGCGACAAATCACTCAATCTATATCTGCCGACCTCTCTATCATCGATTGGACTGAGTACAACTACCAATTCTTTCAGGCAATCCAATCACAAAAACGAATTCTATTTGTGGTCCTTATGCTGATAGTAGCTATTTCGTCATTCAGTATCGCTAGCAATGTTCTTCTCACGGTGCATAAAAAAGCAGGGGCTATCGGTATTCTAAAAAGCTTGGGTGCAACCAAATTACGAGTAGCTCTAGTATTCTTACTACACGGAATAATTATTGGTCTCCTGGGAGCATTTCTTGGAGTCTTTCTCGGGCTACTGCTTTCCTTACATGCAAATAGCATAGTTGAGATACTTGGCGCCCTCTTAGGTCGGCAGTTAATAAACCCAGACGTTTACCTGATAGACCACCTACCTACCTGGATACGGGTATCAGATGTCGCGGTAATTTTTCTGTCATGTTTGCTCCTCACCATTATCGCATCTCTCTATCCCGCCTATCGGGCTTCATCAGTACGCCCGGTGGAAGTCATGGGGTCGGAAAACTAGCGACTGTTAATTTACGTTGCACTGCACAATCTTAAGACTATAATGCCGGTCTGAGTTTGAAACAAAATAGGGTGATTGGTGGACATTGAAGGTAAAATAGGAATTATTACAGGCGCTGCCAGCGGCATTGGTCGGGCTGCGGCAATTGAGCTCCAGAAACATAAAATTGCGGCGATCGCGCTAGTCGATTTATCCGATGGGATAGTGGAGCTAGCGAAAGAGCTAAATAGGATGAGAGGAAACACAATAGCGATTCCTTTCCAAGGCGATGCGACAGATCATGATTTTAGAAAACATGTATTTAATCATATGCGAGAGAATTATGGCGCGGTAAACATCTGTGTTCCTGCCGCTGGGATAACTAGAGACGCCTTAGCTGTAAAGCTAAATAAGGAAAAAGGCACCGCGAATATTTACCCAATTGAAAATTTTCGCCAAGTAGTTGAGGTGAACTTAATAGCCCCAACCTATTGGGCACTAGAAATGGTTGCCCAACTCGCTGAGAGTCGCTTTAGCAGAGGATTAAAAAAATGGACCCCTAACGAGGGGACGCAAGGAGTAGTAATATTTATTGGCTCAGTATCGTCGCAAGGCAACAAGGGTCAAATTGCTTACGCTTCTACAAAAGTTGGACTGGAAGGCGCGGCTTCAACCTTAATGAAAGAAGCCATATTCTACGGTATTCGGTGTGCAGTCCTACACCCGGGGTTTACCGATACGCCAATGGTCAGAGCGCTAGGTAACGAATATATCGATTCAGAAATAATTCCTGCAACCCAAATCAAGCGTCTAATCCGACCGGAAGAGATAGCAGATGCTATATCGTTTTTAATAAGAAACTCAGCAGTCAGTGGTCAATTATGGGCCGACGCAGGCTGGCATCCAATGCCTAATTAAGTAGCATTCCGCCTTAGTCGCCCCTATAAGTCACTCCTCGAGAATAATGTTCCTGAACACTGATCGTTGTTAAAGTTGACAGATCACGGGACAAATATTGCCATAGCCATTGCGCTAAGATTTCAGTCGTGGGGTTCTCCAAGCCATTAATATCATTTAAGTATCGGTGATCGACAACCGCTTTAACGTCATCTAGTTTCTGCTCAACAAAAGAGAAATCAACCATAAATCCCGTACTTGGATCTACCTCTCCAACTAAAGTTATTTGCACTTCAAATGTGTGTCCGTGTACCCGGCTACACGGGTGAGCCTCTGGGAGTTTAGTGAGTCTACGAGACGCAGCAAAATCAAATTTAACAAAAATTTCCATATCTTTATTGTACTCGTTGTTCGAAAAAGTTTCCTAAAATCAAATTCGGCACTCACATATGCCCACACACACTAACTTCGTATACAATCCAACTTCAACAAATCAAAACCTTTAGGACTTTAAATGCTAGCCTACGAATACTGTTTGCTCGCTATCGCCGGTGCAGCAGCAGGTTTTATTAATGTCATAGCTGGGGGCGGGTCGCTGTTATCCGTACCCGCACTTCTTTTCCTAGGATTTGAAGGGCCGGCTGCTAATGGTACTAATAGAATTAGTATCGTCATCCAGTCGCTAACCGCGTCGATAGCATTCTTAAAATCTGGGGCCAAAAACTTTCGTGAAAGTATCCTTCTCTCGCTCTGTCTCGTTCCCGGAAGCATCTTAGGTGCGATTTGGGGAACACAAATCGACGGCGCTTGGTTCAATCGATTACTCGGCGCGGTAATGCTCTTAGTTCTGGTGGCCACAGAACTCGAAAATAAGCTTGCCAAACACGACGGTCCTGAACAAGCTGATGGTAAGTTATCAAACCCAGCGTTAACATATATTGCAATAATTATTATTGGTTTTTACGGCGGTGTAATTCATATAGGGATCGGATTTCTGATAATGGCCGCCCTCTTGGGAATCGGAAAATTAAATATTCTGCAAACTAACGTGCATAAAATGCGGATGATAATACCCGCATCGCTATGTAGCCTAGGAATTTTCTACATCCATAATCAAATCTTTTGGTTAGCAGGGCTCACATTGGCGTCGGGATCTGTGGTCGGCAGTTGGCTCTCCGCCAGGCTGTCTATTTCAAAAGGGGAACAAACTGTGAGGACCCTGTTTAGAATTTTTATTGTAGCGCTTATTGTGAAACTTTTCTTCTTTTAAACGTGTTATATCTGGTAAAACATAAGGCAAACCAATGATTGAATACTTGATGAACTATAGTTATTTTGCCCTCCAGACACTTACAATTGTTCTGCTACTCTTTTTACCGATCATTTTAATAATAAGAGGGAAAAGTGGTGATAAAAACGAAGGCAATAGAATCACTATAGAACATATAAACGCAAACTTTGAAGACTCTCAGCTCGCGTTTGAGACAGTGTTATCCGATAAGAAAGAGTTAACAAAACACCGTAAAAAGCTCAAAAATTCTCGGAAAAAAAAATTCAAATCGACGCAACAAAAACGTGTATTTATCTGCGAATTTGAAGGCGATATCAAGGCCAGTCAAGTGGAGCAGTTAAGACGGGAAATTACTGCCATACTACTTGTCGCATCAATTGATGATGAGGTGATTGTGATATTGAACAGTGCGGGCGGCACTATCCACGGCTACGGTCTAGCAGCATCTCAATTGAGTAGAATACGTGATAAAGGTATAACGCTTACGGTTTGTGTCGATAGTATTGCTGCGAGCGGCGGCTACATGATGGCATGCGTGGCCGACAAGTTGTCCGCGGCGCCATTCGCTATTGTTGGCTCTATCGGTGTAATCGCCCAAATCCCGAATTTTAACAAAGTACTTAAAGAAAAGAATATAGAGTATGAACAGATCACTGCAGGCGAACATAAGCGCACTCTGACGATGTTTGGAGAAAATACTCTTGAGGGTAGAACTAAGTTTCAATCGGAGATTGATGAAGCGCACGAACTTTTTAAAGATTTCGTCATCAAGTTTCGTCCTAATCTTGATATTGATAGGATAGCCACGGGAGAGCATTGGTTTGCTACTAAAGCACGAGAACTCGGCCTAGTTGATGATATCGCTACTAGCGATGAGGTTATCATGCAGCGAGTGTTATCACATGACGTTTATAAAATTAAAGCTGGACGGAAGAAAAGCGCGTTTGAGAGACTAATAAAGCCTAGCGTCAGATCCATATTAAATTTATTTCGCTAGCTTCTCACTATCCATATTCACTGACTTCCAGCTCCGATAGGCTTCCGCCACTGTTTGATAATGTAGCTCAGCGATCTGAGTCGCACAAGAACTGTACCCTCCTCCCATTACTGCGACCAAACTGGCCAAACAACCGCGGGCAAAATCGTAGACCATAGCGTCTCGCTGGCGAAGACCCTCTGTACTTAATTTAAGCCTACCCAGTCGGTCGTTTTCATGAACATCTACGCCCGCATTAAAAAATACTAAGGATGGGTCAAACGCTTCTTTCACCTTCCGTAGTCCATTACTTAGTTTTTCTAAATATTCGACGTCTTCTGTCCCGTCTGGCAGTTCTATGTCGCAGTCACTATTGGCTTTCTTATGCGGAAAGTTGCGAGCGGAATGGATCGATAATGTATAGGCTCGCCCGTAGTCAAGAAGGATCTCTGACGTGCCATCACCTTGATGTACATCACAATCTATAACCAGAACTCTAGAATTACTGTTTGTTTCAAGCTCACGGATTGTCGCT
Source organism: uncultured Pseudomonadota bacterium (assembly GCA_913047675.1). Taxonomy (GTDB): domain Bacteria; phylum Pseudomonadota; class Gammaproteobacteria; genus UBA4457. The sequence continues at coordinate 8,999 of CAJWTO010000009.1, read as the reverse complement.
ATTGCAACATCATTAAATAAGCAAAATCCTGAAGCTTGTTCGTACCTAGCGTGATGAGTACCTCCAGCTAGACTGATCGAAACAGTCTCTTTTTTGGCAAATTGTGTTGCAGCCAGTGTAGCCCCAACAGATTGTCGCGCTCTGGACACTAAATTATCAGACCAGGGAAAGCCCATTTTTTGTACTTCTCGCCTCGTAAGACTGCCGGTCAAAATTTTTCCAACATACTCTTTGCTATGTCCTAACTCTAGATCGCTGAGACTCGCCAGTTTCGCAGATTCTAAAGTGACTCTCCCAAGCAAATTCTCCTCAACCAACGATCGCAAAATGTGATATTTCTGCATAGGGAAACGATGCTGCTGAGGAAGAGGCACTGAAAACTCCTCGGAGGTAAAAATGTGCATTTCTATGTTTAGCGCCTCAACACAGCGCGGATCTCTTGACTGATTATTTTCAGTCCTCTTTCAATAGATTCTACATCTTGAGCATACGATAGTCGCAGGCATTGGTTTTTATGCTCCCATGAATCTGATACTCCCGGAAAAAAATAGTTCCCTGGTATGACTAACACCCCCCGCGCTTTTATTCGCTGATACAATTCCCCTGATGTGATGGGAAGATCTGGGATCCATAGCCACAAAAAGAAGGCTCCATCAGGTCTATGAATCCGCACGTCTAAATCTCTAAAATATTGTCCGCATAACTCTAGCGTTGCTGCTAGATGAGCTTGATAAAATGGTTTCACAACATCCCGCGATAAAGTCGTAATTGTGCGCGATGTAATCAGCTTTAAAGTTAACAATGAACCGACTGCATTGACTGACAGACTAGTGACCGCATTGATACTCTTTATAGCGTCTATTATTGGTTTTTCAGCGACAACAATGCCTGTTCTCAGACCGGCGAGACCGAGTTTTGAGAGACTAAAGCAGTATATCGCTCCTTTAGAAAACGGTAGTGACACATCTTTAAATAAAATTTCTGGGAAGGGCTGGCCGTAAGCGCTGTCAATAATCAACGGAATCTCGTGATTTTCAGCCAGTTCAATTAGTTTGCTCATCTCACAGTCCGTAATAACGTTTCCTGAGGGATTTGACGGTCGGCTAACGCACATAGCTCCAATCTCTGACGAGATCCTTAAATCTTCAAAATTTATACTGTACTTGAAGAAAGTGTCATCGATATCATTTATTGTGGGCAAATGACAAACAAGGCTATCTTCACCGGCTAAAAGATCGCCGTAGCTGATATACTCCGGCGTCATGGGAAGTAGGATGCTTCTGTTCACTCCGTCCACGCAGAGTCCCGCAAAAAGATTGAATAACGTAAAGAAGCTCGACTGGCTCCCATTTGTAACAACGATGTTACTTTCGTTAACATCCCATCCGAGCGTGTCTGCAAGAAACTCCTGCACAGAACGTATAAACAAATCATTCCCCTGCGGACTTTCGTAGGTAGAAATCAACTTATCGAATTCTCCACTATCGACCAATTCAAGTATTGACTCTCGGAAGAGACGCGTCATCTCGGGAATTAGGGCAGGGTTTCCTCCTCCAAGATTGATATACCTCGGATTAGTGGAGACCTCGCCTAGATCATCCATCAGGAGTTTTGTTCCCGTCTCGCCCAAAAACCGCGACGAGAATTTCGAGTAACTATCTTTCATCAGTTAATCCTAAAATGAGCGCACGACTTGTCGCCCAAAAAAAAGCCCCTGAATAACAGGGGCTCTCATGTCGTCAAGGATGGCTTCTAGGAATTTTTGTTGATCAGATAGAGAATAATCCCTACAGCAATCAAACCGACTAGTCCGCCATCACCAAGTGTAGTCACTATACCTAGCAGATTGGCTACTATATCTCCTCCCACGAAGGGCACCGCAGATCCAAATATGACCTGCAGTATGACCGCTACAGCGATCAACAGTAAACCAATATCAACTACTTCCCGTAAAAATCTTTTAGCTGTATCTAACATTTAATATTCTCCCCCCTATTAGTAAGGGTATATGTTGTGGATGATAGTCTTAACACCACTACATCTTGGGTAAGAGGTCGCTGTGCTGTAAACTATCGTTTAACTTAACTCCCTTTTAGACAATAGAGATGATACGCTACTACCATGACTACAGCAACTACATTGAAGGCCATTTTGCCTCTATAACTAACTGTTTTTTATACGGTTTTTAAAAATAAGCCTGATTGGCCACAATTGAGCAGCAAAATAATGATGAAATTAACTGATTTTGGGACTCTCCGACTTGGATTACTCGCTATAACTCTATTAGTTATAATGCTGTCGGTTTTTGCCGATGGCACCACATATATGCATGACTGGAGAATAGTTCCTTCGGTCCTCGCACCTTCAATTATGATGATGCTAGCATTCGCATTGCCGTTGGAGATGACAATGACGAGGATCTTCATAACGAATGCCGAACCTGCCGAAAAAAGGCGCTTAAAACGTATCCTAAAGCTCGAAGCAATTGTCTACATCCTGCTCATTGCTTCCTGGACACCATTTTTTATCACCGTTCTAGGATGACTAATACGCTGCTGAGCAGTATCTGGCGATTTATGGGACGCAAAGCCGATGAAATCTAATGCCGTTTCGCTGCACCAAATCGCAGTGTGCCATACTGACACACCTGACGCACACGTTGCGAAGAATCGTAAAGATATGATCACCACAATTAGAGTATTCGCCCCATACCGGGAAGGCTTAGTCGGTATAGAGGCTTATTCTCACCTCATGGTGATATTCTGGATGGATCGAGTTACAGATTTACCACTAGTGACTCATCCTCGCGGTGATACAGCTTTCGACAAAGTTGGCGCTTTTGCCCTTCGTGGAAGAAATCATCCTAACTCTTTAGGCCTTGCGGTGGTACAACTATTATCGACTGAAAGCAATGAAATTACCGTAAAAGGACTAGACGCATTCGATGGCACACCTGTTTTAGATATAAAGCCATACGACGACTACGATGTGGTGCAAAATCCACGAGTCCCCGAATGGTTCAAACAGAAAAGTCGTACCCGTAACTAAAACTCAGTTGGGCTACATTTCAACCGTGATGTGAGACTAGCTAGGTGTCCTCGAGGTCCAGTGGTTACCTGTTGGCCAACCGCTAGATTATTTTGAACAGCTTCTCCAGCGTTAATTTCTAACACATATTGAGTGGCTTGTGGCGACTTTATCAATGAGTCAGACAATGGATCCGCATTTTGAAAAATAGAGAGGACTCGGAAGTCACTTCCAACAAAAATAATATCTAAAGGAATAAAAGTGTCTCTCATCCACATCGCGACAACTTTTGGATTCCCAAAGTCAAACCACATCCCGCTGCAATCTGGGAGATGAGTTCTATGCATCAACCCCTTGGCTCGAGACTCGTCATCCGATGCTATCTCCGCGACAAAAACAGAATTAGTAGAGCCTGAAAATTGGATCTGAACCGCGGCAGTATCTGCGAAGGCGGAGGTAAAACAGCTATAAATTAAGGAGCACGTCATTACCCTTGCGAAAGCACGAAGCCTATCCAATTTAGGCGTCTCCATCTACTCGTTCGATGTTAATGGTTTGCTGTTTCATGAGGCCATACAAACTAGTCTTGTAGTCTGGGAAGCTTGGCATACGGTCTATACATTGCCAGCTATCTAGAGAATTACATCTCTTGCCACCGGTACTATTTTGTTCAAAGACAGGAGTTCTTCCGGCGTTTTCTGATTCGTTGGTGAGGCTATGCAAGTAGTCGTAATAGTCACTCCGCATTATAGGATTCCCGTCGCTTATAAGGAAAATTTTTTCTGGAGACTCGCTCAACATAGTCGCATGGACCGCTAACGCAGCATCTTCTATGCGTACCAAATTTAACCAAGCAGAGCCGGAGCCACGGATGTACTCTTTAGATTGAACCGTGGTTCTCCCAATAATTCGCCCCGGGCCATAGAGGCCAGCGAGCCTAACCACTCGAGTTGCGGAGTAAAAAGAACGCCAGACATTTTCAATCTGCAAAAGAGATGAAGCCCTCTCCGTTCTAGTATCTACACAACTTGAGCGAGACACCTCTCTCTCCTCGTCACCGTATACCGCTGTACTAGAAGTGACCACTAAGCCATTGATATCAAAATTACTTAGTATTTTAAAAAGCGGTTCTAAAGACATTTCCCCTACCTCACTACCATAGGCTGAGGGAGGTAGTAGACAGTATATATTTACTGACCGAGTTCCTATTAAATCTGCTAAGCGTAATAAGGATGACTCAGAAAAAATATCACATTTTATCTGCTTGACCGTCTTGAAACATTTAAGCTTTGGGTCAAGTGAGCCGGTCCGATTTAGCGCCACGACATCTGAAGGGATCAATAAAGGAATCAGAAAGCCGGATAAATAGCCATTGCCAATAATGACAGTAAGTGTCTCTTTACAACTCATTAACTCAAAACTTTTGCAACTGAGGGTTACCAAAATATATACTTGCACTATAATACATAGTGAATGAGTGTAGATACTAATTCCGCCGCTTGTCATTTTTCGAGTCGGTTATCAAAGTGTATGAGTATCTTGGTATGAGTTTTTCGAAATTACGATTAATGGAGAAAGAATAGTGTCCGCATATTTTAATGTCCCCAACGATGGTTCCAAAATTACAATCAATAATAGTGTGTTAGAGGTTCCTGATAATCCGATCATCCCATTTATAGAAGGAGACGGAATTGGCGTAGACGTGTGGCCGGCTAGTCAGAAGGTTCTGGACGCAGCTGTGCGAAAAGCCTATGGGGATAATAAAAAAATACGTTGGATGGAAGTACTGGCTGGAGAAAAGGCCAACAATGAAACCGGTTCGTGGCTTCCTGATCAAACTCTAGATGCTTGTCGAGAGTTTCTAGTCGCTATCAAAGGACCTTTAACTACTCCTATAGGCGGAGGAATAAGCTCACTTAATGTAGCCCTGCGGCAGATCCTAGATCTCTATGTTTGTTGCAGACCAGTGAGATGGTTTAATGGCGTTCCTTCTCCCGTTAGAAACCCAGAAAATGTAAACATGGTTATATTCCGAGAGAATACCGAAGACATTTACGCTGGAATTGAGTTTGAAAACGGCAGCGTCGAAAATGAAAAATTCATGGATCTTTTCTCTAAAAGTTTTCCAGATCTGTTCAAAAAAATCCGATTCCCAGAAACCTCCGGTATCGGAATCAAGCCAGTTTCCCAACAAGGAACGGAACGACTCGTTAGAGCCGCGATTAAGTATGCAATAGAAAATGATAGGAAAAGTCTGACCTTCGTTCATAAAGGAAATATTATGAAATATACCGAAGGCGCTTTCCGCAACTGGGGGTATCAGCTAGCCGAAGGGGAATTTAAAAACTCGACCTATACCTGGGACCAATATGATCGCACCGCGGCGGATCAAGGTGCGGATGCTGCGAATGCAGAACAAAGCAAAGCCCTTTCCGAGGGAAAGATACTAGTAAAAGATGCTATTGCGGATATAACTCTGCAACAAGTACTTACTCGCCCTAGCGAATTTGATGTAATAGCAACGATGAACCTAAACGGCGATTACCTTTCTGATGCTCTAGCCGCGCAGGTAGGTGGAATAGGTATCGCTCCTGGAGGTAACATCAATTACGATACCGGACATGCTATCTTTGAGGCCACACACGGTACAGCGCCGAAGTACGCTGGCCAAGATAAAGTAAACCCCGGCTCCTTATTACTTTCTGGAGAAATGATGCTCCGTTACCTTGGATGGACAGAGGCTGCAGATCTCGTTATTAAGGCGATGGATAAAACTATTGATCAAAAGATAGTTACCTATGACTTTGCCAGAATGATGGATGGTGCGACTGAAGTTAAATGTAGCCAGTTCGCTGATGCACTTATTTCCAACTTGTAGACGCTATGATTCGTCCTGATTTGGTAGAGAATTCGTACGCAACTTTCGTAACTTGAACAAGACTGAAGCAAGACTGATCTACGAGCAGTTTGCAAAATATAATCAAAATTTTAGACGTATTACGCAAAGAGCTAAGCAACGATTCGAAACCTTAGATTGGGCTGGTAGCCGAGACGACCTTAAAGAGAGGATAGACCTCTATGAGAAATCGGTCGAACGTACAGTCAATGCTCTTAAAACTTCAAGTGATGTCGCATCGCTAGACGGACTGCATGGCTTTGACGCGTTAAAGAAGCAATATTGGTCGCGAGTAGACGATATCCCAGATGGGGGCTTTGCAAAAACTTTTTTTAACTCTGTATACCGCAGTGTACTCCATGAAAATGGATTGGACCCGACGCAAGTATCCGATACTTCTGGAATAATTTCCCAAGCTGTCCCCGACAAATATCCCGCTAAGCTCTCCTGTTATCTAAACTGGGATGGTATGCGGCATACCGTAAAACAAATGTTCCAGGCTTTCGCGTTCAATTCTCCATACGTTGATATTGAGGATGATATTTCTTTCATTTGCGAGAAGATTAATGAAGTTATCCCTGAAACTATAAATAACGATGAAGTATTCAGTCGAATCGATGTTATGACCGATGTCTTCTACCAATCAAGCAGGGCTTTTCTAGTAGGGAAAGTATATTCTGAGACTTTATCCCATCCATTTGTGATTGCCCTAGCCAACTCTCCAGAGGGGGTGCGAACCGAGGCCGTGCTGAATACAGTAGATGAAATAAGTGTACTTTTTGGTTTCACTAGATCATATTTCATGGTTGACGTAGAGCCCGTAGAGGGTGCGATCCAATTTGTTAGCTCACTCATACCTCACAAAGCGCTCGACGAACTGCACACTATTCTAGGGAGAGCGAGACAGGGCAAAACCGAAAGAGCAAGGTCACTTTATAATCATCTGGAAACTGTATCGAAAAACGATCTCTTCACACGCGCCGATGGCGAACGTGGCCTAGTAATGCTTGTATTTACGATGCCTTCATATGACTTAGTTTTCAAGGTAATGCGGGATAACTTTGGCCATCCAAAAACGATTAATCATGCGGAAGTGAAGAACAAGTACCAATTCGTCTATGAACATGACCGAGCAGGTAGGCTCATTGATTCACAAGAATTTCGTAATATCGAGTTTCAACTTAAACATTTTGACGCAGATATTTTAGATGAACTTTTAACCGACTGCTCGAATAGCGTACAAATCAGTGGAAAGAAATTAATCATAGATCATCTTTACTCTGAGCGACGACTCATTCCTCTGAACTTATTTGTAAAAGATCGAGATCCTGAATTAGTAGAAAATGCCATATTGGACTATGGACAGGCTATAAAAGATCTAGCTCTTACTAATATTTTCCCTGGAGATCTATTACTAAAGAACTTTGGGGTGTCCAGACATGGAAGAGTGATTTTTTACGACTATGATGAGCTCAGCCTTCTAACTACATGTAATTTTAAATCTTTGCCTGAGGCAAGAAACAATGAGGACGAATTGCGAGGAAAGCCGTGGTTCCACGTTAATACAGACGATATATTCCCGCAAGAATTTATAAAATTTTTAGCTCTCAACAAAGAGCTAAAAGAAATCCTTTTAAATCAACATGGTGATATTTTCACAACCCAATTCTGGAATCACATCAAATCTCTTCATATGAACGACCTTGCCCCAGAAATATCACCGTACTACAGACTAACATCTAGAAAATAGTCTCTGAGAGTAGTAAAAATAGCAATTTTCTTCCGTATCGTAGTTACGAATTATTATTATTTAGCTTACAATCAGTCGTACTGACAACACGGGCGCACTACGAAGTGACATTATCTCAACTAAAAAGTGGCGATTCTGGTTTAATTACGCGAGTTGATACTACAGATGTAATCTTAGCGAAACTTGCGTCTCGTGGGATCGTTCCAGGGGCGCATGTGAACATATTGGTCCAAGGTAATCCATGCCTAATCACTACCAACAACGATGAATGGGCCCTCAGCGATCAAGAAGCGTCTGGTATACACGTAACACGCGACGGTAGTGCAGTCTCAAAACTTAAATCCCTGTTCAACTGGTCATGAGTACTCCGCTGAGTGAGTTGGCGGTAGGCCAGTCGGGTGTGGTGCTGGGATTTAAGTATGAAAATAATATGACAGATAGACTCATGCAGCTTGGCATTATAGAAGGTGTCGAGATCAAGGTTATTCGAGTTGCACCATCCGGGGACCCTATAGAATTAGATATCGCTGGGTACGCGTTATCCATGAGAAAGACGGATGCTGAGATAGTAGTAATTCAACTTTAATTGACTCAATAATATGAACAAAGATACTAAGCCCGTCGTTGTAACGATAGGTAACCCAAACACTGGAAAAAGCACCTTATTTAATTCATTAACCGGCTTGCGTCAGCAAGTGAGTAATTTTCCTGGAGTCACAGTCGAACAGGTTTCTGGGGCTGCCAAAGTTGGACATACTGAAGTTACTCTTGTGGACGTCCCGGGTACCTACTCTCTCACTGCGCAATCGCCCGATGAGATAATTGCTGTCGACGTTTTGGAGGGCAATATAACAGGCCTGCCTCGTCCAGATCTAGTGATCATCGTAGTCGATGCCACTAATTTAAGGCGTAATCTATTTTTAGCTACGCAAGTACTCGAAGCTGAAATACCTGTTATCGTCGCCTTGAACATGGTAGATCGATTGGAAGCGTGCGGCATAACTATCGACATAGCCGAGCTTGAAAACAAGCTCGGAGTTAAAGTGGTTCCCGTTTCCGCGGCTAGACGCATTGGCATAACTGAACTGGGAATAGAAATAGAAAGCAGCTTGGTATCAAAGCGTGCCCCTCGTTTAAAGGTCAGTCCTAAAATCGAGCTTGCAATGACAGAGCTCGTAAAAAATCTGTCGAAAAAAAATATTTTTGTAAACAATATCGAACTGAGGCGGGCTTTTATTGATAAAGACAGCCATGCAGACAAAAGACTAACGGAGCTATATGGCGAAGCATTCACAGTCGAAACGCTTGCTCTGAGAAATTCAATAG
>CAJWTO010000008.1 GCA_913047675.1 uncultured Pseudomonadota bacterium | reverse complement strand
GGAGTGAATTCGGTAGTTATTCTACTTGAGACCACGAAATGACGTCAAAATTAGATTAATATGGCCCAGCAAGTCAATCCACCAACTTCAGACTAGGCTTTTTGGCTTTAATAGGTGTGTCTCTCTTTATTTTCTCAAAGTTGCCCTCGTCGTCTTCTTTAGAAGGGCTATTACCTTCACTAGGCATCACAAAGCCCTCATCGAAAGAGGCAAGAGCGATACCTTGTCTACTCTCTCTGGCATAAACAACTTGAACGGCATCTAACGGCACAATTATACTTCTAAAATGTCCACCAAAGCGTGCGCTAAAAGAAATAGGCTCGCCCATTAAATCCAGCTCTCTCACTGCGGTAGGACTAATATTTAAAATTATTAGATTATCTTGTACATATTCGGTTGGTACTTGCACTCCGGAAAGACTGGCATCTACCAGTAGCTGTGGTGTTAGACCGCTGTCACAAATCCAGTCGTAGCAGGCCTGCAACATATATGGTTTGATCGGCAGCATATTTCTACTTACATTGCGCGGTTATTTACTAGAGCGCAATTGTTTCTCGTCTTCAGAAAGGCTCTCCTGAAACGCCTCCCTCTCGAAAACTTTGTCCGCGTATGTTAACAATGGCTTGGCCGGCATGCCTAACTTCAACTCTAAACTTGGTAACCGCCACAAAACAGGCGCCAAGCAAATATCTACCAAAGAGAATTCGTCCGACATAAAATATGCGTATTGCGAAAACACAGGACAGATAGCCATTAAATCGTCCTTCAATAGTTTTTTTGCGCTAGCCGCAGCAATTTCGTTATCACCCATTACGTCAGCAACAAGCTGGTATAAGTCTCTAACAATCCGATAGCGAAATTGTCTATTATTAGCTCTAGACACAGGATCTACGGGCATCAGGGGAGGGTGAGGATAACGCTCATCCAAGTATTCCATCATACTTTGCGCATCGTACAGCACAAGGTCTCTATCCACTAAAGTCAAGGTAGCTTCGTAGGGATTTAAATCATTCAACACATCTGGGCGTTCGCCAACCTGCACGAATTGTACGTTCGCATTAATATCCTTTTCTTTAAGAACTAGACGCACGCTATGACCTAAGGGATCACCTATATCAGTATACAAAGTCATCACTGATTTTCTATTCGCTAAAGTAGTCATAATATTTAATGTACATCCCTCCAGTACTCTCGCCGCAAAAGACACGTAATTACAAAAAGTACTAGTAGGAATGAAATAACCCAAAATCCAATTTTGTACCGGACTAGTTTGGCTGGCTCACCTAAGTAATCTAAAAAAGTCACTAAGTCACGCGTTGCCTGCTGATATTCAATTATAGTCATATCGCCACGGGACTCTTCTGGCACGAAAATGTCTCCATCATCAGTCTTTGTCGCAAACCCTTGCAAATCCCAAAGCACATGGGGCATCGCAGTATTAGGATAATAAAGGTTATTCACACCAGTCGGTCTAGCACTGTCGAGGTAAAAGCCGTTTAAAAAAGAATACAAATAATTCACACCCTTAGAGCGAGCGATGACCGACAAATCGGGTGGCTTTACCCCAAACCATTGCTCAGAATCATCCGACCTCATAGCTATTGTCATTGTGTCACCTATTTTTTCAGAGGCAAACATGAGGTTATCTTTCACTAACTCTGGATCAAGACCTAAGTCTTCAGCCATACGGTTATACCTCATATACTCAGCAGAATGACAACTCACGCAATAATTGACAAAAAGACGCGCGCCCCGTTGGAGTGATATGGTATTTGAAACGTCCACATCTGCATCGAGTAAAGGTACTCCTACTTCAGAAGCCGCGTAACACGAGATGCTTAAAATATAACTTATAATAGCAGTAGCAATTTTTTTCACAATCATGTCACCCTTTCCGGTACCGGTTTCGTCTTGTCCCATTTTGTGTAAAAAGGCATTAACAAAAAGAAAAGGAAATACAATATGGTACATACTTGCGCCACCGCAGTTCTACCTGGAGTTGGGGGTAACAGTCCTAGATAACCTAATATCAGAAAGCTGACCACAAATATCGACAAAGCAGTCTTATATATCCACCCACGATAGCGTATCGATCTGACTTTGCCTCTGTCTAACCAAGGTAATAGGAAAAAAGCCATCGTGCCTAAACCCATAAAAATTACTCCCCATAATTTAGCCGGCACCATGAAAAAATTAATCGTGTTTGCGCGAAGGATAGAGTAAAAAGGAGTGAAGTACCAAACGGGCGCTATATGCTCAGGCGTTTTCAAAGGGTCAGCTGGAACAAAATTATTATGCTCTAAAAAGTACCCTCCCATTTCGGGAGCAAAAAAGATTACGATAGACATCAAAATCAACAGGCCAACAATAGCAGGCGCGTCTTTGATAGTGTAATACGGATGGAAGGGAATTCCATCCAAAGGTTTGCCAGCTGGATCTTTATTAGCTTTTATATCTATTCCATCCGGATTATTCGACCCCACGTGGTGCAACGCGAGGATATGCAGCAATACCAAGCCGGCTATCGCAAACGGCAGCGCAATAACGTGAAAAGCAAAAAATCTATTCAGTGTAATATCGGAGACAACATAATCACCTCTAATCCAGAGTGAGAGAGTTTCCCCAACTACCGGAATTGCGCCGAAAAGCGAAATAATGACTTGAGCACCCCAATAGGACATCTGTCCCCACGGCAGTAGATAGCCGAAAAATGCCTCCGCCATAAGTGCCAAATATAAGCACATACCTAGTACCCATATTAATTCTCGAGGTTTCCTATAAGAGCCATACATGATTCCGCGAAACATATGCAAATAAATCACAATAAAGAAAAATGAAGCACCTGTTGAGTGCATATAACGGATCAGCCACCCCCAATCAACATCTCGCATGATGTATTCAACTGATGCGAAAGCGAACTCGGCATCAGGCTTATAATTCATCACTAGCCAAATACCCGTGACAATCTGAATAACCAGAACAACCAGCGATAGGACGCCAAAGTAGTACCAAAAATTAAAGTTTTTCGGAGCATAGTACTGTCCGACATGTTCATTCCACAATTGCATGAGTGGAAAACGAGCGTCTACCCAATCCCTCAGACCAGTGAGATTTTTTACTACCTTACTCACGCGCCTTCCCCCTCTGCTAGTTCACCAATAAGAATTCTAGATTCATTTAGGAACTTATATGGAGGGACGTCCATATTAGTAGGCGCTGGCACACCCGCGTAAACCCTACCAGAAAGATCAAACTTTGAGCCATGACAGGGACAATAGAAACCTCCCACAGAGTCAGCCCCCATCACGACATCTCCCGCTAAAGGTCGAAAACTAGGCGAACAACCCAAATGCGTACAAATTCCTACCAGAACTAAATACTCTTGATTCAGCGACCTCCAACTATTTTCAGCAAATTCGGGCTGCACTGAGCTTGTAGAATCTGGATCGGCTAATATATCTCGCATCTGCTCAAGCGCGGCTAACTGCTCTTCGGTTCGCCGTATAATCCATACCGGCTTTCCCCTCCACTTGTAGGTAACTCTCTGGCCCGGCTCTATCTGATCAATATTAGCTTCCACGGGCGCACCAATAGCCTTCGCCCTCTCACTAGGTTGAAACGTGGATACAAACGGGATAGCTGCAACTCCCGCACCAAGCCCACCTAGCACCGCAGCAGTGCCAGTTAGAAACTGGCGCCGTTCTATATCCGTCGAGTCTACAGTCATCCTCTTACTTACTCCCAAACTATATTCTTCTTACTTTACCTAAGATCGTAAATATTAATCGTCACGCGCGTGTGCGCTGAGACCCGTTATATTACGAACTCATGCGCTACCGCCAAAACAGTTTTTTGAGACTACGACGACAAATTACCTTACAACCTATCATACGATTTAAAGCCTCAAACTGATTATAGCATTATTTCATCAAAACTAGTCTCGGTGAACACAGCAAAGTGACAAAAACTAGCGAAAAATTCAGTCGAGCGAGACACCCTATCGCCCTATAATTTCTATTAGCCTATCCCGAAACAAGGCATTCTCCTCTTCTGTCCCAATAGTTACCCTAAGGCAGTTCAGTAATGCAGGGTGGACGCCAGACATATTTTTTATAAGAATACCACGATTCTGAAGTTCCTCGTGAACGTGCTCTGACGTCATTGAATTGGTTCGAAATAATATAAAATTGCCGTCACTTGGCCAGACTGTAATGGGCTCTAAACCAACCATAAACTGCATCATCCTCTCTCGTTCTGCAATAATCCCATCAATAATGGACTGAAAGTGCTCCCAATGATCGATTGCAAATGCCGCGGTCGTCTGAGTAAGTGAATTTACGTTGTAAGGCATACGCACCCGATCTAATAACTCAATCCAGTCGGTAGCGCCGAACAAAACTCCCAACCGTATACCAGCGAATCCAATTTTTGAAAAAGTCTGCATTATGAGCAAATTATCGATATCACTGAGTAATTTCAAATGACTAACTGCAGCGAATTTGCAGTAGGCCTCGTCTAATATGACCAACCCATCTGCGGCAGCGCACAGTCGTATAATTGACTCTTGGCCTACGCTATTACCCGTAGGATTATTGGGACTCGCTAAAAATATTAAACTTGGCTGTTTCTCCCGTATAACATCTAACATATTTTCCATATCGCATGAAAAATCCTCATTACTAGAAGGCACACCTATAACCTTCAAACCATGCGCCTCGGCTGAAAGTCGATAAACGGTAAATGTAGGTTCAGGGAAAAGAACAGAGCCTCCCTCTCCGCCAGATGCAACCAAAGACAGCAGATTTATTATCTCGTCAGAACCATTTCCAAATAACATATTAACCGAGGGATCCAGTGACATAGCTTGACGGAGCCGGCTTGTTAATTCACTGCATACCGGATCAGGATACCTATTCATAGCAGATTTATTTAATAATGCTAGCCATTTTTCTCGCAAGCCAAGAGGGAGTTCGTGAGGATTCTCCATGGCGTCTAATTTCACCAAATATTTAGAGGACTCTACTTTATATGGCTGTAAGTCTAAAATTCTAGGCGAAGCTACATATCGTATACGTTCAATTAATTTCAAAATTTCCGACTCCGATACGCAGCAGATCTGGCATGAGCCTCTAATCCCTCGACCGTCGCGAGAGACTCGGATAGTCGCCCCAAGTCATATGCTCCCTCTTCAGAACACTCAATTACAGAAGTGCGTTTTTGAAAGTCATAGACGCCAAGAGGTGAAGAAAATCTGGCAGACCCTGATGTGGGTAAAACATGGTTAGGTCCCGCACAATAATCCCCAAATGCTTCGGGAGTCAGCCGACCCAAAAATATTGAGCCAGCATGTCTAATCTTAGACAAAAATTTCCTCGGTTCAGCCACCGACAATTCTAAGTGCTCGGGCGCAATCCGATTTACTATATCTGCAGCCTCATCCATGGAGTCTACCCCAATTAACGCACCATTTCTCTTTAGAGATTCTAAGATGATCTGACGTCTTGGCATGTCTTTCAAAAGTACTTTTATGCGTTCAGCCACCAAATCTAGAAACCGTCGATCAGGCGAGACGAGTATCGCTTGCGCAAACTCATCATGCTCAGCCTGAGAAAATAGATCCATAGCAATCCAGTCTGGCTCAGTCTCACCATCACACAGAATCAAAATTTCCGAAGGGCCTGCCACCATGTCTATGCCTACATCACCAAACACTTGCGATTTAGCTCTCGCCACATATGAGTTACCTGGCCCCACTATCTTATCTACTCTTGGAATAGTTTCTGTACCGTAAGCCAATGCAGCTATCGCTTGAGCACCACCAATTGAGAAAACTTTATCCACCCCAGCTATAGCTGCTGCCGCCAACACAGTCTCCTCAAGACAGCCATCCGGCGCCGGAGTAACCATGATGATCTCCTTGACCCCAGCCACCTTAGCTGGAATTGTATTCATTAAAACAGACGAAGGATAAGCCGCTCTACCTCCGGGTACGTAAATGCCTACACTTTCCAGTGGAGTTACGAGTTGTCCAATCAAATTCCCGCTGGTATCTTGATATTCCCACGAGTCTATGGTTTGTCTTTTATGGTACTCTTCAATGCGGGCTGCGGCCATTTTCAAGTCGGATTTGATAGCAGGTAAGACAGTCCCTAACGCACTCCTAAAATCAACTTGCTCCAGTTGCACGCCAGACTCTATTTGCCGGCGATCTAGCTTATTGGTATATCTCAGTAGTGCGGCATCCCCACCCTCTCTAACTTGAGCAACAATCTCCCGCACTGTCGACTCTACAGAAGCATTAACTGAAGCATCCCGTTTTAGCAATACCGACAAGCGAGCATCAAAATCAGAGTCTTTGATATCTAATCGTGCAATAAAATCATCCATATTTATCACTCGCTAACTTTGCATCACGTAACATCTGAATAAGATTTTTAACCTTGGAATTCTTTGTTTTCATCGTCGCCTTATTTACAATAAGTCTCGAACTAATTTCACAGATGGTATTTAATGGCACTAAGCCATTTGCTTTTAGTGTATCGCCAGTATCTACTAAATCTACAATGAAATCCGCCAATCCTACGGATGGCGCCAACTCCATAGAACCATACAGTTTGATAAGCTCCGCCTGAATTCCTAGCGAGGCAAAATAGTCAGTAGCAACACGGGAATATTTGGTGGCTATTTTCAATCGATTTTTAGAGATGGTAGTGCCAGGCATGCCTGCTACCATGAGACTACATTTAGCGATACCTAAATCTAGTAACTCATAGTAATCATCGCTGTCGTACTCCAACAAAACGTCCTTTCCGGTAATACCTAAATCTGCAGCACCATACTCGACAAAAGTAGGGACATCGGATGGGCGAATAATCAATAGTTTCAGACTTTCCATAGACGTTGCTAGTACAAGTTTTCTGGATTCTTCAGGATCTTCTAGAATAGAAATGCCGGCGGACTCTAACAGCGGTAATACTTGTTTAAAAATCCGACCTTTGGATACAGCTAACACCAACTCTGCAGGCTTTTGAAATAATTTTCCAGTCATAATTATAATTACCCAAACAAATAATGGCTGTAAAAAGAACCACAATATAAAGAGCTCTTCATAGCACCTGAAAAATTCATCGCGGCACCCGCCTGATATCCGCTCCAAGGTTAGTAAGTTTCTCTTCTATTGTCTCATAACCCCGGTCAATGTGATAAATTCTATCAACTATGGTTTCTCCGCATCCAACTAAGCCCGCTAACACCAGGCTAGCTGATGCCCGCAAGTCAGTCGCCATCAAAGGGGCACCTGTCAGCTTTTCTACCCCCGACGTAAAAACGATATTACCCTCTACTCTAACATCTGCCCCCATTCTTCTTAGCTCTTGGACATGCATAAAGCGGTTTTCAAATACTGATTCTTGAATTGCCCCAGTTCCCCCAGCAATACAATTAAGCGCCGTAAATTGAGCCTGCATATCTGTGGGAAAGCCAGGATATGGAGCAGTTTTAATATTGACGGCTTTGAGATCATCTGGATCCATATCTAGTTCTATCCAATCATCTCCGGTCGATATGACTGCCCCAGCCTCTTCTAACTTGGTGAGAACAGCTCCTAATAAATCAGGTCGAGTATCCTTTAGCTTAACGCGCCCACCCGTCATAGCTACAGCTGTCAGATATGTTCCAGTCTCGATTCGATCAGGCAAAATATTATAAGAAGTTCCCGTTAAAGACTTAACACCTTGAATCTGAATTACGTCAGTTCCCTCACCAGAAATAATTGCCCCCATGCTTCTCAAACAATTAGCTAGATCGACAACTTCCGGCTCTTTTGCGGCATTTTTTAGCGTAGTGACGCCATCGGCAAGGCAGGCGGCCATCAATAAATTCTCAGTACCAGTAACAGTCACCGTATCAAAAACAATATCGGCTCCTTTGAGGCCAGAGGCTGTAGCCCGAATATACCCCCCCTCAACTTCTATCTTAGCCCCCATGGACGTAAGCGCCTGTAAATGCATGTCTACAGGCCGGGTCCCTATCGCACAGCCACCCGGAAGAGAGACTTCAGCCTGTCCGAAGCGGGCCAATAAAGGACCAAGCACCAGAATAGAGGCTCGCATAGTTTTTACTAACTCATATGGCGCTAAAAACTTTGAAATGGTGGCGCTATCAACCTCAACTTCTAAGTTATCGCCCACGGTCAAAGTTAGTCCCATCTGCCCTAAAAGCTCCATGGTGGTAGTAATATCATGCAGGTGAGGCAAGTTGCCTATTAGTAAAGGACCTTCTGACAGTAGGCTTGAAGCAAGGATTGGTAGCGCGGAATTTTTTGCACCAGATACCCTTATCTCGCCAGCCAAGTGCCGCCCCCCTTTGATAATGAGCTTTTCCATAATGCTAGCTCAAGAGAGGACTTTAAATTTCTTAGCTTTTCCCCAAGCCTCTATAGTATAAGTTTGAATAGAAAATGCGTGTATTGCTTCTTCCATACTATCACCCAACGTCGCATAAACCATTTTATGTTGCTTAATCATAGGCACACCATCAAATAGATCACTTATTACATGAGCAAAAAAGTGTGATCCATCTCCTTCCACATGTGCTTCCGACCCTTCGATACCCGATTCAATCATTAGTTTTATTTGCTCTGGAGTCATAGCTTTTTTTAAATCCTTATTGTTTAGACAAACTCACTGAGAAAAAAGACGGTTTTTCTCACTTAAAGTTTCAACTAGTCCTAATAAGCCCTTATTTTTTATCATAGACCCGAAAGATGCCCTATAGGTTTTGACTAAACTTACACCGTCAACAGATACGTCAAATACTTTCCACTCACCCCTCTTTCGGTAAAGCCTGTAAACTATTGGTATAGTTTTGATATTCGGTCCGGAAACGTTTTGCATTACCACTACAGTCCTGCCTCCGGCTTTTTGAGGAACCTCGGGATATTCTATCGTTTCATCGGAGAACTGCAGTAAAGCAGTTGCATAAGTTCTCACTAACAGTTTTCTGAATTGGTCGGTAAAAACATCCCGTGTTGGGTCATCTGCCTTCGTCCAAGCTTCACCTAGGACCCATTGCGAAATTATATTGAAGTCAAAAGCTGGGAAAATATACTCAGACACTAAGTTAAGCATCTTCACCGGATCTGCCTCTAGCTCCTCCCGATTTTGTTGAACGTTTTTTAACACCTGCTCAGTGGTATTCTTAACAAGCGCGGATGCACTATCATCTGCTAAAAGGGAACTGGCGCTAACGGTAGCCAAACAACAAACTAAGATACGCAGTAATTTTTTCATTATAAACTTCTCTCGAAACAACTAAAAATAGATCCAATTATCAGACATAGTCTAAGTAAAAACTGTCTCAAAACTCGTGCAAATACGTCTGGTTTTGGAAAATCACTCGGCACAGATCATTGAGAATAAGTAATGCTACCACAAAGGCTTTCAACAGTAATTACTCTATAGAAACTATCAATTCTAGAGCGACTCTTCTCGCCTTCTCGCGCGCTTCTGTGACAGATTCAGCTCTACCTAGAGCTACTCCAAGACGTCGCTCGCCGACCACGTTAGGCTTCCCAAAAATCTTTAAATCAACATCCGTTTCGGATAAAGCGTCACTAATTCCTGAATATAAGATATCATCCCCTGTTCCATGACCTAGAATGGCACATGAAGCCGATGGACCTAAATTTTTTATTGGTGCTATATTGCAGCCCAGTAAAGCCCTTACATGTAGGGCAAACTGAGATAATTGCTGAGAAATTAAGGTCACCATTCCAGTATCATGTGGACGGGGTGATACCTCGCTAAACCAAACATCATCTCCCTTGACAAATAGTTCTACTCCGAAAACTCCGAAACCACCGAGTGATTCTACAATATCTGTCGCAATATCTACGGATTTCGCGTACGCCGCCGGGCTCATTGATTGAGGCTGCCAAGACTCTCTATAGTCGCCATCAACCTGCACGTGTCCTATCGGAGCACAAAACTCAACCCCGCGGCGATGCTTGACTGTCAGCAACGTAATTTCATACTCAAAATCTATCAAACCTTCGACTATAACACGCGGAGTGGCTCCCCTCCCGCCTGAAACAGCGTGTTGCCAACACGCCTCCGCATCATCAATCGTTTCCACCTTCATCTGGCCTTTCCCAGACGAACTCATTACCGGCTTAACAAAACACGGCATCCCAATTTTCTTTATTGCCTGAAGGCACTCTTCCTTGGAACTAGCAAAAATATAATCTGAGGTAGGCAGTCCTAACTCTCGCGCAGCAAGTGTCCTAATTCCCTCTCGATCCATAGTAAGCTGGGTGGCGGTAGCGACGGGAACCACCTGAACACCCTCTTTCTCGAGCTCAACCAAAACATCCGTAGCAATTGCCTCTACTTCAGGAACAATGAAGTCAGGTTTTTCAGATAAGATTAAGTCCCGCAACGATACCGGATCTAGCATATTGATTACTGAGCTACGCTGTGCAACTTGCATAGCTGGGGCATTCTCATACCTATCGACAGCGATGACTTCCAATCCTAATCGGACGGACTCAATTGCGATCTCTCGACCTAGCTCTCCTGAACCTAAGAGCATCAGCTTAGTCGCTTTTAAAGTTAAAGGAGTTCCAA
Organism: uncultured Pseudomonadota bacterium; assembly: GCA_913047675.1. GTDB lineage: Bacteria > Pseudomonadota > Gammaproteobacteria > UBA4457. The sequence goes on along the minus strand of CAJWTO010000008.1, from coordinate 32,655 downwards.
TTGTATATTCGCGCATTTTAATAAGACTTCACATAATTCCAAGCGCTGTACTAAGGCTTAGATACAAACCCCAACCTAGCTAGGAGTTTAATAATACCACCGTCAAAATCTGAATACACTGTCTGGTAGGCACTAAATTCGTTCCTCAAGCCATACTCCGCCCGATAGTCATCAAAATCGAAAGCTTTCTGTGGCCAATCTAACTCAGATAACTTCTTTGTTTCTTCATTGTGACGCCTCAGAGGATGCACAATATTTAACACATCTTTCAACTCAGCTTCACCGCCTAGCTTTCCAATCGATCTTAGATCACGCGGAAATTCAAATCGCTTACTGTCCACACCCAAAAATTTACAAACACTTTCGTACACGCTCAATATGGCGCGCCTCTTAGCTTCTCGCGAATATCCGGCTATATGCGGGGTAGCTCTCCAAACAGCCTGAGCCAATTCTGGATCGATATCCGGCTCGTCAGCCCAACAGTCAATGGCAGCCCAAATTTTATTACCTCCCGTCAACCTCTTTAAAAGAGCCTTCTGATCCAGCACATTTCCTCGGGCAGTATTTATCAAAAGAGCTCCAGTGCTCAACTCGGAGATGACATTAGATCCGATTAAATTATGAGTAGGATGAGTCCCGCTATGAGTCAAGGGTACATGGAGACTCACTACATCAGAGCCGAGGACTTTATTAAAATCGCTTAAAATCATTGGATACAAGTCGGAGTTTACGAATGGATCATAAGCGCAGTATTTCACTGACAGCCTGTCCAATAGTTCTCCTACCGCCTGGCCTACGTGACCATATCCTACTAATCCAACAGATACTTCTTCTAACGTGGCCGCGGACTCATCCAGATATTCTACAATACAACATAGAACGTGCTCGGCTACTGTCTTAGCATTTGTCCCTGCCGCCGACGCAAACTTTATGTCATTGTTCTCTAAAAATTCTGTATCTACATGGTCTTGTCCTGACGTGGCAGAGCCAACAAACCGTATGTCGGAATCCTGCAAAAGGTTTCTATCGACAGTAGTAACAGATCGAACGATAAGTATTTGTGCTGTCTTAGCCAACTGTCGAGTTAGCATCCGCCCTTCAAAAACCTCAACGCGCCCCAAATGACTAAAAATATCTTTAGCGTCAGTTAGTTCACTATCTACCAAGATTTTCAAATCGCAACTCTTGCTGGAAATCGACCTAATATATTAAGGACGTTTGTCTATTTGCCCGTCCTCTTTAGACACAGGCATCAGATCTATACCACTTACTCGCAATGCTACAAGTGACAAGCTAGCCACATAAATAGACGAGTACGTACCCACTAAGATCCCAATGATGAGCGCGGTCGCAAAACCATGAATTAGCTCACCGCCCAAAAAGAACAGTGCCGTGACAACAAATAATGTCGTTCCAGATGTTACCAAAGTCCTAGACAACGTCTGATTAAGGGAAAGATTCACAACAGATTTAGCGTCCTTATCCCTGTAACGCCTAAAATTTTCTCTCACCCTATCATAGACTACAATGGTATCGTTAAGAGAGTAACCAATGACCGCTAAGACAGCAGCCAAAACGGTCAAGTCGAAGCTCATTCCTGTCACCGAGAATATACCAACCGTAATTACAACGTCATGGATAACTGCAGCAATAGCGCCAACTGCAAACTTAAAAGTAAAACGGATCATTACATAAATTAGAATGCCGGAAAAGGCGTATAAAAGGGCTAAAAAACCATCCTCAGTCAACTCTTGTCCAACCTGTGGACCGACAAACTCAACGCGTCTCATCTCGGCATCTGGGAGGGACTGTAATACTCGATCTCCAACCTCAGCACTCATCTCACTCGAGCTTATGGGCAATCTGATTAAAACCTCTTCAGCTGTTCCAAAGCTCTGCGCGGTGGCCCCTTGAAACTCTGCACCTACTAGCGCACCTCGCACCTCGGATAGATCCACCGCTTCACTAAAACCCACTTCTACTAACGTCCCACCAGTAAAATCAATCCCTAAATTTAGCCCTTTTGTAAAAAAAGATGACGCGGAAACTACCAGAAGCGTGAACGTTACTAATAAAGCAATACGCGCTTTCCCCAGAAAATCAATATTGGTTATTTTTTTATTTTCAGAGCTCATAGCACTAACCTTAGACTGATAACTTATGTAATTTCTTTTTACCGTACAGTAAATTAACCAAGGCTCGCGTCCCGAGAATTGCGGTAAACATGGAGGTGACGATACCAAGAGACAAAGTCACCGCAAAACCTTTTATAGGCCCTGTACCGAAACTAAATAATACGACCGCCGCTATCAAAGTGGTGATATTCGCATCGGCGATCGTCGAAAATGCTTTGTCGTAACCCGCGCTAATGCTCATTTGAGGCGAATTACCATTTTTTATCTCTTCTCGAATTCTCTGAAAAATCAGCACATTTGCATCAACAGCCATGCCTACTGTCAAGACAATACCCGCTATTCCAGGCAATGTTAAAGTCGCCTGGAGTACAGACAGTAACGACACAATCATCACGACATTGGTTATAACCGCAATATTGGCTATTAAACCAAAGACTTTGTAATAAATTGCCATAAAAACTAGTACAAAAAACATTCCAATGATCATGGAGTTGAAGCCGCGCTCAATGTTGTCCTTACCTAAACTAGGGCCCACAGTACGTTCTTCAACTATCTCTATGGGAGCAGCTAAGGCCCCGGCTCTTAATAAAAGCGCCAATGTTCGGGCCTCTTCAGTTGTGTCTAAACCAGAAATTTGAAATCGTTTAGAAAGTTGACCTTGGATAGTCGCAATATTAATCACTTCCTCTATTTGTCTTCCATTGCGCCTTTCTAAGTAAACCACAGCCATAGGCTGCCCAATTCGTTCTCCTGTAGCTCTACTAAAAATTCTCGCACCCTTACCGTTTAAGGTAATGAAAACTGCCGGCGTACCGCTCTGCGCCTCAAGTCCAGACGACGCATCGATAATGTACTCGCCGGTAAGCATTACTCTTTTATCTAAAAGAACAGGAGTACCATCTCTTTCATAATATAACTTCGATTTAATCGGAATACTGCCATTAACCGCAGCCGCAACGTCACCACTCAAATCCACCATTCGAAACTCTAACGTCGCCGTCGCACCCAAAATCTTTTTAGCCTCCGCTGTATCTTCAACGCCAGGCAGTTGAACAACAATTCGATCAATCCCCTGCTGTTGAATAACAGGCTCGGATACTCCAAATTCGTTGACTCTATTTCGCAGTGTTTGCAAATTTTGCTGAAGCGCAGCCTTCTGAGTCTCAGAAAGTGTCTCGTCCGAAATATCCAATTTTACTTTTGCATTGCCACTTTCGTTTTCAACTGGTGTTAATTCCGGAAATTGAGCCTTTATTATTCCCTGAGCTCGGATCTTCATTTCATCATTAGTTAGTTCTAATTCCAGACCACCCTCAGAGCTTTTTGCAATAGAGCGGTACCTTACTTTGTCCTTTCGAAGTGCTGTTTTTAGCTCTGAAATAAAGCGTTCTTCCGTTTGAGTTTTGACAGTATTTGTATCTACCTGCATCAAGAAATGCACACCGCCCCTCAAATCGAGCCCCATGGACAAAGGCTTCCCTCCAATTGATTTCAACCAGTCCGGCATAGCGCTAGCTAAGCTAAATGCTACAACATAATCACCTGCCTCAAACATCTCGCCGATCACGTCTCGCGCGATGCGTCGATTTTCAGAATCACTGAACCTGAGCAATAAGCTATTGCCTTCTATTTTGAGAGACTTATATGCAACACCAGAATCATCTAACTTCGAACTGATATCAGTTTGCAGTCTTGTATCTATCGCATTACCACGAAGTCCATTGATCTGCAGCGCATGATCATGTCCATAATAATTAGGTAACGCATACAAAAAACCGAGGCCGCAAATCGCTAAAATGAACAAATAACGCCAGATAGAATATTGATTCATCTTAAATTTAGCCTGAAAAAAAACCTAGCATTATGATATCACTGTGCCTTTAGCTTCTTAAAGACTTATTCTACCGTTGACGTGGGCATGACTTGCGCAATTGCTATTTTTTGAATTTTTACCTCGGTGTCCGCGGCTATCTTTACCTTAAAAAAATACTCATCAACTGCGGTAATCTTTCCCAGAACTCCTCCATTGGTAACAACTTCATCACCAACCGCCAAGTTCTTGATCATTTTCCCATGCTCTTTCTGCTTCTTCATCTGAGGTCGTATAAGAAAAAAATAAAACACAACAAAAAGGATTATCAAGGGAAGAAAACTTGCTAAGCCAGGCTCGTTAGCCGCCTGCCCACTTTGAGCCAACGCACTTTGTATAAAAAAATCCATAAAGAACAGTTCCTTTAACTAGTCTCTTGGTAATAAAAACTAATTATGCCACATTTGTTAAGTAGGATGTTACTGCTTTGAATCCTTGTACTTTTGTAAAAAAGAATTTTTAAAAATCTCAAATTTACCTTCCTGAATGGCTTCTCTAGCTGCAGTCATCAAACTTTGATAAAAATATAAGTTGTGTAAAGTATTGAGTCTGGCACCAAGGATCTCATTACTTCGTTGAAGATGGTGCAGATATGCTCGAGAGTAATTTTGGCACGTACTACAAGTACACGACTCATCTAAAGGTTCTAGAGAGTTACGATGCTCAGCATTTCTAATTCTCACAATTCCCTGAGAAGTATATAAGTGACCATTTCGGGCATTTCTTGTAGGTAGTACGCAGTCAAACATATCCACCCCTTGCCCGATGGCATTGAGTAAATCTTCGGGTGTACCAACTCCCATCAAATATCTTGGCTTGTCCGCAGGCAGTAAGGCTGCGGTATGAGTCATTATTCTCAACATGTCACCTTTGGGCTCCCCAACAGAGAGCCCTCCAATAGCATATCCATCAAAATCGAGGCGTCGGAGCTTCTCAGCGGATTCTGATCGCAGATTTTCATGCATACCGCCTTGAACTATACCAAATAAAGCATTTGAACTGCCTTCATGCGCTTGTTTACTCCTCTTGGCCCAGCGAAGGGACATCTCCATAGAAATCCGAGCCATTTCCTCATTAGCCGGATAAGGTGTGCATTCATCAAATACCATTGCTATGTCTGAATTCAGCCATTTTTGCACTTCAATCGACCTCTCGGGCGACAAAAATATCTTATCGCCGTTAATCGGTGACCTAAAAGTTACTCCCTCTTCACTAATTTTCCTCAGATCACCAAGGCTAAAAACTTGATAGCCACCGGAATCAGTCAAAATAGGCTTACGCCAACTCATAAAATCATGAAGTCCTCCATGCTTCCGGATCACTTTTTCACCCGGGCGAAGCATAAGGTGGAATGTATTTCCTAATACAATCTGTGCTCCTATAGAAACTAATTCCTCAGCCGTCATCGCCTTCACGGTGCCATAAGTACCAACTGGCATAAAAACAGGGGTTGCAATGACGCCATGGCTGACTGAGAGCAAGCCAGCGCGTGCTTGTTTATCTGTTGAGATAAGCGAAAAATTTGCCCCCAATTTATATTCCTCCACTACGCTTCGGAACTTTCCTCTCTAGCCACATAGCATCCCCATAACTAAAAAATCGATAATTATTTTCTACAGCGATTCGATAAGCATTCATTACTCTTTCAAAGCCTGAAAATGCACACACAAGCATAAGAAGTGTGGATCGAGGGAGGTGGAAGTTTGTCATCAAAGCATCAATCACCTGAAATTCAAATCCCGGAGTTATAAATAGGTCTGTTTCACCATCATAAACTTCGATGGAGCCACTCGCTCTAGCCGCAGTTTCTAGCGCACGCATAACCGTTGTACCAACTCCGATAACTCGACCACCTTTTTCACGTGTTTTATTCACTGCGGCCACCGTAGCGGGAGACACGACGACTCGCTCGGAGTGCATTTTATGCTCCTTTATGTGACTCGATTTTACAGGCCGAAATGTTCCTGCGCCAACGTGTAGGGTCACATAACCAATTTGAATACCAGAAGCCGTCAACTGATCTATCAATAATTGATCTATGTGCAGACCCGCCGTGGGTGCAGCGATCGCCCCTGGTACCCTCGAGTATATGGTTTGGTATCGACAGGCATCATTATCATCAGGCTCGCGTTCGATATAAGGAGGTAATGGCAGCTTACCATGGGTATTTAAAAGTTCTTCAAACGAGTGCGGTGAGACGATTTTAATTTGGAAAAGGTCTTCAAATCGAGCTGTTATACTTATATGTACATTCCCGAATAAGGTTACACACGAACCAATTTTTGGCACCCTGCTGGAGCGCATATGAACTATAGCAACTTTCTCGCTCAAAACTCTCTCTATGAGAATCTCGATGCGTCCTCCGGTATCCTTCTTCGTTTTTAGTCTTGCGTTAATCACTCGGGTATCGTTTAGAACTAATAAATCGTCGGGCTTAAAAAAAGAAAAAAGATCGGCAACTTTAAAATGAGAAGGAGTGTCTTTTTTTTCGCTCAGAGCAAGAAGCTTGGCGTCACGCCTAATAATTAACGGCTCCTGCGCTATCAGATGCTTTGGCAAGGAATAATCAAAATCAGCTAGATCCAAAAGAGAGCCCCATATTATTTTTCAATACCCTGTCGACCTAGCCTCTGTGTTTCTCTATACTTCTTCGCCACTAGGTCCAAGCCGGGATGGCGGAACTGGTAGACGCGCCAGACTCAAAATCTGGTATCCGAAAGGATGTGGGGGTTCGATTCCCCCTCCCGGTACCAAAACCAATACATCTGCTTAAAGCTGATTTTCAGTCGCACAGAGGTTGGTGGTGCTTTACCGGTAGCGGTAATAGGCGAATGCTCTCCGTAGAAGGAAAATTACTTTCAAATATACTATTTCTTCGATTCTTGCGCCTTCTTAGGCTTTCCTATCACAATGTGTTTAGTGCCCTTCAAACCTCGACGCTCATTCATTTCTTTAGCAAGCGCGGTCGCGTGACTACTTACATCATCTTTGGAACCGGCCCTAAAACCGGTAATCGGGGCGTAGCCACCTTCAATAACATACCGATAGCCGGTGGGACCAGTTTTGTCCAGCTTACATTTTTCTAAACGGGTCACGTGGTATATTGAAAGTTTCTGGGCGGGAACCTGTTCCACATCACTAGCTTCTTTTGTCTTCAGTCCTGCTGGCATTTAATTTTCTCCATACATGTGGTTTCACTTCTCCAAATCCCACAAGAGAAAATGATACGAAAACATTACGTTACTCCACTTCGAATTTCCAAAAAAGTGGGCCTAAATTTCTTATAGGGGAAAATGATAATAACCGCACAGCGTTAAAAAATAGTCATAAACTAGACAAACTAAGGCGCACATATCCCATGCAAGCTCACCAGTTTAACATAAATAAAGGTCTCTGGGCTATGCCATCAATGCAACTAATATTTCAGTCAGTCTAATAAATTAATTTTTCGAAATATGTATCACTAAACTTTCGGCAGCCAAAACTTGAGCCCTGGCTCTTGCCAAATTGTGCGACGCCGCACTTTCATAGTTTGTGTCATCCCAGCCAAAGTAAGATTCATGGATGACATCCGATAAAAATCTACTCGCCAGCTCAACATAAATCTGCAAGGTCGCAGGCAGAATAGATTCATCTAGCCCAGTAGGGGACCCAACCAAATTATAACCTTCGAGGGCGGCTTCATACAGTTCCAGATTAAAGAGAGAAGAAGAAGAATCTTCAGGAAAAGGGTTGCACCACGAGCGCATCGCGTCTCCTAGCTCTAGCGCATGCGGCATAAGCCCTACTGTATCTAAATCAATAAAACAGACTGCCGAGTTTAATCCGACCGAAAACAAAAGATTTGACACCTTAGGATCACCGTGGGCTATTATCGACGGACCTGGATCAAAATCTGGAATCCTTGAAGCCAAAAGTTTAATACGTTTGCTCAACGTAAAACATTGTGGATACAAACGATGTGATGTACCGAGCGATAAGGTTTTTTCGAGCTCATTTAAGTGAAGGCGCAAATCATGTATGTGCGGTCGCTCATTTGCTAATAATCGAACATCAAAATTCTTTAACCCCTCGTGAAACTGAGCCAAAGCTTTACCGGCAGAATATGCATCTCCCGGGGACGTAAATACGGTCTTGGAGCAGCCTGGAATATACTCATATAAACGCCAAACATCGCCATCCCGCTCGAGGTAATTCTTATTATTTTTTGTTGGAATAATTTTTGGACAGGATACCCCATTTTCTCTCAAATGAGCTGTTACTTCGGCAATCTTATCGTTTACCGAAGGTTTAAAAATTCCACTTACTTTTTGCAAAATAAAACAATTACCAGTCTCCTCTAGAACTTCGACCGTGAGATTTATCAACCCATCGCCGATTTCTGAAAGCTTCGCGCCCGATATTCCATAAGACTCCAAGACCCTTACTGCCTCTTCACCCAAATGTTTATTATTTTGCCTATCCACTATCGCGACAGTCTAACCCTCACGTAAAAATTTATAGCCGTCCCACTAAAAAACCATCTCTCTCTAGTACCGATTGATTACCTGAGCTTGCTAAAACTCCTAACCTAGATTCTCTGGACAACAAGTATTTCTCACATACTGCCAATAGTGAGCCCTTAGTTACGTCCATAACGCCCTCCCTAAATTTTCTCTTTATATCGCTAGAGTAACCAAACAGGTCTGAATTGAAACTCTTTTCGGCTGCCCCTGCGGGCGATGAGGGCACATCTATCGTTCTAATGGCACCCAAAATAGACTCTTCTAAGCGCCTAGAGTTCGTGTCACTTAAAAACCAATCGATGGACTTATTAAAATCTTGAAATGTATCGCTTAATCTAGGATCTCTGTACGAATAAAAACGAAAAGTCGCGGTTTCACTATCATACGAAGCCCCGCCTCCATAAGCTCCACCTTGCTCTCTAATATGCTGGTGTAGAAAACCATCTTGCAGGTAACGACTCAACACTGATAGCGCCGGAGCATCTGGCGAATCCAATGACACAGCTGGGAACACTCTCGCACAAAAATTAACGGCGGAACTTATTATCCAGGCGTTTTCATCAGCGCATGCAAACCGATCTAAATCCAAAGGACTAAAGTCACTGCGGCGTTCATCAGAAACGAAATCGCCAGAGAACATGTCATGGTCTAAATCAGATAAAACTAGTGAGTCGCCAATTAAGGCGATTTCCCTCGCTCCCGCAAGTACTTTTTGACGAATAGATTCGAATATCTCAAAAATTTCGGCGCACCCCATCTCAGTAGAATTTGACTTACTAAGTTGTTTAATGAATTTAATATAGCTCACTCCGTCCCATAACTCAGACAGCGCACCAAAACCTGACAAGTCGCGACCAGCAGTCAAAATGGCTAATTGGTGTCCTTTTTCGGTAATACTTTGCTCAGCATCTGCTCTCGACTGCATGATCAAGTCCTTAAGCCTATCCTCTTCGTCAAAACGTGTTTCAGAAACTAGCGACTGCATCGATTCAATAATAGCTTGCTTGTTTCTTGCAAGTCCCTTACCACTAACCAAGGTCCATCCACTATATAAGTCAGCTTTTCTGGGGTCAGGTCTAATTGAAGAATAAACCGAAAAGTCACCAGACACAGACCTCTTCGCCTGCATACTTAAATAGTCACAGTCTCCAGCACCAAACTCAGTAATATATTCTGACCAAAGAGGTAAATAACGAATTTCACTTTCCGTCAAGTTCGAAAGTTGCAATGCTAATTTGGCCCGGAAGATACCATTTGCCGCGACCTCGTATTCTTTAAAACAAGCCCCATCCTGCGCGACCTCTCCAGTTTGGGAAATGCGGCTCGGCCTTATAACCGGCTGATAGGAGGGGACATCCGACAAACCTACCTTGGGTAATAATTCTTCATCGTCTATCTGACATTGTCTCATCCGTAAATTTTCAGCCGCTGAGACTAAGGAGACTTTCTCCTCGGAACTCAGACTCTCAAGCATAGTTGCAAGATTAGCTTGTTCAGTAGCGTCATCTCTCGAAGCTTTGTCCGAACTTGGTACCATAACAACTCTAGCCCTGTGAGGGTTATTAAGAATGAGTTTATCAACTAACTTACGAACATAGCCAACGGCATCAGTCTTTACCTCGCTCCTTAGCCTATCAATAGCCTGATCTAGATCCAGAAACTCTCTGATTTCGCCCTTGTGTATAGCCGCCGGAAGGATCCGCCCCATCAAACGTAACCCATAAGGATAACTGCCGTCCCCCATATCTCTTTGAGCCATTTCTATACGGTCAATTATTGAGATAATCTCTTCCTGAGGGATACCGTCTTGCTTAAGGTTTAAAAAGACATCAAACAAGCCAGTCTCCAAGGTTTCAGCATAGTGCTTCTCAGACCCTTCGACACCGCAAAAAAAGATTAGCTGTTTAGCGGAATCGTCAATTCCACATAAATCAGAAGGTGCATTAGCTAATTCGGTGGTTTCTAGATATTTCTTTACAGGAGAACCACTGTGCTCCAAAAAAATTGAAGAAAGAAAATGTGCTTCCAAACAATCGGAAACCACCGAGGTTTGTCCAAGAACCCAGGCCCAAACGACGTGAGTACTGCGCTCCTCAATCGAATCAACGCAATACTCAGTCACCGCGCTTGTGGGTCTTTTAAAGCTTGGCTGCAGAGGACTTACTATCGGTTGCTCTTTTCCATGAAAACGATCCAAAACTAAATCTTGGATCCGTTTCTGATGCTCCTCACACGGAAAACTTCCAAATGTCATAAAAATAGCATTGGACGGATTGTAATGCTTGGAATGAAATTGCAGTAAATCTTGATGACTAAGGTTTGGTATCTCGATGGGATCTCCTCCACTATTATGCCTATAAGGAGTGTCGGGAAACAAATTTGTATAGAGATACTGCCATAAATTCGCAACAGGAGAACTCATCGCGCCTTTCATTTCATTATAAACCACACCATGGTATTCCAATCTCGTACCATCTTTACTATCGAGCTCTTTGCGCCAACCTTCTTGCGCGAAATCAAGAATATTTAACTCTGGAAAAAAAACTGCATCCAAATAGACGCGCATTAAATTATCAAAATCCTTGTGATTTTGAGTAGCGAAGGGATATGCGGTCGTATCGCTGCCCGTAAACGCATTCATATAAGTATTTAACGACCGGCGCAGCATCATGAAGAATGGATCACGAACAGGGTAACTTTCACTGCCACATAACGTAGTGTGCTCCAGTATGTGGGCAACGCCGCTGGAGTCATAGGGTAGCGTTAAAAATGCAACCATAAAGGCGTTATTCTGGTCATCACTCGAAAAATGTATGTGTCTTGCTCCCGTCCTCTCATGAAGGTATTCACCTAAACAAAGTCCTGAAGCGGCGATGCTAGATTCTTGTAACAATGTAAACTCGGTCGGATTATTCAAAACTTGCTGCACACCTCTTAATTGATGTTTGATTATAGACCACGCACTTTGCCTATCACTTGACTTCCTTCTAGTGCGGGTTTTATTTAAATCTACGATAATACATTCTAAAACAAATCGTATAGAATAATTACAAGAAAAATAAACGAAAACTCCACACCGATGATTTCGGAGAATTAAAATATGCCTAGCTTTGATATAGTGTCCATTATCGACAAGCAAGAGCTCAGAAATGCGATAGATCAAACAAATAGAGAGTTGTGCACCAGATTCGATCTCAAGGGAATAGATGCTAGGGTTGATAATACTGATAACGATATAGTCATAGTCGCAGAAGTTGAATTCCAGACACGTCAGATATTAGAAATATTGCACTCAAAACTTGCGAAAAGAAAAATAGACATCAACTGCATCGAAATGGGGGAATTGTCTACTAACTTAGCGGAAGCACGACAAAAATTAGTAGCGAAAGAGGGTATAGATAAGGAGCTAGGTAGAACTCTGATTAAAATCCTAAAAGGCTCAAAACTTAAAATACAAACACAAATGCAGGACAATCAGCTCAGAGTTTCGAGTAAAAGTCGGAATGTCCTGCAAGAAGCCATTCAAAAAATTAAAGACAGTAAACAGAAGTTTCCACTTCAGTTTGAGAATTTCAGAGACTAGTTCGGTATACGCCAAATATGCTCGTATAGCCACGGAACTATTTGAAAAAGTGTAGATTAAGAATGGGTAGAAATGACGAAGAGTTAATAAAGCACAAAATATGGGACTTGGAGATCCAGCACAGGGACTTAGACCAAACGGTTATAACACTGGACGCGAGCGGTAACGCCGATCAGCTTCTATTGAGACGCATGAAGCTAAGAAAACTCAATCTTAAAGACCAAATAACAAAATTGAAAAGTCAGCTGATTCCTGATTTAAACGCTTAGTGCCAAGGCCAACAGCTTAACCAAACCTTGGGAAAGGTTATCAGAGGATTTTTTCAGTGTTATATTTAGAGCAACAATAAAAAATATAAGTAAAAGTATAGGATTATGTCTAACAAAAAATTTGAAGGAACCAGCGATTATATCGTCACAGAAGACCTGATGATGGCGGTCAATGCAGCTATCACACTTGAGCGTCCGCTAATCATAAAAGGCGAACCAGGTACAGGAAAAACTATGTTGGCGGAGGAAGTCGCCAAATCCCTCGATAGTGAACTAATACAGTGGCATATAAAATCGACCACAAAAGCGGCACAAGGTTTATATGAATATGATGCTGTAGCGAGACTGCGCGACTCCCAGTTAGGTGATGACTCGGTGCATGACATCTCTAACTATATTATCAAGGGGAAGCTATGGGAGGCGTTTGAGGCCTCTAAACAGCCAGTGTTGCTAATTGACGAGATTGATAAAGCTGATATCGAATTCCCTAATGATCTCCTTCAAGAGCTAGATCGGATGGAGTTCTTTGTTTATGAAACAAAGAAAACAATTTCTGCACGGCAGCGACCTATCATAATCATAACTAGCAATAATGAAAAAGAGCTACCAGATGCCTTTCTTAGAAGATGCTTTTTCCACTATATTGCCTTCCCTGAAGTCGATACGATGGAATCAATCGTTAAAGTCCACTACCCAGGCATCAAAAAAAGACTGCTCGCCGAAGCACTTGAATGCTTCTTCGAGCTAAGAGAGTTACCTGGGCTTAAAAAACGTCCTTCTACCTCAGAACTTCTGGATTGGATAAAACTCCTAGTGGCAGAAGACATCCCCCCTGAAGCTTTGCGTGACAAGGATACTCGTAAGGCTATCCCGAAGCTCTATGGTGCGCTCCTCAAGAATGAACAAGATGTCCATTTATTCGAAAGGCTTGTGTTTATGTCGAGACGGAATAGTGCTAACTGAACTTTTCTATAAACTTAGGAAAGTAGCGATCCCCGTCTCGCTAACAGAATGGATGAGTCTATTAGCTGGTCTTGATGCGAAAGTCGCAGATTACAGTGTTGACAATTTTTATTATCTTGCTCGTACCTGTCTGGTGAAAGATGAAAAATTCTTCGATAGGTTTGATCAAGTTTTTGGGGAGCACTTTAAAGGACAAGAGATGCTATTTGATGCCGTTTTAGGGGACGTTCCCCTAGAGTGGCTGCAGGCGCAAAAGCAACTTAATTTGACCGAAGAAGAGAAAGCTCAAATAGAGTCACTCGGTGGTTGGGATAAATTAATGGAGACTCTTAAAAAGCGCCTCGAAGAGCAAAAAAAGAAGCATCAGGGTGGAAGTAAAATGATTGGCACTGGCGGTACCTCGCCCTTCGGTGCCGAGGGCTATAATCCTGAGGGTGTTCGAATAGGACAAGAAAAAGGAAAGCATGGCAGGGCAGTCAAAGTTTGGGAAAAACGTGAATATAAAAATTTTGATGATCAAGTCGAGCTGGGTACGCGTAATATAAAGCTCGCGTTGCGACGATTGCGACGTTTTGCAAGGGAAGGGGCTGAAGAAGAACTTGATCTAGACGATACCATCCGCTCCACTGCCAAAAATTCAGGGCTCCTCGATATCAAAATGGTACCAGAGCGACGCAATGCCGCAAAAATACTACTATTCCTTGATGTAGGTGGTTCAATGGATCCGTACGTGAAGGTGTGCGAAGAACTATTTTCCGCAGCTCGAAGTGAATTTAAACATCTAGAGCATTATTACTTCCATAATTTCCTATATGAAACCGTCTGGAAGGACAATAAAATGCGTTTCCATGCAAAATTACCCGTTGAACAGTTGATGCGAACTTATGGAGCCGATCATAAAATAGTATTTGTCGGCGATGCTACCATGAGTCCCTACGAAATAATGAACGTGGGCGGAAGTGTTGAGCACTGGAACGAAGAGGCGGGAGCTACTTGGATAGCGCGCCTGTTGGCCGTCTTTCCTTACGCGGTTTGGATTAATCCTCAGCCGGAGGAATATTGGGGTCATATACCAACTATCGGAATGATTAAAGAATTACTTTCAGATCGGATGTTCCCTCTTACTATAGATGGCCTGGAAAATGCTATGAAAGTCTTAAAAAAAGCCCATTAACTGGACCTTTATGCTTACGCGTTTCCCAACCTTTTTGGTGTACATCATTTTGCTGACTTTAGCGGTTCCATGGTACTGGGACTCAGACTCACAACTAATTTGGTTCGGTTTCCCCGCGTGGGTTGTAACTAGTGTATTAATTTCTCTTATAGCTTCTATAGTCACGTGTGTAATTTTTTTAAGAAGTCATGACAATACCTAAGTAATCATGAATAACTTAGCCCCACTTGGTATCGGATCGTGGCTGTTTATCGGATGTTATTTGTGTTCCTTACTTCTGATAGGTTGGCTAGCTAAGCAGGCTCGTACTGAAGACACAATGCAAGACTTCTACTTGGCAGGTAGTGGGTTTGGACCTGTCATGCTCTTTATGACCTTGTTTGCAACGCAGTATAGTGGAAATACATTTTTCGCTTTTACAGGAGCAACCTACCGTATCGGTTACTCCTGGATCGTCTGCTTACATTTCATGACAGCAATCATCGTGGTCTATCTCTTGTTCGCTGAACGACTGCATATCCTAGCCAAGCAACGTAACTATCTAACCCCTGGAGATTTCGTACAAGATAGATATCAAAATAAAGCTCTGACTATTATTGTGGCGATAGTGATGATCGCAGTACTTTGTAATTTTCTACTCGCGCAGCTGATGGCTATGGGTAGAGCAATGGAAGGACTAAATCCTAACAATGGACCAGCCGCTTACAATATAGGAGTTGTTGTACTGGCTTTAATTATGGTGGTATATGGAACGCTCGGAGGTATGCGGGCGGTGGTCTGGACGGATGCTTTACAGGGCGCAATTTTAATCGTTGGATTCGCGTTATTAGTAGTCTCACTCTTAGACCTCTTCGGTCCAATAGGAAAAGCTACTCAGATCTTAATGGAAAGAGACAAAGTATCCGGAACTCGCTTCGCGAGTGTGCCAAATGCCGCACAGTGTCGAGAATGGTTGTCCTATATAATAGGCGTCGGATTTGCGTTCGCGTTTTATCCGCAGGCAATACAAAGAATATATGCTGCCAGAAATACCGTGACATTGAAGCGAAGTTTGTTGGTGATGTCATTCATGCCATTACCCACAATGGTAATCGTTGTAGTGACAGGAGTCATTGCACTGGCTTACTTTCCTGGTCTAGAAGGCGCATCAGCCGATCAAATTTTCGGAAGCCTACTTCGCGAAGTACAAATGAGTTCAATATTCGGCTACGGGTTAGTCCTAGTGATTTTATCAGCGGTCCTCGCGGCCATGATGTCAACCGCCGACTCCGCTCTGTTATCACTCTCATCGATGCTCACTAAAGATATTTTCGCTAGATGTTTTTACACTCTAGCGTCTCAGGAGCAATTAACTCTAGTCGGGAAAGTTTTTTCTTGGACAATGCTATTACTATTAGTACTACTTGCAATAGCATTAAGAGAAGAAGCGTCGCTTGTACAATTACTCGACAGAAAACTAGATTTACTAATCCAAATTGCTCCAGTTTTTATATTGGGGTTGCGATGGCGATCGCTAAACGGATCAGCTGCGGCTATAGGTCTGCTTACTGGAATAAGTATTGCTTTGATTCTCGCATATGGAGACTTAGCCTTTGTTCACAACGGCAAGATTTTTAATTTCCACCCTGGGGTAGTCGCAGTTATCCCAAACCTCACCATTACAATATTGCTATCTCTCTGGTTTAATAGACGACTTATAGTAAATAAAAACGTACAAAAAAGCTCTTCAATAAATACTTAAATCTCATGCCAGGAGATGCCTCAGTTGAAAGAAAAATCGCACTCTAAAAAAAGTGACTCTGATCGATTTAGACACCCTATAATTAGAAGAGTATTAGCGGACTTAGAAACGCCATTAAGTATTTATTCTAAAACTGCAAAGGGAAAAAATTCGTTCCTCCTCGAGTCCGTTGAAGGTGGTGAGCAGTGGGGTAGATATTCGATCATAGGCTTGCCTGCCAAAATAACTCTGATTGTCCGGGGTCATGAAGTAACAATTAAAGAAAATGGTGCGGTTATTAAGCAAAAAATAGTTGACGACCCTCTCACATTTATCGAGGAATACCAAGCTCAATTCGATCCTCCACCGGCAGGTCTGCTACCCCGTTTTAGTGGCGGTCTAGTAGGTTATTTCGGATACGATACTATGCGTTACGTGGAGCCAAAACTTGCACTTTCCAGTCCTCCTGATCCACTAGAATTACCCGATATATATCTGTTACAAGTAGACGAATTCATCATTTTTGATAACTTAAAAGGTGAAATGCAACTCGTTAAATATGCTAAAAATCAGAGTAAAACTGAATTACAAGCGGCTAACAGTTATCTTGATGATTTAGAAAGATGCCTAAGAGAACCTGCAAAACAAATCGAGATCGAAAACAGCTCTGATGGCGATGAGGAGCTTAAACAAAATTATGAATTTGAAAAATCTGACTTTCTAAACGCAGTAAATAAGGTCAAAAAATACATAGTCGACGGCGACGCGATGCAGGTTGTACTATCTCAGCGGCTTTCTGTTGAAGCTAAGACAGATAGTCTAAGTATTTACCGAGCGCTGAGGCATTTAAACCCATCACCTTATCTTTATTATTTTCAGCTAGACGACTTCGATGTGGTCGGTTCCTCTCCAGAGATACTTGTTCGGGTAGAAAACGATAGAGTCACCACACGCCCACTTGCTGGAACTCGTCCTAGAGGGGACTCCGTTGAGAATGATATTAGATTAGAAAAAGAATTGCTTGCCGATCCAAAAGAACTCGCCGAGCATTTAATGTTAATAGATTTAGGGCGAAATGATATCGGGCGAATCGCAGAAACAGGTAGCGTTAAAGTGACGGAAAAAATGGTGATAGAGAGATATTCGCATGTTATGCATATCTCCTCTACGGTAGAAGGCAAACTTGATGCAAAAAAAAATGCCATGGATGTTTTACGGTCAACGCTTCCAGTGGGAACGTTATCTGGTGCTCCCAAAGTCCGGGCCCTGGAAATTATTGATGAGTTAGAGCCTGTCAGGCGAGGTGTTTACGGCGGCGCAATAGGTTATCTGTCATGGAATGGGGATATGGATACAGCGATCGCTATCCGAACAGCGGTAATAAAAGATGGTAGAGTCTTTGTTCAAGCTGGCTGCGGCATCGTTGCAGATTCTGTACCGGAATTGGAATGGGATGAAACCCTCAATAAAGGGAAAGCCATATTCAATGCTGTCGCGATGGCAAGGTCAGGCCTTAAACCTAGCAACTAGGATACGAGACTCTTTTCAGAACAAAGCAATTTAATTTCTCTAGCCTTCTCTTGAGCTTCTGATACTGAAATGACCTTAAACACAAAGATTTCACCAGGTCTCGCCTGCCCCAGTTTCCAAATTGAGCATTGAGGTACCGTATAAGGATTGATAAACCCTCCCATACTGGGACCATCATTGAGTAATATTATTGGGGTTTGTCCTGCCAGATTGATGGCACCGATCGGATACCCTTGATCAATAATATTAGCTGGCTCAGAGCCATTTTCCGGCAACTTCGTAAAAGCTTTTTCGGCAAAGGTCCAGTCAGGCCCTTCGAGACGCATTCCCATTCGGTTACTTTTTGCCGAGACTTTCCATTCAGAGTTCAAAAATCTGTCGTGCCCTTCTTGGTCAATCCAGTCATCATTAGGTCCAGCGACTACTTCAATTTCCCAAGAACAGTTAGTACTAATTTCAGGCCTAGACTCAGTTAATACGCGTTGTCCGAATACTAGACCCCGATGTGTACCAGATTTAATTTTCTGACCTTCCTTCAAAGCATGACCATCGACACCTCCAATTCCAGCAGCATCAAATGTAGCTCTCGACCCTAGTGCAGCGTCCACCGAAATACCACCGGCTACAGCTAAGTACGATCTTGCCCCACTCGCCGCATAAGACATTTCTAAAGTCTGACCAGTTTTAATTAAAATACTCTCCCACATCGCGCAGGGCTTATCATCGATTTTAGGCTGCATATCAGCGCCAGTGATAGCAATTACACAATCCTCCAAAAATCGTAATTCGGGGCCGATGAATTGACACTCTATCCCCGCGTCACCGCTGCTATTGCCCACCAAAAGATTAGCTAACCGAAACGACCAAGAATCCATAGGACCAGATGGCGGAAATCCCTTATTAAAATGGCCTATACGTCCCGGCCAATCTTGTATTGAACTTTCTAACCCAGATTTAATTACTTTAAACACTTTTTTAACCCATTAAAATCTAGCTGAAGTATCAAGCGTACTAACCCAGCGCTTATAATTACTAACCGAAAATTTTTGATAATCTACGATATTAAATTTATAGCTACCCTCATCAACCTTTCGGTCAATTTCTTCGTACTCTTCGAGGCCACAAGGCACAAATTTGATTCGATCGCCCGGTCTAAAAATACAAAAATCCCCATCAAACTCAGGGAAGCGTAACTCTCGATCCCAGATGGGTACCGGAGTGCGCCCAAACAACTGGTAGCCACCTGGACTAGCAACCGGGTATATGGCAGTAGACATCCCACCCATAGAGACCGCACCTTGGGGCGTCCAAGTACGCGGCGGATTATATTTTGGAGCAGTCAGCCTACACCTAGGGTCTAGCGGCATCATAAAAGCTAATCCAGGCCAAAACCCAAGGCTAGCTGCCCAATACTCGGTGCCTGAATGAACTCTAACCAATTGACTAACATCGGTTAACTCATTAATTCGCGCCACAAATTCTGGATCCTGCTCTTTCTCGCCGTTAATATTTTTACGGTAATCGTTTATACACTCTTCCGTCCAGGGATCTAAATAAAAAGTAGGAAAATAAAATAGTCGACTATCAACCTCGATATTTTCGCTAGATCCTAAAGATTCCATTAACAATGATAACTGTTTTTTAAGGTCATTATAGGAAATAACCTCTGGCTCATAGTGAACCAAAGTTGTCGCAAAACATGGAGCGGATTCAATCACGCCCTCTATGGCACCTTCCTCTAGCGCGTGAGCAAGATTTTGACCCTTAAAATTAAGATCTAAATTCATCTCATTACCAAATTCTATTAATATATACCGATCGCCACCTGGGCTAAATTTCGGAGTGTCATAAATCATAAAAACTACCGCTGCTCAAATCTTTTTTATTAATATTATGCGATTAAAGATAACTTACCGAGTAAGAAAAAAATAGATCGCTGATATCCATCATATGAATAATAGCTGCCAACTAAAATATTAAATAAGGCACAATAGACTGATCAAGTATTTATTTAATATTATGAAGTCAGAAGATGCCCGACTAAACAACCAAGGTATAGTTACCTCTTATGAACAAACTGCTCGAAAGACGTCTTACAAGACTCCTCCAGACAGGAGATTCCGCCTACCTCAAGGGTGGGAAAAAGGGCTTAGAAAAAGAAAGTCTAAGAATTACCGATGACGGTGCAGTTTCGAGCACGCCTCACCCATCTAGCTGGGGTTCTCCGCTAACTCACCCATATATCACCACCGACTATTCCGAAGCATTGCCTGAATTAATTACGCCACCTTTCAGTGACATCGCGGAGACTGTCAAATTTCTGGATGATACGCATCATTTCCTCTACGCGCACATGCCTCTAGATGAACTCCTATGGGCGGCAAGTATGCCGTGCGCTGTATCAGACGATAGTGCAATACCTATTGCCGAATATGGAAGCTCAAACGCTGGCCAAATAAAACATATATACAGAACGGGCTTAGACTGGCGGTACGGTAGAAAAATGCAAGCAATTGCCGGCGTACACTTTAATTATTCTCTGCCAAAATCCTTCTGGTCCTACTATCATGAAGCCGAAAATAGCACTGACACGATGCAAGAGTTCATTAATTTTAATTACTTCTCACTCATAAGAAATTTTAAAAGGCTTGGATGGATAGTGCCCTTTTTATTTGGCACATCTCCTGCTGTCTGTAAATCATTTCTCGCAGGAAGAACTACTAGGTTTAAGCAATTAATGCACGGAACCTACTACCTACCCCACGCGACGAGTCTGAGGATGAGTGATATTGGTTATAAAAATAAAAACCAAAGTGCACTAGTAGTATCTTATGACAACTTAGATGGGTATATTCATAGCCTGCAAGCGGCGCTCGCGACACCGTATCCAGAATATGAAGCGATAGGCCTATACAACGACGATAAAAGAATTCAATTAAGCACAAACGTCTTGCAAATCGAAAACGAGTACTACAGTTTCATTAGACCTAAGCAAACATCTACTCACGGAGAGAGATCAAGCCAGTCACTCGCCTCCCGAGGAGTAGAGTATGTAGAAGTCCGAGCTCTTGATTTAAATTGTCATAGTAAGAACGGGGTTGATGCGACGCAACTGCGATTCCTCGAAGCATTCTTAATTTTCTGCTTGCTTGAAGAAAGCCCCTTACTGAGTAAAAAAGAATTAAGTGACATAGAATATAATGAACTTACTGTAGCGCTAAGAGGTCACGAACCAAACTTAGAACTAATCGACTCGTCTCAAAGAAGAAAAATAAAAACTTGGTCATTAGAAATTTGTGATCGAATGCTAGCCATTTGTGAGTGTCTTGACTCAGAGACCAAAAATTCCCACTATGTTCAAGCTTTAAAAACGCAAGTTGAAGCTATAAGCCATCCTGATACGCTGCCCGCTGCTAAAATCCTCCAAACGCTGATAGACAATCAGGAACCCTTCCAAACTTATGCCATGAACCTATCTAAGGACTACGCGAAACATTATAGAGACACGCCTACCCCAAAAGATTTTGCTGATAAATTCTCTACCTTGGCTCAACAATCACATGAAGAGCAGACGGCACTTGAGAATGCAAATGAGATTTCGCTGGATGATTACATTCGTAATTATATAAAAAACTAGCCTAAATTGAGCTTTATTAATAGCAACTTGTAATGAACAGGCGACAGTATCTAAATCATAGTCTCTCTATTTTATCGGCGCTTTACCTAGCACCAAGAAAACTATTTGCTCAACCTAAAAGAGACTGGTCTGCAGTTGAAGTATTACAAAATAGCTGGCAGTTCTTGGTCCCTGAAAATTTTAACACAGTAAGCCTGCGCCCTCGCATTAACATTTCTCGAGCAGAACAAGCAAAACGCTTCACCCCACTTGAAGTAGAAGTATTATTCGAAGAAGGAACCGAAAATCCTTACTCCAGTCCCTATAATGATGAAACGCGACCAGGAATATATACTTGTAGAGCTTGTTCTCTACCATTGTTTTCGTCAGAAATGAAATACGATAGTAAGACTGGTTGGCCAAGCTTCTTCACAAGCATCCCCGGCCACATGTCAAAAAAGACTGACTACAAACTCATTTGGCCGAGAACGGAATATCACTGCAGTAAATGTGGAAGTCACCAAGGACACGTTTTTAAAGATGGCCCGCCGCCCACTTACGAGCGCTGGTGTAACAACGGGGTATGTCTCACTTTTATAGCAAAAAATTCTGCCTAAAATTATTCACTTTAAACCTCAGTCTGAAACCCATCTTTCCTTAGAGAAAGAATAAACAAATCTCTCCAAACTATCGCCGGCCGTCTCCTCCAGAGAGTACAAACTTTCTGCGACTGCTATTAACTTTTTTTCAGATACTGTAACCATTAGGGAGATAGTCTCATTGCGGTTTTCAATTTGTATCAATGGAGCAATACTTAATCTTGATAAATGAAAATTTTGCCAAGCGTAAACATGCACGACAGGCTGAAATTCTGATGCTTCTCTTGAAATCACCACAACCTCACAATGGCCATCTCCGCTTAAATCCATCACATAGCTCTCAAGAATCGGCCCGACAAAAGGTGCGTTCAATCGAGCTAAGGGCATTCCATCTTGTTTTACCAGAATTTGATAATCCCTATCGGTAACAAAGGGCGTCTCATCTACACCGATACTAAATTGAACGCCGGCACAATTATGTTGCTCGGCCGAAACAAATGAAGAAATCAAATAACTGACAATAATAGTAATTATTCCAAAAACATTTAAATTCATGATTTATATAGTTTTTTTGTTTATACGACTGTAAATATGATTATATTAGGGTCAGATGTCAAAAAAATTAACCACATTTTATTTGGCTACTTCAGCAAATCTTCTTGACTTTTAGATAGACATAGCTATATTTCTGGCACTACTCAATTGAGAGTGCTAACAATAAAGTATCTACACTTTGGGTATCCAGAGTAAAAAATCCTGTTGGAGGAGAACAGAAATTATGAAAATTCGTCCATTGCATGATCGAGTGATCATTAGACGTATGGAAGAGGAAAAAACCTCTGCCGGCGGTATCGTGATTCCTGACTCGGCGACTGAAAAACCTAGTAAAGGGGAAGTAGTAGCTGTAGGAAATGGAAAAGTATTAGAAAATGGGGAACAACGCGGCTTAGATTTGAAAGTCGGAGATAAAGTCCTTTTTGGCAAATATTCTGGAACAGAAGTTGCCGTAGATGAAGATGAGCTAGTCGTGATGCGTGAAGATGACATCATGGCTGTATTCGACTCTTAAGAAACTAACAAAGCTAAAATTAAAATAGTTTAAAGAACCTGGAGGTTTATTAAAAATGGCTAAAGAAGTCCGTTTTTCAGATGACGCCCGCCATCGAATGGCAGCTGGCGTTAATATACTGGCCAATGCGGTCAAGCAAACGCTTGGTCCAAAAGGTCGTAACGTTGTATTAGAGAAAAGCTTCGGCGCACCCACCGTCACTAAGGATGGCGTATCGGTTGCAAAAGAAATTGAGCTTGAAGATAAGTTTGAGAATATGGGCGCGCAAATGGTCAAAGAAGTTGCGTCTAAAACATCCGACGTAGCGGGTGACGGAACTACTACTGCTACAGTATTAGCTCAAGCTATCGTAAGAGAAGGATTGAAATCTGTCGCTGCTGGCGTAAATCCTATGGACCTCAAGCGAGGAATAGATAAAGCAGTTTCTAACTGCGTTGCCGAGCTTCAGAATCTCTCAACTCCTTGTCTCGACAGTAAAGCGATAGGTCAAGTAGGAACAATTTCTGCTAATGCCGATAGCGCTATCGGTGAAATCATCGCTGAGTCGATGGATAAAGTAGGAAAAGAGGGCGTAATCACGGTAGAAGAGGGTTCCGGTCTTGAGAACGAACTAGATATCGTAGAAGGTATGCAGTTCGACAGAGGGTACCTATCTCCATACTTTGTCACAAACGCAGATGCGCAAACCGTCGAACTTGAAGAACCACTGATTTTATTACATGACAAAAAGATCTCTAATATACGAGAACTTCTACCTGTTTTAGAAGCAGTTGCAAAATCAGGGAAACCCCTGCTGATAATCGCTGAAGATATTGAAGGCGAGGCGTTAGCGACGTTAGTTGTAAATAACCTAAGAGGTATTGTAAAAGTAGCAGCCGTTAAAGCTCCAGGATTCGGAGATCGACGAAAAGCTATGCTAGAAGACATTGCAATCCTTACAGGCGGTGTCGTAATCGCTGAAGAAGTAGGCTTAAGTCTTGAAAAAGCTACCCTCGAAGATCTCGGAAGTGCTAAGAAGATCCAAATCAATAAAGAAAATACTACTGTTATTGACGGATCTGGAGATCAGAAAGGAATAGAAGAACGCGTAAATCAAATACGCGCACAAATTGAAGAGACCTCTTCTGATTATGATAGGGAAAAGCTTCAAGAGCGTGTTGCTAAGCTTGCAGGTGGTGTTGCCGTGATAAAAGTCGGTGCTGCTACTGAAGTAGAAATGAAAGAGAAGAAAGCCCGCGTAGAAGATGCTTTGCACTCTACTCGAGCAGCGGTTGAAGAAGGTGTAGTACCTGGAGGCGGAACCGCGTTATTAAGAGTACAAAGTGTTGCTAAGGGCACTGAAGTAGAAAATGAAGACCAGCAAATTGGTGTGAATATTCTGGTTCGCTCTCTCGAAGAGCCAATCCGTCAAATCGTAGCTAATGCAGGTGATGAACCTTCAGTAGTATGTGCTGACGTTGCGGAAGGTAGCGGAAACTACGGCTACAATGCCCAGACTGGAGAGTTTGGTGACATGATAGATATGGGTATTTTAGACCCGGCCAAAGTGACTCGCTCCGCACTTCAAAACGCGGCATCGGTATCATCTTTGATACTGACAACTGAAGCCATGGTCGCTGATGCTCCAAAAGCTGATAGCGCAGCTCCTGCGATGCCTGACATGGGCGGAATGGGCGGAATGGGTGGAATGGGCGGAATGCCTGGGATGATGTAAATCCCGAGTAATCGCTTAATTCGAGCTATTTAAAGCCCCGCTGTCGCGGGGCTTTTTTTTGTTGCTAGTTTTTTTAGTCCTTGGACCTATCTACCAAAGATCCGACCGCCGAATAAGTCGAGACTAAATACGGAACCCAATACGTTAATCCAATTTTCCACCAAGAAGAGGTGAAAGTAGCCCACTCGGTTAAGCTACTGCCGTAATTAATCAAAATAAGCGCAGTACCCACTATTAAAGACGTTTTAACGGATCGCCGAACAATTTTAGGATTTAAAGCGTGTTTCAACCAAATATTATCCACAAAGACACCTAAATGATAAATATTCTATTTTAGTATAATTTTTTTGTATCCATATCAAACAGCGACTATGATGAATTTATAGTGGCAACAATTACATACGGAATCACATTATTAAACCAGCCATCGAAGTCGCTAATCTCTACCACGCCTACGGAGCTCACCGCGCATTATCAAATATTAATTTTTCGGTGTCACCGGGGAGTATCACCGCGGTCGTAGGACCAAACGGTGCTGGGAAAAGCACGCTATTTAAATGCTTAATCGGGTTAGAAAGTCCTGTTCAGGGGACAATACACATTGATTCGATAAATATCACAGATAATCCTCGGGCTATAAATGGAAAAATTGCGTACTTAGCAGAAAATATAGGGGTTTACGACCAGCTCACAATTAGACAATCCCTCAACTACGCGGCTAGCTTACACTTAATGAAGGTACCAGACGTAAATCGGTCGGTACAAGAACTTTGTAAAGAGCTGGCTATCGATGACCGTTTAGACGTTAAGCTTTCCAAACTATCGAAAGGGTTGCGGCAGTGCGTAGCAATAGCTCAAGCTGTTATCCATAGCCCTTCAATTATATTGCTGGACGAACCTTCTTCTGGCCTCGATCCTGAGGCGCGACACAGAGTTATAAGTCTCTTCAAAAAATTACAGCAAAATGGCGCGACTTTACTAATATCGACACACTTGCTCTCGGAAATAGAAAGTTACTACTCAAATCTTCTAATTATAAAAGATGGTCATCTAATAAGATCTGAGGGCGTGAATAAAGCTCAAACTAATCTCACACTGATCAAATTAAAAATGGATGAAGGACAAGCGTTAGTCGTCAATGAGTTAGAATTGAACCCTAAAGTTAGTTTTCAAGAACGAACAGCGGATGGCGTCACATTCTATTTTAATGGGGATAAAGAGCAGCAAGCTAAGCTCCTAAAAAGTTTAGTATCATTGAATTCGACAATTTCTAGCTTCGAAGTCGTTCCCGAAGATCTGCAGAAAAAATATTTTAAATCTATGAAAAGAAATAGATCTTTATGAATCCTGAACTACAAAAACAGATTTTATCTCTTGAGACGAAATCCAACTTGATCCTGATAATCGGCATCCTATTAGGTCTCGCATGGTTTATTGATAGACACCTTTTCTCCTTGGGCTTAGAGACCTTGAGTCTATTTTCTTTCGCGATGTTTTGTACAATTTCAGGTAGTCGAAAAATAATACGCGCACTTTATTCTGAAGTGAAAAGTAACGTTTGGAATGCGCAAAGATTTTCTCAGCTCTCTCCCCTCACATTACTAGTTGGTAAGCTGTTAGGACCAGTATTGCACTCTTGGGTTGTGGGATCAGTTTGTCTAGGAGTGTATTTATGGCAAGCGAAAGATAATAGTCATGGCTTAGAGACAGTTTGTATGGCGATACTCATCACATTCTTGTGCCACACTTTAGCTCTGGCATATGCGTTGGTACAAGTTCAACAAAACCGAATCCGCAGAAAAGATGCTTCTATACTATTTTATCCCCTAGTTATACTTTTTGTGCTGCCGCATATTACCGAAATCTTCCTACCCGCCATCGCTGAAATCAAAGAATTATTGAAGCAATGTCTTTGGTATGGACGCGAATATAATACGCATAACTTTCTTATCATCAGCCTTTTAGGAGGTGTCACGCTAGCCATTTTGGCTGCGTATAGAATGTTATGCGCGGAGCTCAGAATTAAGCACGCGCCGCTCTTATGGTTATTCTTTATAATTACGATTGGTGTTTACATAAGTGGGTTTTTTACCGGAACTTCGCTGACAGATGCTTCTCGAAACATTCTATCCTGCTCTGCCCTAGTCGCATGCCTACTAAGTTACGTCACTGGCTTAATGCTAAAAGTACCTGACGAGAACTATTCGATCTTAAAAAAAGCCTGGTTATCAAAAAACTGGAGGATGTTTTGTGAGAAAAGTCCACTTTGGCTTCTCTCAATTTCAATAGGCACAATTATCGGGCTAATCAATGCTGTAATCGGCATCGATCCAATTTTCAAAAACGAACTAATAACTAATTTGGGAGTTGTATCTCTAGCGATCGCAATGGTTACCTTGCGTGATGTAATTTGCTTAAGTCTTCTGCGACTTTGTTTGCAAAATAGGGCCAGCGAGTTCTACTTTATTATTCTGCTAGGAACGATAAATATACTATTGCCCACTCTTGAATTACCCATAGGCGGAGCCAAAATAATTTTTTCAGATACAGCTATTATTCTTACCGTAAATCTAATCTTAGCAGTGTGTTTCTTTAAATTTGGCCTGAGTACGCACCAAAAGATACTAGTGGCCGCTACCCAACAAGTTGTCCAAAAATCCTAAAGCCTGCGACGTAAGTGCCTACAGCCGAACCTAATGTGCCAAGAACGAAAACCAGCATAGTTCTGGCGACCTTGTTTTTTCTCCAGCCCTTTAATGAAGCGACATCTTTGCGCACCAAACGAAAATCACTAATGGTAGGTTTTCGTATCCATGCCTCTACTATTCCGACCACCATACCAGCCCCAATAGTCGGATTTAATGACGTGAGAGGTGCTGCCAGGAAGGCACTGGCGATCGTTATAGGGTGTCCACCAGCAACCAACACCCCTAACGATGACAAACCACCGTTTATTACGATCCAATCAACAACTAGTGATACACCAAGCTCAGTACTCCTTGAAAAACCAGTCGCAAATCCACCGCAAATAATCGCTACTATGACCCAAGGAATATACCTACTTAGTCGAGATGTCTTTGGTCGTTCCTCGAGAGAAGCGAGCGCATGATCCGAAAGATCCTCATCGCTGTCCAATAACCTCGCGATCCCCGGAACATGACCCGCCCCTACTACAGCGAGTATCGTACAAGCCTCACGACTCATCAGAGCCTTGATCTTACAAGCCATGTAAAGGTCTCTCTCTGTAATTAAAGGTTCGAATACCGAGCCAGCTGATTCGTGAAACTCTTCCATGGCAGCCTGTAACATATCAGTCTTTTTTAAAGCCTCAATTTCACTTTCTTCAACCTTGTTAGTAGATAGGACACTACCAAGTAGACCCAGAAATAAATGTGGCCGCTTCCACCAGGGCACAGAACCATATATACGCTGCACTGTTATCCCAATATCTCTGTCTATAAGTTCAAGTGGGATATCCACAGCTTGCGACTCTACGATTGCGGCGCGCATCTCCCCACCTGGCTCAACTCCAAGCTGTTCCGCAATCCTCTGTTGAAACGCTCCCATCGCCAACATAGCGACGATCATTTTTGCTCTACCCTGCCATAATACTTCTATCAAATTTGTTTTTTCAAAATTATCGGGATCAATCATACTGCGGTACCGATTTTGGCAAAGTTCTATAGCTACACTATCGAACTCTCCCGAGGAGACAGCGGCAGTAACAGCTTCAACACTACTTCTAGATACATGGGCCGTACCCAAGAGACGCACACTTGAATCGCCAATTTTCACATCTATATAGGAAGTGTTTTCTATATCACTCATGGTTATTGAATTTTCCGCATTTATTTTTTTTAGTAGTAGCGTGTTATATAAATAATAATTTTATTCGCTTTTAAAACATCTCGAATTTTATACGAAATGCCTCAAGCATGCGCGCCGTTTGACAATTTTGTTAGATAAAAATAACCATAAGTCAATCTAGTTTCAGGGTCCAACCTGCACTAAAATTAAGATATCCGAGAGCATAGTAACACCAATCCCCAGTGATCAAATTAAATAAGCAACAACTCGCCGCAATAAGGCATAGTGAAACACCGCTTCTTGTTTTAGCAGGGGCTGGCAGTGGGAAGACTAGCGTTATCGCAAATAAGATAGTGCATCTGATAACTAAAAAAGATGTAGATGCTCGGCAAATCACCGCAATCACTTTCACAAATCGAGCGGCTAACGAAATGCGTGAGCGAGTGATGGGGCTCATCGCAAATAAGGGCCTCAATCGACCAACAATATCAACCTTCCATTCCCTTGGGCTTAAAATCCTAAGGGCCGAATCAGACAATTTAGGATATCGAGCTAACTTTTCCATCTATGATACCAACGACTGTCAAGACTTACTCGCCGACCTAATCCGCAAGAATAAGCTCCCCGATAGTATTTCAGTTGGCCAAGTCCAAGTTCAAATTTCAGACTGGAAATCGTCCTTCATACATACCGCGCAAAATAGTCAAAATCAATTTTCTCCATTGCAAAATACAATTTGGTCAGTGTACACAGAATATCAAGAAACTTTATTAGCTTATAACGCAATGGATTTCGATGATTTGGTCGCAGCACCCGTCAAATTATTTTTGTCTAACAAAGACTGTCTAAAGTATTGGCAGAAAAAAATTAACTACCTTATGGTTGATGAGTATCAAGATACTAATCAGGCACAATATGAATTAGTAAAACTCCTAGCTTCCGGGCACGGACGACTCACAGTAGTAGGAGATGATGATCAATCAATTTATGGATGGCGAGGAGCTAAACCTGAGAATATATCTCAGTTACAAAAGGACTACCCTTCATTAAATGTGATCAAGTTGGAACAGAATTACCGAAGCACAGGTATTATTCTCAAATCTGCTAATTCGCTAATCAAAAATAATCCTCATAAGTATGAGAAAGTACTGTGGTCTGACAACGGATTTGGCAATCGAATCAAAATAATTGCATCGTCGGACGAGTTTGAGGAAGTCGACAAAATAGTGAATGACATACTCTATGTACGATTATTAGAACCTCAACCATATGACTCTTTCGCTGTCCTTATTCGCTCAAACTACCAAGCAAAACTCTTCGAAAAGGCGTTCATCGAAAAAAAGATACCCTATCAGCTCTCAGGCGGACAATCATTTTTTGACTATAGCGAGATCAAAGACTGTTTATGTTACCTAAGACTGTTAGTCAACACTGACGATAATAATGCTTTACTAAGAGTCATTAACACACCACGCAGAGGTATTGGTGCCCAAAGTATTAAAAGACTGATAGAAATGGCGCAGATTGAAAATTTATCTCTTTATGATGCGACTCGGTGCGTTCGTTTCAACGAATTTTTCTCTGGCGCAGCCGGTAATAGGCTCCGTCAATTTTCAGATTGGCTTTTTGAATTTGAAAAAAATTTCATCTCTTACGAACCCGTAAAGATCGTAAAAAAATTACTTGACGACATATCTTTTGATGACTGGCTTGCAACTATAGCACCTGAAGAAAAACAGTATGAACGAAAAAAAAATAATATCCTGGAGCTACTTTCTTGGATAAAAAAGATTTCAGAGAAAAACCCGGAGTACGAGCTAGCAGATGTCGTGTCTTCCTTAATGTTGTTTGATGTATTGGATCGACGAGAAAACGATAGGAAAGACGGTAGCGTGTCGTTAACTACGTTACATGCTGCGAAAGGTCTAGAATTTCCTAATGTCTACATAGCTGGCTTCGAAGAAGGAATTCTCCCACACCATGCCAGCACAGATGATGCTTCAATTGAGGAGGAGCGGCGTATTGCCTACGTAGGGATCACTCGAGCAATGAAAAATCTCACGCTTACTTATTGCAATACCCGAAAACGCTATGGACAAATTGAGATATGCGAGCCTAGCCGCTTTCTGGATGAGCTGCCTCAAAGTGAAATTGAATGGGAAAGGAATGGCTCAGAGCAAAAAAGTAGCCAAAAAACAGGACTTGATACACTAGAAAAACTGCGGTCACAGCTTGCAAAAACAGCAGCTCCTGATCTTGAGTAAAAAAATCATGCTTAACGGCTGAGAGACGCCCTAACAACTATACGCTCACAAGCATCAGATACGAGTTCATTCCTAAATCCACCCGTGATTGATGTCATAATAAGACCGGCTTTCCCCAGTAACTGTGGGAGTTCGCTATGTGAAAAATAACGCTGTGGAATTTTAGTTTCGATCTTCTCGTCATTGGAACGACACCTGTGAGAATAATGTACATCAAGTCTTCCTGAACCAGAAAGAATTTCAACTGACTCATAGACATCCCAAACCTTATTTTTGTAGTGAATTTCTTTAACCCAGCCATTATCCCGCCGGGACTTTGAGATATGGGATGCCATCCTCTGATGGTATGCTACAAAAACATCGAAAACGAGTTCTCCATTTTTCGCTAAATGTTGTCTAATATTTTCTAAGCAAGAAATAAGCTTGTCTTCCGACAATAAACAGTACATGGTATTACAAGGCATAATTATACGATCAAATCGGCGGTTTAATTGGAAGCCAACCATATCAGCACAGTAACAAACTATACCTCTATCTGTCGCAAGTCGGGCACGTTCCCAATTAATATCTATCCCTAGATAATTTTTTGCCACCCGACTGATCGAGCATCCCATTCTACCGCTACCACAACCTAGTTCCAGTACCGATTCCACACCCTCACAAGCACGGACATAGAATTCAATGTCACCTTCATTCCCAGTATGGACCAGAGAATATAAATCGTTCTCTTTCAAGCTAACAAGTCAGCGGCAAGTTTATCCATTTCTTTACGCATTCCATCTACGTCCCTCGATTGCAGCCATAAGGTCACTTGATCAACTTTTAGATCAACAAATGAATCTATATCCTTTCGAGTACGCCACTGCCCGTTACCGCCTAAAACATTAACTAGAATTTTCTTGTCCGCGCGACCACTCTCGTTAGCTAAGTCGCGCATTTGTCTCATCCCTATAGCAATTTGATCGATGTCAGCGACAACAGGGAGCCACCCATCACCCCACTCTACAATGCGCTTGAAAACTCGTTGTGACCACTCTCCACCAACAATAATACTGGGTAAATAGACTGGCGGGTTAGGTTTTTGATGAGGCTTGGGATAACATCTAACCGCTGGAAAATCGTAATATTTTCCATGAAATTCTGTTTCAGTATCAGTCCAACAAGACTGCATTATTTTAACAGCTTCTTTAATTTGTCCCCAACGGTGGTCAAAGTCTACCCCTAAAATCTCGGCTTCTTCGCGGCACCAACCAGCCCCAATACCAAAATGAAATCTTCCTTCACTAAAACTATCTAAACTTGCTACCTCCTTAGCTAAATGAAGTGGATGCCGCTCACCAGCAAGCAAAACAGCCGTACCTATCTCAAGAGTCGAGGTCGCACTCGCGGCGCGCATAAGTGCGATCATAGGGTCAGGCATTTGCCACAAATAATCTGGTTCCTTATCCTCTAATCCTTTTCCCGGATATTCAGTATCGTAAGTAGAAGGCAGTATTATGTGATCCGGAACCCAGTAAGAACTAAAACCTAATTCCTCCGCATGCCTTGCCACTACCGCAGGATCCGCAACGACATCAGGTAATATTGAAAAAATACCGATTTTCATAACTCTTGTCCCCTTAAACGCAAAGTAGAATAAAAATAGTGACTAAGAAACTTTTTCCAGAGCTTGGAAATCAAATATATTCGGGTCAGCAAGATGAGACGGCACAACAGTGCATATACTACGAAATATATTTTCTACTCGGCCGGGCGATTCTTTTTCCCAAGCAGCTAACATTCGCTTAATCTTTACGCGCTGCAATTGATCCTGACTGCCACACAAATTGCAGGGGAT
>CAJWTO010000007.1 GCA_913047675.1 uncultured Pseudomonadota bacterium | reverse complement strand
CGCTTTGCATTGATATCGGGTAAATTAAGTCTCCGCCCAAAAATCGTTTCTACAAATCCACGCTTCTTCGCCTCTTCTTTGGTATGATCCATAAACTCAAGAACGCTCGGGTATCTAGAGAAATAGGTATCTATATAGGCTTGCGCACTGCCTCGATCAACCTCTAGCTGTCGAGCCAAACCAAACGCAGACATACCATAAATTAGTCCAAAATTTATGGCCTTTGCCGCCCTTCTTTGTTCATTAGAAATCTGATCTATCGGAACAGAAAAGACTTCCGAAGCCGTGGCATTATGAACATCTAATCCACTACTGAAGGCAGTTATCAACCCATTATCACCCGACAGGTGCGCCATAATTCGCAACTCTATTTGTGAATAGTCCGCTGCTACAATACTTTTCCCTTTGGCTGCTTTGAAGGCCTTCCTGATGCGCCTACCCTCAGGTGATTTGATCGGGATATTTTGTAAATTAGGCTCTGAGGAGGACAGACGACCAGTTGCAGTAACCGCTTGATGGTAATTAGTGTGGACTCTACCAGTAACCTTATTGATCCTTAAAGGCAGTTTATCGGTGTATGTAGACTTTAATTTACTCAAAGATCGGTATTGCAGGATCACACGCGGTAACGTGAACTCATTAGACAATTCTTGCAATACTGACTCTGCAGTAGAGGGTTGACCTTTAGGTGTCTTAGAGACTACGGGTAGGCCAAGCTTCTCAAACAAAATATTCTGTAGTTGTTTAGGAGAAGAGATATTGAAAGATTCACCTGCAAGTTCATGGGCCTCGAGCTCTAACCTTTTAAGACTCGCAGCTAGTTCCGTGCTATGTTGCTTAAGCATATATGGGTCCACATTAACTCCCGCTCGCTCCATATCAGATAGTACCGGTACTAACGGGATCTCTATATTCGTATAGATGTTTGTTAAATTATCATCTTTCATTAGCTCCTCTTGAAAAAAAGCATGGAGCTGATAAGAAACTTCCGCGTCCTCCGCGGCGTAATCCGCTGCAACATCCAAAGAAACCTGCGAGAAATTTATCTGTTTAGCACCTTTTCCCACCACTTCTTCGTATTTAGTGGTAGTCCTACCATCTAGGTACTTAAACGCTAATTTATCTAAACCGTGCCTAGAACCTGTACTATCAAGAACATATGATTCCAGCATTGAATCGAACAATATGCCTTGAACATCAATTCCATAATTTAGTAATACATTACGGTCGTACTTTAAATTATGACCAAGTTTGAAAATAGTTTTAGATTCTAATACTTTTTTTAGCTTAGAAAGAGCCGTTTTAAGGCAAATTTGTTCCGGCGCGTCATGATAATCGTGACCTAGCGGCAAATAAGCAGCGCCACCCTTTTCGCAACAAAATGATATTCCAACTAACTCAGCATCCATATAATCTAGAGAGGTAGTCTCGGTATCAAAAGCAAAGTAGTCAGTAGTCATCAACTTTTCGACCCAACGATCTAGATCGGAAATATTGAGAATTATTTCAATATCTAGCGCCTCGGAGATCTGTACCTCTTGTCGAATCGGCACTTCCTCGGTAATAGCTGATTCTAAACCTTGCTCACTCAATTGAGACAAAGCAGTTTTAAACTCGTACTCTTCATAGAGTCCTAATAACTTATTAGTATCAACAGGCGCGTGAACTAAATCCTTTGTCTCCACTCCCACCTCAATATCACGGATGATAGTCACTAGTTTTCGGGACAATGGCAATTGCCCCAAAAAATCCCTGAGGTTATCCCCTACCTTACCTTTTATTACGTGAGCGTTGAGAGCGATCCCATCCAAACCATCATAGGTTTGTATCCATTTTACCGCTGTCTTTGGGCCAACCTTAGGAACTCCGGGGATATTGTCAACCGCATCGCCGACCAAAGTTAAATAGTCCACTATTTGGTCGGGCCTAACACCAAACTTATCCTTTACTCCATCCTCATCAAGAAAAGAACCATCCATCGTATTAATCAGAGAGATATTTCTTTCCACCAACTGGGCGAAATCTTTATCGCCGGTGGAAATTATAACGTCATAACCCTCTTCAACCGCTTTCGTCGCAACTGTACCAATCACATCATCCGCTTCAATACCGTCAACCTGTAATATCGGGTATCCTAACGCGCGAATCATTTCATGCAGAGGCGCTATCTGACTAGATAATTCCAAGGGCATTTTGGCTCGGTTTGCTTTGTATTCCGGGTACCAGTTGCTACGAATAGTCGCACCACGAGGGTCAAAAACCACCGCGAAATTAGCTGCTGGATATTGCTGCTTTAGCTTAGACAACATATTCAATACGCCGTGCATAGCTCCAGTCGGGTGTCCTTTTGAGTTAGTCAACTCTGGTAGAGCGTAAAATGCCCTATATAGATAGGACGACCCGTCAACTAAAATTAAAAGCTGTTTATTTTCCATTTAAATCCAAAATAATAAGCAATTTTTGAGTAAGCAATGTTTTATTCTGTTTTCAATGCTATTCTTAAGGTTAATGATACCAGCAAACATTTCGAAGAGAGATCGATATCCTATGAAACTAAACTACCACCTTGCTGTAATTGCATCAGTTTCTATATTTACGGCAGTATTACAAGCTGAAGAGCAACAATTTATCGATGCACCTCCGCCTCCGATTGTAATAGTCCCAGATGACGCCTATATGCACGAGGAACTTGAACCTGAAATAACTATCGTACAAAAGAAAAACGCCATACACGAAGAGCACAGGCTAAACGGCCGCCTATATATGATAAAGGTTACACCCATTCGAGGGATTCCTTACTTCTTTTTAGACCACGATGGTGATGGTCTCTTAGAAACAAGGTTAGATGGCAAGCCAGAGCCGACTGTACCTCAATGGGTTTTATTCAAATGGTAATATGATCGTCGCGGCGATAGAAATTCTGAGCCAGTAGTCAGCTACTTAGCGACGGAGAATAAAAAAATTGAATATTAATAATGGAAGGGCGGAGACTCCGCCCTTCCAGAAACTAAAAATTCTATTTAATCGTCACCAGCATTACATAGAAAGTGCCCTAAACCAGCACCTACTGCAGCACCAAGCATCATAGCGCCTTTATCGTCACCGTCTAATCCTCCAGCAACAACACCAGCACCTAAAGTACCACCCAATACTGGGCAGAGAATATCGGCAGGTTTAATATTTTTACTAGCACAGCCACTTATCAGTAATCCCAGCACTAGTACTGCTGACAATCTTGAAATTTTGTTCATTATCCATGTCTCCCACGCACTTTTATAATTTACCTATTTGGTAGGCACCCTTATTTTATATAAGTTTAACACACTTGAGGTCACATACGCGACTTTAAGGTTTTAAACTATTCCCCCTACCCTAGACGCTAAGCGTAAATCAGAAGCAGGATATGTCAAACTAAATTTTTTGTTGCATTAAAACAACACTTAGTTGCTCGTATAAATACTAACACATAAATCCGATAATTCTAGCGTTTCTTATACTAACCGCTAAATAAGGAACATTGTAGCTAAGCCTAAAAACGCTACAAATCCTACTATATCAGTCACGGTGGTAAGCACTACTCCTCCAGCTAGAGCTGGATCGATATTGATTTTCTGTAACAATAAAGGAATTGCGGCTCCTGCGAGACCCGCGGTCAGCAAATTGAGTACCATCGCAAAACCTATAACGGCACCTAAACCGGCATCTTCAAACCAAAACCCGGCAACAAAAGCCACCACAACTGACCATATACAACCATTGGCCAGGCCTACCGCAACTTCTTTGCGTACCACTGTTCTCGAGTTTGCATCGCCCACATTCCCCAGAGCTAAGCCTCTCAAAACAATAGTCAAAGTTTGATTCCCCGCGATCCCACCCATACTAGCTACTATAGGCATCAAAACTGCTAATGCCACTAATTGCTCAATCGTGCCTTCAAATAACCCTATGACCCATGCGGCCGCAAATGCTGTAGCTAAGTTCACCGCCAGCCATAATGACCGTTGCCTGGTACTTACTAGCACCGGCGCAAAAATATCATGCTCTTCATCTAAACCCGCCGAAAGCATTAACGAATGATCTCCTTCTTGTCTTATGACATCGACCACATCATCTATCATAATTCGACCTATCAGCCTCCCACTCTCATCAATAACGGGTGATGAAACAAGATCTCGCTGCTCAAATAAAATAGCGACCTCATGCGCTGGTGTATCGGCGAATATGGCAGGATGATTAACATCCATAATGTCTGAGATTTTGGCATCCGAGCTCGCCAACACTAGCGTGGTAAGAGGCAAGGCACCTAAAAACACATCACCGCGATCTACCACGAACAACTGATCAAAATTTTCCGGTATATGCTTAGTTTGGCGCATATACCTCAGTACTACATCTACATCCACGTCAGACCTTACGGTGACAGCATCAACGTTCATCAAACCGCCAGCCGTAT
This sequence comes from uncultured Pseudomonadota bacterium, assembly GCA_913047675.1. Lineage (GTDB taxonomy): Bacteria > Pseudomonadota > Gammaproteobacteria > UBA4457. Next base: position 39,156 of record CAJWTO010000007.1, on the reverse strand, counting down.
CAGCAGAGTAATTAAGTACAGCGCCCAGTCGTAAGCGATTCTGCTCGTCCATTGATAGTAAAATTTCATCAGCCAGCTCATGAGGTAAATCTTGAAGGATATCTGCCACGTCATCTAACTCAAGATGATTCGTGGCGCTAGCTACCCTGGAGGGCTCCATATGTTGAAGCAGGCTATTTCGCACAACCGCATTACAATTAGAGAGCACGTCACCCTCTATACTGGAGTTGATATGACTCCACAATTGTCGCCTTTCGCTCTCAGTCGATGATTCAAGTACATCAGCTATCTCGGAAGGATGCACCTTCGACAAACAACTCTTTAACGCTAAAACATTATTGGAGTCTAGATAATTATGTATAAGCTTTAAAAGCTCTTGATTCTTATTATTTTTCTCAGACATCTCAAATAAATCACCAAAAAGCGTTTCAATAATCCTAATATGCAACCTTCAAGCGAGAATTGTTAACGTTAATTAAAAGAGGTATCGCAATAGTTCATAAGGTCCGCGTACTAACCACATAACCTCCTACTCCTCAAATTTAAGGATAACTTAGTGGCATGACAAAGTATGTAATGAAACCGAAGTAATTTCGCGAACGTTCACTACACAATCGAAAAATAATCTTATTTCCCGTTATTGGCAGTCTCTGTGGCTAACTAAAACTGTTTTATGCTTAAAGTGATCTGCTAACTTTTCGGCCATGTAAACTGAACGATGTCTACCACCGGTACACCCGATCGCCACGGTCACATAATTACGATCATCCAATTCAAAATTTTCCAACCAATTAACTAAAAATCCTGCTATATCTCTAAACATTTTATTAGCCATATCTTCATTATCTAAAAAAATTTTCACCGCCATATCAAGACCCGTAAGTTCTCTCAGGCCTTCTTCCCAATATGGGTTTGGAAGGTTTCTAACGTCAAAAACAAAATCTGTATCCTTGGGAATTCCGTGTTTATATCCAAAGGAGTAGAACTGCAAGGTTAATACACTATCTCGTCTCCCCGTTACAATTTTTTTAAACCGCTCTCTCAGTTGATGGACATTCAAATCCGATGTATCTAAATACAAATCACTTTGCGCGAACAAAGTGTCCATCAAGCCTCGTTCATACTCTATAGCCTCACTAATAGCTAAGTTCTTTGAAGACGCAGGATGCTTTCTTCTCGTTGCGCTATATCGCCGGAGTAAAGTTTCAGTTGTAGCATCGATAAAAAATAATTCTGGTTTTACTCCTTTATCATTCAATATACTTATGAAGCCTGGAAGATCTTTAATCGTAGGCGGAACGTCATTCCTAGAATCTATAACTACTGCAACCTTGCTGAGGACACCGTCATCCTGCTGAGTCAGATAATCTGAAAAATGTAGCAAAATTCCTAATGGTAGATTATCAATGCAATAGAATCCTATATCTTCTAAAGCATGAAGAGCAGCTGTCTTACCGGCACCTGACAAACCTGAGATAATTACAAGACGTCTTTCCATTAGCATAAGTTCTTTGATATTAGTGGTTAAATCTCTCTCAGCACAAGTCTATTAGAACCAATTCTTGAGTTGTCTCGTAATCGAACTCTATTCATATTTCGGCTTTACTGATCGCAAATAGATTATGCATGCACGTATTAAACGACTTCTCTAAAAGTATCTTCTTGTACCGCTAGCGCCGACCGTTACTACAACTCAAATAAAAAAATAAATTTAAACCATTGTCACAATATCTGCTAGTCAACTCAGCTCTTTTCTCTCTATCGAAGCTGGGATTAATAATGACTCTCGGTACTTAGCTACTGTTCGTCTAGCGACCTTAACACCTTGATCTGACAAAATAGTAGATAATTTACTATCACTGAGTGGCTTCTCTTTATTTTCCGATGCAATTAATTTTTTAATTATTGCGCGTATTGCTGTGGATGAAATAGTGGTGCCAGAAGATCCGCTAACGTGGCTAGAGAAAAAATACTTCAGTTCAAAAATTCCTCTCGGGGTATGCATATATTTTTGGGTAGTAATTCGTGAAATAGTGGATTCATGCATATCCAAAGAGCTGGCAATTTCATTTAAGACTAGAGGCCTCATCGCTTCTTCGCCAAATGCTAAAAATGCACTTTGATGTTCAACAATAGCATTGGCGACTCTAGACAAAGTGTCGTTTCGGCTTTCTATACTTTTAATTAGCCAACGTGCCTCCTGTAAATGAGATTTAATGGTCAGCTGATCTTCTTTTTTTTCAATCTTTCTAACAAGATTTGAGTATGATGAATTCACTCTAACCCTGGGCACCGCTTCATTATTCAACTCGATACTCCAGCCTCCTTTTTCCCAAAATACAAAAACGTCTGGAACGATATAATCTTTAGAAACACTATCATACTGTTCTCCTGGTCTAGGATTAAGATCTTTAATTAACCTAAGCATATGTACTAATTCGTCTCTCTTAATACCTAAATTATCCAAAAGATCTTGGTAATTTCTCGCTCCTAATAAACTCATATATTGCTCTACGCATAGGCGAGCTTCGTTCAAAAGTGGAGTATCTTCCGGTAATTCTGCCAGTTGCAAAAGGAGACATTCCGAAAGATTGCGAGCACCAACACCTATTGGATCAAATTCTTGAATAATTTTTAAAACTAAATTAATTTCATCTAGCTCTGGTATAGGCTCAATCGAACCGCACAAGGTTTCTTTAATTTCGTCTAACGAGCAGCTTAGCCTGCCCGTATTATCTATAGCATCTATTATAGAAACAGCTACCACATAATCTGTATCACTTAAATTGAGGAGATTTAATTGCCACAGCAGATGAGACTTAAGAGAACCTAGGTGCGCCCCCTCTATATCAGATATATCACCGCTATGGGTAAAAGAAGACGCGTACTCGTCGTATGCTTGGTTACCCTCAAGAGCGTGGGATGGACTAATTTCTATCTCGGGTGTTTTATCCTCAATCTCTAAATCAACTCCCCGATCAGTAACATCAACATCTGGCTCGTCAATTTCTAGCATCATATTCGACTCAAGCGCCTCGCGTATCTCAAGATTCAGCTCTGCCGTGGAAAGCTGGAGGAGCCTGATCGCCTGCTGTAGTTGAGGCGTCATCTTTAACTGCTGACTAGTTTTTAATTGGAGGAGCGTCTTCATAGATCACGATACTTAAAGAAATTCAAAATGGTAATCCGGAAATTTGGTAAGAACATGAGCCCATCAAATGCTAAAGCTATCACCTAAATATACGCGCCTGACAGTGTCATTTTCCAATATCCCAGTAGGATCACCCGACGCAATGATAGTACCTTCATTTACGATATATGCACGATCACATATTCTCAGCGTCTCTTGTACATTGTGATCGGTTATCAGAACGCCAATACCTACGTTTTTTAAGTGGGCTACGATGGATTGAATATCACCGACAGAAATAGGGTCTACACCCGCGAAGGGTTCATCAAGTAATATAAATCTCGGCTCGGTGGCTAAAGCTCGTGCAATTTCTACACGTCTTCTTTCACCACCAGATAACGACATACCTATGCTATGCCTGATGTGAGAAATATGAAATTCGTTCAATAACGAATCGAGTTTTATTAGTCTCTGCTCTGCGCTAGCAACACCCGCTATCTCTAGAACTCCTAAAATATTTTCCTCCACGGTTAGTTTCCGGAAAATAGAAGCTTCTTGTGGCAAGTATCCGATGCCCTTGCGGGCTCTTTCGTCCATAGGTAGTCCAGTTATATCTTCTAAATCAAGCTTAATAGACCCACCGTCGTTTTTAATCAGTCCCACAATCATATAGAAACTGGTCGTCTTTCCCGCGCCATTAGGTCCGAGCAATCCCACTACTTCACCACTATCCACATTCAGACTCACACTTTTTACTACTTTTCTACTGCTAAAAGCCTTGCTGAGATTGCTTACTACAAGACTACTCATAGGCAAAAGACTCCTTACACCTATCAATGTTATCTAATTCGTCTTTCATTAGTTTTTACCTGGCTCCTTTTCTTTAGGAGGTATGACAATACGTACACGATCTTTAGGTCGATCGTTAGTATTAGCCGAAGCATTGGAGGAACGTGAGGTTCGAACCGTGGCTATACTTTTTTCTGTATCATAACTTATGCGGTAACCTTGGGTTAATCTTAATCCTTGCGTAACCTTGGCCTTGCCGGTCAAAAAGAACATATTATCAAAAGCATGCATCTCAATTATTGCCCCCTCACCTTCAATATCCTCGCCCTTATCTGGCGTCTGCCTAAAAGTAGCTAGTCGACCCTCTAAGATCGCTTCCTCTAAATCTCTCTCGGGTGTGAAAGTTGCGGTTAATTTATCGCCAGTCATAACTATCGAACCCTGCACCAATACTACATTACCAATATATACAGTAGTGCCCGCCTGATCATCTAATTCTGCAAAATCTGCCTCTATTTCAATCGGTTGTTCAAAATCAGTCGAAAGGCCAAATAAAGGAAATGATAAAACCGTGAGACTACTCAAACTTAACATAATTGAAAAAACTCTTGTAAAATCCACGAGAAAAATCTCCAGCCGGTAATATTATCCAGACGTTTTATTTTTATGCTTACTCCTAACTTCACGAACTAACTCAAGGTGATTGTGAGAAAAATTCGCACGGAGTCCTACGGAATGGGTCACGGCAGATGGATGGACAATGATGGAGGGCTCATTACTTTCAGCATATTCGTCATCCGGCAGTACTCGTAATTCCGAGGTTAGGGCTTGAATTATCCTTTTTTGTTCAGAATCTAAGCGCCAAATCTCTACCTCTCCATGTAACAGAATAACTTCATTTCCTGAGCTCACCCATCCCGTCTCAGATTTGACATGCCAGGGTTGGCCGGCAGTATTATATAATTGTAAATAAGGTCTTTGTAGATCCATTGAATCATCGCTCGGAAAATGTTCTACCAAATCTGCATATAAAATCGTGCGTACTTCGCCACTTTCGTCCATCGTGCGACGAACCATGTTCTCTATATAATAATCTGGATCCTCTAGGTCTCGCTTTGAAGAGATAATTCCGGCATCTTCTATCCCCATGGAAAGCCATAGGCTGTAGATCATCCCACAGAACACCGATACTGAAATGATCCAGATTTTCATGGCGTTATATTTTTCACTGATACGACATATAAATGAGCTACCATTTTAAAATACTTTCGCTATCAATAAGTCATGCATATTTATTACTCCAATTAATTGATTGTTTTTGCTGATAATTGGAAGGGCGTTAATTTTTTCTTCTTGCATAAGTTTTAAAGCTTCCGCAGCAAGAGCACTAGAGTTTAAAGTCTTACACTCTCTGGTCATCCCTGCATCTAATCTGGTGGTTCTGACATCTAAACCTATTTCTATCATTCGCCTCAAATCTCCGTCCGTAAAGATCCCCAGCACATTACCCGAGTCATTTATCACGACCACCAAACCTAGTCCACATCTACTAATTTCGCGCAAACCCTCACTAATAGACGAGTCTAATGAAATCGTAGGCATATCTGTCCCTGAGTGCATAATATCTTCTACGGTGAGCAGCAATCGTCTACCTAGGCTACCGCCGGGATGAACCATTGCAAAGTCTTTCTCAGTGAATCCACGAGATTCGAGCAGTGTCACAGCCAATGCATCACCAACCGCCAAAGCAACAGTTGTACTGGACGTCGGGGCAAGACCTAGTGGACAAGCCTCCTCGTCCGCCCCAGTAAAAACATGGATATCGGCACTTTTTGCTAAAGTTGATGAAGTATCGCCCGTAAACGCTATTAACGGGATACCGAGTCTTTTCAGAACAGGAATTAAAACAACCAGTTCCTGAGTCTCACCAGAATTTGACAGTGCCAATACGGTATCCTGCTCAACTATCATGCCGACGTCACCATGACTTGCTTCGCCAGCGTGAACAAAGAATGACGGTGTGCCCGTACTCGCCAGAGTAGCCGAAATTTTCCTCCCGATGTGGCCTGATTTCCCCACACCGATGACTACCAACCTTCCCTTACATTCCAAAATGCAGCCAACTGCATCATGGAAATTTCTGCCTAAATCTTTAGCAATCGCAGTTAGTGCCTGAGCTTCAGCTTGTAGTACTTTCTGACCAATCGAAACATAAGATACCTTGCTGAGGCTTTCAGAGTCAGTAATTCGTTTCTCTGTCATAGTAGTTAACCATCTCCTACCAGTGATTATACAATTCTAGTGACTAAATACCCGTGAATAGTAAAAATTGATAACCCACAAAAATAAAAGTCAGGACGAAACCATTAGAACGGGTCAAAAAGCCGCTAGTACTTCGGGTCAACAAAATAACAATCAATATCACACTAATCAGCACCATACTAATCACATCGCGAAATAGTATCTCTGGCGGCATCAAAAAATTGGGGGCCAGTAATGCGGGCATAGCTAAAACACCTAAGCTATTGAAAATATTCGAACCAATAATATTTCCTATCGCCATGTCACTTTTACCTTTTATCACGCTCATTAACGACGCAGCTAATTCTGGAAGGCTGGTTCCAATAGCCACGATAGTAAGTCCTATAACCGCCTCACTTATTTCCCATAATCTCGCCAGATCTATCGCTCCCAAAACCAAAAGTTTTGACCCTCCAATCAGGGCAACAAAACCAAGGAATAAGTTGACTAGTGGCAAAAATATAGCTGGATTACGACAGGATTCCTTATTGACCACTAAACTATCATCGGCGTTAACTTGTCCACGATAAATCATAAAAAGAAGAACTGCGACTAAGGAAATTAATAAAAGGATACCGTCTCCTAGACTTAGATTTAAATCTATCAGCACAAAACATACAGCCAACATCGAAGCTAACATTAGGGCAAGATCTCGACCCATAGGAGGGCAAGCTACACGATTAGTTGCAACCAGCAGCGTTACACCCAAGACTAGACCAATATTGGCAATATTTGACCCTAAGGCGTTAGCAACTCCCAGTAAAGGACTACCCTCTAAGGCTGCAGAAGCAGATACTAGCGCCTCGGGGAGTGACGTTGCCAACCCTACTATCAGAATCCCACACAATAAGGGGGAAATACCAAGATACTTTGCTGTACCTAATGCCCCGATCACAAAGCGATCTGCGCCGTACACCAAAATTAACAAACCACCCAGAATAAAAGTAAGGATAGTCAGCATGAGAAATGAAACGTTAAAATCATATCTTAATAATGCCAGATAAAGTCGACACTTAATATTCTTAATACACTCCATACGCGAGTTATAGTATTCTCAAACAAAATAAAATTAAGAATGAATAGCATTGAAGGCAATAATTTTAGCTGCAGGAAAAGGAACTAGGCTAAAGCCTATAACCAACCACACACCAAAAGCATTGATCTGTGTGAACGGTGAGAGCCTCATAGAGAAACATCTTCGCGCATTAAAACTAGCCGGTTATCGAGAGGTAATAGTCAATTTGTGCCATCTAGGAGAATTGATCGAACAGAAATTAAAAGATGGCGCGCAGTATGGTCTCAAAATCTCATATTCAAAAGAATATGGCAAAGAGCTGGAAACTGCTGGAGGGATAAAACAGGCATTGCCTATGCTAGGGAACCAACCCTTTCTGGTACTGAATGCTGACATACTAACAGATTTCACCTTCGACCACTTGCCTAAAAAAGTCGAGGAGGCCCATTTAGTTTTGGTGCCTAATCCCGAAAGCCATAGTGGTGATTTCAATCTAAGAGAAAATCTTTTAACCAACGAAAGGCCTTCGCCGTATACTTATTGTGGTATCGGAGTTTATAGTCCCGCTTTCTTTTCGGAAATTCCAGATGGCAAGATAGCGCTAGGCCAAATTCTTCGGCAAAAAGTGAATAAAAAGCAAATTACAGGGGAAATATACAAGGGGGTTTGGCACGACATTGGAACAGCCGAGAGATTAAGAGCCGTAAACCAACTAAATTACTAGACACTAAATATAAACTATCACCTCCGGCCTCCCCTAACCGCCTAGTCGGAAGTACCAATCCGACTCATTCTATCATCCGCCAATTGTGCCGAAAGTGAGGCTGGATAGAGTGACTTGAGCTCTCTAACCACCCGAATTGCCGCCTTGTCGTCCCCCAGCTCATGATACGAATAAGCCAGTTTCAACATGGCCGCCGCTCGATGCACACTTTCCGGGAAAATTTTTATCATCCTATCATAGGCTATTATAGCTTCAGTAAAGTCCCTTCTGAGATAGCACGCTTCAGCCGCCCTAAACAGAGCATCATCAGCAAAATCATGATTGCTGTACAGAGTATAGAATGTACTAAACGATTTAGTCGCAGCAATGTAGTCAGCGGACTTTAGTAAGTCTACAGCGTCGTCAAACATCGTCTTAGGATCCAATACTAGTTCAGGCGCTACAATTATTTCTTGATCTTTGGAGGAATCAAGCCCTCTATTTTCAATGATAGACTCTTCGCTAATCGAAACCGACTCTTCGGCTCTTGGCTCGGGTATCTCAGCCTGCGCAACTTTAATTTCCTGATCAGGTTCTATCGCGTCAATTCGGCGCGACGCTATCTCGATACTTTTTTTAAATTCCGCTACAAAAGTTTCGGTAGCAAAATTCTGATTTTCAATTGCCCCACGCAGGATTCTAACCTCCTGCTCTAACCTATCAACTTGCGAAGATAGATCTATTAGAGCTTTACTCGCTAATATTGTTTCGATCTTATTTAGTCTTGTATCCAACGTGTCATCAATACCCTCTGCCAAACTTTTTAGTGGGTTGATCAGCACACATAAAATAAGTAACTGGAAGTAAGGTCTTTTCACCAACAACCGGGGGGCACTGCAAGAGAAAAGACTATCGATAGACAAGTTCAACTCGCCTGTTAACCGCATAAGCCGCTTCGTCATGCATCAACTCTATTGGACGTTCCTCTCCATATGTTACAACTGACACCTGTGACTCAGGCACACCTAGCAAACTCAGGCGTCTTTGCAATGACTGAGCGCGTCTTTCCCCTAATGCCAAATTGTACTCTCGAGACCCTCTTTCATCAGTATGTCCTTCTAAGACAACTCTAGTAGTTGAGTTTTCGGACAGATACCCAGCATGCGCCTCAATAACGGGGATATATTTTTCTAAAATTTCAGAACTATCGTAAGCAAACTGAACTACTCGAATATCTAGCAAAGACGCCACCTCACCGTTGTAGTTATCCGACAATCGTCCATCTAAAGCTTCCGGTGATACTTCTCGTGCATTAGCTAACCCCATTGTTTCTACTGAAGCTTCAGAGACAGCCACTGGTGATAAACTTTTTTCGACTACTCCCTCTGATCCCCCCCCGGAAAACATACTACAGGAGGTTCCAGATAATAAGATAATAAATATTGTAGCTATGCGTCCAAGTTGTCTCATTGAATAATCCTTCTATAATGTATGTCCAAATAATAACCTACTTCTCAACGAATTAATGGTCCCCAAACAGGTTCCCTAACTTCGCCACGCTGAGCCACTAACTTTTGCTTAGTGAAACCGTCAGCGGAAACTGCCGCTAGTTGGCTTCCATTTTCAGTTACGGTCGCATAAATAACCATAGCCCCGTTAGGCGAGAAGCTGGGCGATTCATCTAGCTCACCGATCGTAACTGCCTCATAAATTTTTGTCCGCAGATCTAGCAAAACTATGCGATAGATCCCTTCAATTCCATTCACCAAAACTAGCTTCCTCCCATCGGGTGAATAGCGGGCTCTCGTATTATATCGGCCCATATTATAGGTAATTCGCTTTATAGAATTCTCAGCCAGATTAAAATAATAAATTTGCGGGCCGTCCCCCCTATCCGAAGTGAAAACTAATCCTCTACCATCTGGCGCCCACGCAGGCTCAGTGTCGATTGCACCATGCCGCGTAACACGCGTTAAACTTTTTCTCTTAAGATCATACAAATAAATTTCTGGGTTCCCATCACGGGATAAAGTAACAGCCAGCTTTTTACCATCTCTAGAAAATGTAGGAGAACTGTTAATACCTTCACCATGAATTATCCTTTCTCGCCGCCCGGTAGCTAAGTCCTGTAGGTAAATGGCCGAATTACGTCCCTCGAACGAGACGTAGGCTATGCGTTTTCCGTCCGGTGACCAAGCAGGCGACAAAATAGGTTCAGTAGACTGCAAGATAGTTCGCGCATTATGACCATCAGAATCAGAAACTTGTAGTCTATAAACCTTTCCTGTCGCCGAATCCTGATCGACAGTGATATATGCCAGTAAGCTAGTGTACGCACCAGGCTTATCAAGAAGCTTTTCATATATAAAATCGCTCACTTTGTGACTACCAAAGCGTAAATCATCACTTTGTACAGGTATTCTGTAGCCGAGTAATTGTTTGCCACTGTATACATCAATCAATCTAAAATGGATGTCAATTGTTCCAGCGTTCTTCTTAGCGAGTTTGCCGATAACTAGATTTTCTATTCCTAGACTCGTCCAATTTTTCGTTCGAACGTTTTCCAAAGCGGTGGGTAGGGCGGGCATATCGTTCACGGGTAGTGTCCTAAATAAACCAGATCTCGCTAAGTTATTGCGAATAATCGCAGCCACATCAATTACAGACTTACCCGTATTATTCTCAAATGGCACTATAGCAATAGGTAATGCGGTAGAGACTCCTTTTTCAATTTTTATAACTAAGCCTTCGGCAATCGTCTCAAAAGAAAATAAACCGCACACAGAGACCATTAGCGCAGCTATCCAGTTAAAACGACTGCTATAACATCGGGTCGAAGACAAAAGATATACTCCTCATTTTTCGAAAAAGGCGCATCGACTCGGGTACCGGTAATGGCGAAGCCTTCTGCACAGCATTTTTTGCATGGCGGTCAAATATTTCATTGCCGCTAGATTGAGCAACAGCCACGCTAGCGACGTTTCCATCTGGCAGCAGACGAATAGCGAGGGTGCACGACAATCGTTCGAAATTTGGCAAAATATTGAAAGAACGCATAACGCGGGTTTTGATCGCTCTTTTTATACTATCAAGTTCACTTTCGTCTGCCACCCTCTGTGCTTCTGCCTGGGCTATCTTCCTCGCAGCTTCAACTTCGCTCTTTCTTTTCTCAGCCTCCTTTCTCGCGCGCTCTGCCTCAATTGCCAGCTTCTTCTCTCTTTGAGCTTTTTGTTCCGCTATTGCTGCTTTCTCATCAGCCCTAGCCTTATCAGAGGCGGCCTTCTTCGTGGCAAGTTCTAGCTCTTTTTTACGCTTTTTAATTTCTTGCAAACGCTTCTCTTCGTCTTTTCTCTTTCGTATCGCCTCGTTTCTCTTTTGCATTGCTAAATCAAGCTTTTGTTGCAACACTTTTTCTTTTTTCGCTTCTGCAGAACGGATCCCATCCATCTCTCTTTCCAGAGCGAATTTATCAATCGCCACTGCACTAACTATTTCCGTCTGGATCGGAACGGGCGTAATTAAATCTGGCTCACTCGCCGAAATTACAATCATAAGTAATACCCCGCCAGAATGAACTATCGCTGATAGTAAAAGCGGGGTTGGCTTCAGAAAAATTTTTTTAATTTTTCGCCGTATCATCGCTTTATTTAGGCATAGAATAGGGTTCAGTTATTAAACCCACATCTTTTACTCCCGCGCGCTGAATTAGAGTCATCACCCTTACCACTTGGCCGTAATCACTGCGACTATCGCCCGCGACTAGAATATCGGTATCAGGACGATATTTCATTACTGCGGCAATACGATTAATTAATACTTGATCGGTGATGGGTTGCTCCGGATGCTCTCCGATATCTACAAAAATATTGCCCTCAAAATCTACTGAAACCACTATGGGCTCATGCTGTCCTGGAGAAATTATTTCCGACGGGGCTAGCGGCAGACTGATCTTAACACCCTGAGTTATTAACGGAGCGGTGATCATAAATATAATCAACAAGACAAGCATCACGTCGATATATGGCACAACATTTATTTCAGAAATTATTTTACGTTGACGGCCCCGGTACGTTCTCATTGAGCTAGCCCTATTCTTTCGCTTGCCGCCGAATAATGGCAAGAAATTCTTCGATGAAAAGTTCTGAACGACCGTAGATTTGATCGATGGCCGTAGAGTATCTATTGAAAGCAACAACTGCTGGTATGGCTGCAAATAGTCCCATTGCGGTCGCAACGAGTGCTTCTGAGATCCCAGGTGCAACCATTGCTAAGGTCGCCTGATGCACATTTCCCAAAGCTTGAAACGAGTTCATGATGCCCCAAACAGTTCCCAACAAACCTACATACGGACTTACTGAACCAATTGTAGCGAGCGTAGGTAAGTCAGACTCAAGCGTTTCCAGCTCTTTGCTCAAACTAATTTTCATCGAGCGTTCACAACCGTCCAGTATCTCAACCGCCTCTATACCGCCTTGTTTACGCAGGCGCACAAATTCACCAAAGCCGGCCTCAAAAATCGAAGCGAGACCGGCTGTCTTCGGCAGATCATTTGCGGTCACTCTCTCATACAAAACCGTAAGATCTTTACACGACCAAAACTCATTCTCAAAAACGGCAATCTGTTCCCGTACTTTTTTTAAGTAGCTTCGTTTAGAAAAAATTACGCCCCAAGAAATGACGGATGCAGCAAAAAGTAAAACCATGACAAGCTTTACTAAAAAGCTCGCGCCCAGTATCAAGCTGCCTATAGATAAGTCACTTTCCACCTTGAAAAACCCTCCTGACTGAGTGGGGTATTCGTTTTGGTACAAACGTTATCATATCAACACACCCTACAATATTTACCGCACTACAAACTGATACATTAGATACCGAAATTTCTTGCTTAAATCGCACACTCGCACCTCTTAAATCAAGTAAATCAGTTTTGACAGTTACTTGGTCGTCGAACTTTGCTGGCTTCCTAAAAAATATTTCAGAAGCTACCATCACAAAAACAATTCCATGTTGCTTTTGCAGATCGCTTTGTTCGATATTTAAGGCTCTCAACCAATCGGTGCGCCCTCTCTCCATGAATTTCAAATAATTTGCGTGATAGACGACTCCGGCTGCGTCGGTGTCCTCATAATAAACACGATAAGTAGACTTATTAGAATACTCCATTGTTACAACTATAATAAACTTCGCATCTTGAGGACTTAATCAGCACTACTTGACAAAGGATTTTCTAAGTCAAAGTGCTGCCAAGCCAAAGCCGTCACTACGCGGCCTCGCGGGGATCTAGCTAAAAAGCCTTGCTGAATTAGATAAGGCTCAATCACATCTTCGATAGTACCCCGCTCTTCACTTATCGCCGCCGAAAGACTATCAATCCCAACTGGACCACCATCAAAATTTTTCATAAGTGTTATTAACAATTTCCTGTCCATTGTATCCAAACCTCTGGCGTCGACCTCTAACATATCAAGGGCTTTACCAGTCACAGTTTTATCTAGCGCCCCGTCACTTTTTATTTCTGCATAATCCCGCGCTCTTCGCAGAAGTCTATTAGCGATTCTAGGGGTACCTCGCGAGCGTCTAGCCAGTTCTTCGGTACCACTTGTGTCTATCGTGACATCCAAAATTTTTGCCGATCTTTTTACTATTTCCGACAACTCAGATACCGTGTAAAAATCCAGGCGCTGCGCAATACCAAAACGGTCCCGAAATGGAGACGTCAGCAGACCTGCTCTGGTTGTAGCACCAATAAGTGTAAATCTGGGAAGATCAAGCTTTATAGCTTTCGCGGATGGCCCCTCTCCGATCATAATATCCAACTGATAATCCTCCATAGCTGGATAAAGTACTTCCTCGACTACGGGACTTAACCTATGTATCTCATCTATAAACAACACGTCATGAGGCTCAAGGTTAGTGAGCAAAGCAGCTAGGTCACCCGCTTTTTCCAGAATAGGACCTGAGGTTTGTCGCATCTGTACGCCCATTTCATTAGCAATGATGTTGGCCAATGTTGTCTTGCCCAGGCCGGGGGGACCTGAAATCAATACATGATCTAAAGCCTCTCCACGATTTTTGGCCGCAGCGATAAAAACTTCTAACTGCTCATGCACGCTTTTCTGGCCTACATAATCACGCAATAACCTCGGCCTTATCGATAAGTCTTCTGACTTGTCTTCTGGGAGCTCAATCGGCTCTACTAGTCGATCATCATCTGTCATAACTCATACCGTACTCGTGTCATCTATAGCTCACCTGCTGGCCAACGCTCTTAGGACTTCTCTGATTATACCTTCGCTAGTTAATCCTTTCGTCTCGATCTGCCTAACATACTTACTAGCATTTTGTGGTTTGTAACCTAACGCGATTAAACCACTTATAGCATCATCAATACTACCAATTGCATCCCCGCCTAGTGGGCGCTCACGATCTGGCGTAGTCTCTCCGACAAAGTTTAAAACTTTATCCCTCATCTCAACTATCAGGCGCTCAGCAGTTTTTTTCCCAAGCCCCGGCAAGGCGCTCAACGCTCCGCTATCTTCGGTCTGTACGCAACGAACAAAACTTATCACGTCCATACCTGACAATATCACTAACGCCATTTTTGTCCCGACACCATTAACCTTCAAAAGGCTTCTAAACAAACTTCGCTCCTGCAAACTTGAAAATGCATAAAGCAAATGAGCATCGTCTCTAATCGTTAAATGAGTGAAAACTGAAACCTCACCGCCGAGAGTTGGCAAACTCTCGATAGTAGTTTTCGATGCTTCCAACTCATAACCAACTCCACCACAATCAATGACTAAAAAAGAGTCATCTTTCTCGATTAAAACTCCGGTAATACGACCGATCACGATCTTTCACCGAGCGCTTTCATAGTTAACTCATGGCTCGAGATATGGGCATGGCAAATAGCTACGGCTAACGCGTCTGCTGCGTCGGTTCGAGGCATCTCAGCAAGTCCTAACAGCATCTTCACCATATGCTGTATTTGCTGCTTATCCGCATGGCCTCGCCCCACTATCGCTTTTTTTACCTGAGTCGCGCTATGTTCAAAAACAGTCATGCTATTGATTCCTGCCAACGCCAGAGCTACGCCACGGGCTTGACCGAGTTTCAATGCAGATTGCGCGTTCTTCCCCACAAAAACCTTTTCAACAGCCATCATAGTAGGGTCATAGCGATTTATCAGACTCGAAAGTTCATCAAATAAAGTCGCTAGCCTCCCTTCTATGGCCCCAGTACCTAGGGCGACGCAACCATTCTCTAAATGTCTCACCCCAGATCGATCAAAATCTACCAAACCATATCCTGTAACGCGAGATCCTGGATCAATACCTAATATGATCGCCAATTTAGTAAAGGCTCCTAATATTCATTCAATAACGTCAAAACATCTACCGAGATTGCAGCGTTAGAATAAACTTTTTGAACGTCATCAATTTCTTCAAGGGCATCTAAAAATTTTAACATTGACTCAGCCGCTTCCTGACCTAGAGATACTGTAGTCTCGGCTTGCATCGTTACTTCGGAGGTAGCTAAATCATATCCCGCTGAAACCAAAACATCATTCACCGATGAAATTTCTTCCCAAGCTGTGGTGATCTCATAAGATCCATCTTCATTCTGTACCACATCCTCTGCGCCGGCATCAATCGCGACCTCCATTAAGGCCTCTTCTTCGACATTTCCTTCAACATTTATTAAACCGACTTTCTTAAATAAATATGAAACAGAGCCGTCCGTTCCTAAATTACCTCCATGCTTAGTGAAGGCGTGCCTTACATCTGCAACAGTACGATTGCGATTATCCGTCATACAGTCGACAACTATCGCTACCCCATTAGGCCCATAGCCTTCATAGCGGAGCTCTTCATAACTATCGGAATCTAAATTTCCAGCGCCCCTGGCAGCCGCCCTTTCAATAGTATCTTTGGGCATATTTGCGGAAAGTGCTGTGTCTATAGCGGCCCGCAACCTAGGATTAGATGCAGCATCTGCGCCTCCCAGACGAGCAGCTACGGTGACTTCTCTGATCAGACGTGTAAACAATTTACCCCGCTTCGCGTCCGTCTTTCCTTTTTTATGGCGTATATTCGCCCACTTACTATGACCTGCCATACTTTTAGTCCACGACCCCGATATATACTTTTATAACAAATTTATACTCGTCTAGGTTACGCATCATTATTACCGTACACTACTTTATCGCGATCATCTGCAAATTTTAGCAGGCGATTTATAGGTGCCCTCGCCTTAGCAGCAATATCTAACGGCACATCAATTTCATTTCGGGTATTTAGCAGCACATCTCTTATCTTTTTCAAACCATTCATTGCCATCCAGGGGCACTCAGCACAACTTGTGCAAGTCGCTCCTTTCCCAGCTGTCGGAGCCGCTAATAATTCTTTTTCAGGGGCTGCTTCCATCATTTTATGGAAAATACCTTTATCGGTCGCCACTATAAACTTCTTTGCTGTCGACTTTACCACCTCATTTATTAATCCAGAAGTAGACCCAACATAATCTGCCTGTAAAATCACCTGCTCTGGAGATTCGGGATGAACTAAAATTCGGGCGTCCGGGTGCCTCTCTTTCAACTCCCGTAACTCGGTGCTTTTAAACTCGTCGTGCACAACGCAAGCACCTTGCCACATAATCATGTCTGCACCGGTTTCATTTTGAATATATTTGCCCAAATGTTGATCCGGCGCCCACAGTATTTTCTCCCCCTTTTCGTCTAAGTATCTAACAATGTCCAAAGCACTGCCCGAAGTAACCATCCAGTCTGCACGTGCTTTGACACTCGCGCTCGTGTTCGCGTAGACCACTATAGTTCGCTCAGAATGGACATCACAAAATTGACTGAATTCATCTATATCGCAACCCAGATCTAGTGAGCAATTAGCCCCTAAATCTGGAACTAATATACGCTTCTCAGGGCTTAAAATTTTAGCTGTTTCGCCCATAAAACGGACCCCTGCAACTACTAACGTTGATGCCGCATGCTCTCGACCAAATCGAGCCATATCGAGTGAATCAGAGACGTAGCCGCCCGTCTCATCGGCCAATATTTGGATTTCGCTATCAGTGTAGTAATGCGCAACTAAAACTGCGTCTTTCTCTACGAGCAACGACTTAATCTCAGCTTTGAGACTCTTTTTCTCGTCTGGATTTAAAACCTCATGCACAACCGGAGGCACGTTCCCCTGAGCGCCGGCAATAGTAATATCTTTTACTTCCATTACTAATACCTCCAGTACGTTACTAAAAAGTGATTGCCTCTAACATATCATACCGTCGCAGGAACGCTAGAACACGAGATTTTTGGTATAGCGAAAGTTACACCGAAGTATTTTTGGCTTGCCTAACCTTTATTGATAAGTCGCGTAATTGACTTTCAGCAGCCTCGCTAGGTGCCGCTGTCAGCGGACAACTTGCCGTCTGTGTCTTAGGAAAAGCTATAACGTCTCTAATAGATTGCTCTCCCAACATGAGCATAAGTAGGCGATCAACGCCAAACGCTATCCCGCCATGTGGTGGGCAACCATGTTCGAGAGCATCTAGCAAAAATCCAAACTTACTATTCGCTTCCTCTTCACCAATGCCTAATAGCTCAAATATTTTCTTTTGTTCTACTGAATCGTTTACTCGTATTGAGCCACCGCCTATCTCAGTACCGTTTAACACCATGTCATAGGCTTTAGAAATTGCCACGCCCGGATCAGCAGCTACGGTCTCTATGTCTTGCTGCGCC
Source organism: uncultured Pseudomonadota bacterium (assembly GCA_913047675.1). Lineage (GTDB taxonomy): Bacteria > Pseudomonadota > Gammaproteobacteria > UBA4457. The sequence goes on along the minus strand of CAJWTO010000007.1, from coordinate 21,464 downwards.
GCGGTAAATGGGTGATGTAAAGCTGTCCAACGTTTTTCTCTTTCATCCCAATCAAACATGGGAAAATCTATCACCCAGACCGGTCGCCAATCTCCCTCTAAAAGTCCTAAATCCTCTCCTACTAAATCCCGTAAGGCGCCTAACGAAGCATTAACCACACTGGCGCTGTCGGCACCAAAAAATATTAGATCTCCATCTTTACAATTAGTCCGAGACAAAATTCCCTCAATTATCGTTGCATCAAGAAATTTTAGTATAGGAGATTGCAAGCCATCTGCACCGTCGCTTAAACAGTTCACTTTTATGTAGGCTAAACCTTTTGCACCGTAACGCGCGACGAAATTTGTGTAGTCATCAATTTGCTTTCGGCTAATAGAGGCACCATTCGGGACACATAAGCCCACAACTCTTCCATTTTGGCTAGCTGCGGGACCCGAAAAGACCTTGAATTCACTCTGCACCATCAGATCCCCTAACTCGACTAGCCTTAATGGGTTTCTGAGATCTGGGCGATCTGAACCAAATTGAGTCATGGCTTCCTCATAGGATATCCGAGGGAATGGATTCGGCAAATCCACCTCTAAAATATTCTTGAACACAGCTCGAATCATTTCTTCCATTCGCTCAATTATTTGAAACTCATCAACGAACGACATCTCTATATCTAATTGCGTAAATTCAGGTTGTCTATCCGCTCGAAGATCTTCATCCCTAAAACATTTTACAATTTGGTAGTATCGGTCCATACCAGACATCATAAGAAGCTGTTTAAAAAGTTGCGGCGACTGAGGTAACGCAAAAAATTGACCTGGATAAGTCCTGCTAGGAACCAAATAATCCCTCGCTCCTTCGGGAGTAGCTTTAGTTAACATCGGAGTTTCGATCTCTAGAAACTCATGATTCTCCAAAAACTGTCGAAGCTGGCTAACCGTCTTCGCACGCATTTTTAGATTGTTTTGCATCCTTTCGGTACGCAAATCTATATATCGATACTTCAGTCTAGTGTCATCATGAATATGCTGATCATCTAACTGAAACGGCGGAGTCTTGGCTTCATTCAAAATGGTCAGATCCTTAACCAAGACCTCCACGCGACCAGTAACCATATCTTCATTTATGGTTCCCTCTGGACGCAGTCGCACCCTCCCCGTAATTCTCAGAACGTATTCACTTCTGACAGTTTCAGCTAGAGAGAAGCTACTGGGCGTATCAGGGTCTATTACTACCTGTGCGATTCCCTTTACGTCCCTTAAATCGATAAAAATCACACCTCCATGATCACGGCGCCTGTGCACCCAGCCGCAAAGCGTAACTTCATTATCAACCAAATCTTCATTTATAACGCCGCAATTATGAGTTCTCATGACTTCCCTAACGATAGAGCAGATAGTTTATGTAGGTCGAGCATGATACGTATTCCGCCCATGGCCCGCAACGGGACGCCTACTTTAGTTATCTGATTTAGCCGCATCCGACTTCTTACTCGCCGGCTTCGATTCACTGACAGCACTTTTTTTCTCAGCATTGGAATCTTTTTTGTCAGACGCCGCTTTCTCAGAATTTGACTCTCCCGGAGTACGCTCACTTTTTGCTCCGCCCTTATTTTTAAAATCTGTCTCGTACCAACCGGTTCCTTTTAGCTGAAAGCCTACTGCAGAAATTAATTTTTTCAATTCGTTCGCCCCACAAGCGGCACACTTTAGCGACGGCGTCTCACTAATACGATGCATAATCTCCTGTTTGTGTCCGCATGATTGACACTGATATTCATAAATAGGCATTTGTCGTCATCTCCAAAAAATTACTCGCCGAATTTTGCCTCTACGCAAAAAATTCACGGCCCTGTCACGATAGATAGGCAAATCACACATGTAGGAAATACAATACGTTGGGTATTATATAATAATGCGTGTACATAGGGTGAAGTATTAGGTAGGAACCGTCTCGCTCGTCGAATCGTCCCTTGATTAACAACTTTTTAGCCGATAGAAACTAAGTCCGTCTCTCAAGTACACGAGTGGGTGATTATATATATGTCGCCGAACATAAGGCCCGCGCTCCCTTTTTCGCGATAGCTACCTCACATATCTGATAGCAAACATGTCATAAAGACGAAACTTTCCAAGAGTATGTTGTAATTTTCCAATAGAGTAGAGAATTGTCTTCGTGTCGTGCAATTTAACATTTTGGGCTCACGGGTCATCGGAACTCATTGGCACGTGCTTTTTGGTGATGATAGTTGTTGGTTCCGGCATAATGGGCGAAAGGTTATCTAATGATCAAGCCATAATTTTATTAGCGAACACTTTGGCGACCGGAGCTGGCCTCGTCGTCTTAATCTGGACATTCCAAGGGATTTCTGGCGCACATTTTAACCCGGTGGTGAGCCTAGTCATGTGGATGCATGGTACGATAAGCAAGCGTCAGCTGGCCTTATATGTCGGGTGTCAAATACTTGGTGGTATTGTAGGGACTTGGATAGCAAACATAATGTTTGACCTACCCGCTTGGGAACTCTCGCAAAATATTCGCGACAATAACAATTTTTTCCTGTCTGAGGCTATAGCTACTTTTGGCTTGGTATTTGTCATCATCCGGACCATACAGGTAAATAGATACCTTGTTGCCCCCGCGGTAGGGTTGTATATCACGGCAGGTTACTGGTTTACCGCATCGACATCTTTCGCTAACCCCGCGGTCACTATTGCTAGGGTGTTTACCGACACTTTTACGGGAATAAACTTCATTTCTGTACCAATTTTTATCTCGGCCCAAATTTTAGGGGCTTTACTTGCGTTTTATTATATGCAGTCCCTCCCCCAAGGACAGTCCAAAGTTGAATAAGGAACGCCGCCCCTTCGGTAATTAAATGTTCCTTTCCCAATTACTTCTCCTGTGAAAAGAATTTGCCTCAAGCAATCATTTCGTCAATTTCGTTGGTTGAAGGGAAACCGGTACATTTATTTTTATCTTTTGAAAACTTCAACATCCCATCTATAGTGATATCAAATATCCCTCCTCCACTTTCCACTAGGGCTAGGCTACACCCCAACGCCGTCAGTCGAGCGCCCACACGGAGTGCTTCCGGCTTATAGTTTCATAATCCACAATATGTAATTTCAGCTTTCATTGTCTTTGTATCCTTTTGTAAGTCAGAGAAAAGGTGATTGGTAGGTTTCAATCAAAAACATTTCTAAAAGAAACAATATCTTTTTCTAACTCAACCATATCAATCTCAGCCTTTGAAGGCACCACAAACATACATTGCCGCCTATATTCTTTAAAACGGCTGACGTATTTCTCTACGAAGTGATAATGAGGACGACTAGTGTAATCATCAAAAAGAATCTTTGTTCCTTCTTTAGCAAACTTTAGGCTTGTAAGAAAACAGCAAACTCTAAATCTGCCATCAACCAATACAAGTTTTGGAGTCTTTTTTTGCTTCCAAATATAATCAGTGTAGTCAGAAAAAGAGCCTATCTTTTCATAACTTAATGGGTATCCCCATCCACCAACATCGCCTAAGTTAGAATGGTGAATATTTAGCCTATTGTTGTTGCTTTGATTATCATTTTTTACAGCACCAACCCATTCGCTTGCTGTATCAACGGCTATCACATCGGCGACTGTGTTGTTGAGCACCCACTTAGTTGATTTTCCACAACCATACTCGCCATACACATCCACTTTTGTAACTTCATCCCTAAATAAAATGTCATCGCCATCGAATAACTTATTTGTAAAGATGGAACTTAATCTTCTAATCGCAATGATTAAAACCGGTGGAACACAAGTCTTTAAAATCTTAATAAACATTGAGGGATATTTCTCGTCCAAGAATTTATTATAAAATTATATCTCATGGAGAATATTGTTTTGTGACACTCGATAAGCAGGCCTAACCAGTGTCATCTAACCCGTCTGGTTTGATTAGATAATGAACCGATGATTAATCTGTAAATATATCTTTGGTGACCTGAGCGTTTTTGATTGTCACATCTGCAAACTCGGCATCAGCTTGGCGTCGCCCAAAAACGGCGTTGCCGATAACCCAGACGCCAACAATTTTGCCGGGCATCTCGCCGCCAACCCCTTTTTCGTAATCATCGTAGATATTGCGCGTGTGGCTATGCCATGCGCCAAGCCCATCTTGCCCGCTCTGAACGGCAATGTGAGTTTCAACTTTGTCCCAGCCCGGTAACGGGCACCGGAAAATTGTTTCGGGCGGCAAGGTAGCGCTCCAAAACCAGGTTTAGAAAGCTCTGTGATGCGCGCTGTTAATCTCTATTTGTATGCTGAGCGTAGTAGATGAGAAGACTAAGCCTTAGGCGCAAAGGTGGTTACTAGCATAATTTACATTGTGTTTACTAGGGAACAGTAGGCGTTTATAATGCGCGCGAGTTAAAGTTTTGCATACTATATGCATACTTTTTCTTAAACACCCAAAGAATTAAGAATAATAACTGGCAAATAATAAAATATTTCCATTTACAATCAATCACTTGGGGCCGTTAGCTCAGCTGGTAGAGCACCGGACTTTTAATCCGATGGTCGTAGGTTCGATCCCTACACGGCCCACCATTTTTCTACTACGCAAGTCTTTAGCTAAATGATCTCAGATTCAATTCTGCGGGGCCCGTCGTTTGTCCGCACGACTGTTACGTCATGTGACACAATGAACTATCGAAGTTTATCTTGCTCCATTTCCAAAATAAGTTTTTCTATTTGTCCTAACCGGTAAATGATTTTTTGTCTTTGATAATTACTCAAGGTCTTAGTACGGCGCGCCAAACGAAGTTGCTCAGCAGCATGGGCATATTCACCGACACTCAAATAATACTCGGCTGTCGCCGTAAAAGAATTCACCTCATCTCCGAGTCCACTCTCAGCCTTCGCTAACAAATTATAATATTTAGGATCTCTACGATCTGACAAACCATAATTTGAAAGAACTTTCTTTGCATTAGCTGAACTTTTGATATTCAGTAAAGAATCTACATACCCGTAAACAGCAGCTCGATTTTCGGGTTCCAAAGTATAAGCTTTCCGAAAATGGGTAATCGCCTGATCGTATTTCCTTACCTTGCTCTCAATAGTACCGGCCGCTAAATGAAATGGTACAACCGTCGGGTAGTCCTGAATAAGATCAGATATTTCACTTTGAGCTTTCTTAAAGTGCCCAGCCTCACTTAAGGCAAGCGCATATCCATAGCGCGCTACCTCACGATGTACGTAATCCTTATTTTTCAGCTTGTACTCAAAAATACTCACGGCTTCTGCGGGATCAAACTGCGCACGAACCTCTAATTTAGCCTTAACAAGATGGTACTGATAGCTGTCTTCTCTAATCACACTCGGACGGATCCTCTCTGCCCTTCCCCGAGCTTCGGCTATCCGATTAACGGTTATTGGATGGGTCCTCAAATACTCTGGGATTAAACCAGGATCCGTGAATCGACTCGCTCTTTGCATTTTCTCGAAAAAATCAGCCATTTTTCTAGTGTCGTAGCCCGCAGCGGCTACCAATCGTATCCCTAACGCGTCAGCCTCCTTTTCATTCGACCGCGTGAAATTAATTTGGAATTGTTGAGCTGCAGCCTGTGTCGCCATAATCGCAGCAGCTCCTGCCTCTGGATCTATCGCTGTCAAGGCAATTGCAGCAAACATTGCCGCCATAGCCGGCATATTCATTCTCCTACCAGCTTCAATACCCCTAGCACCATGGCGTTGTGTTACATGAACTATCTCGTGGCCCATAACAGAGGCGAGTTCAGATTCATTCTCTGTACGTAAAATGAGGCCTGTATGAAAAGCAACAAACCCACCTGGGACAGCAAACGCATTTACAACGTTGCTGTCTATAACAAAAAACTCAAATTCATTGTGATAGTCAGTATGATCCGAGAGACTCCGTCCTAATTGCTGTATATAGTCTTCTACCTCAGGATCCGTCACCAAAGGTGCTAATTTTCGCAGTTGTCGTACGAAATTTTCACCGAGCTTGCGCTCCTGTGCTGGCGAAATAATCGCTCCGGAAGAATCACCAAAATCGGGCAATTCGATATTCTCTTGGCTATGGAGCCCAATTGAGGCAAAAAGCAACCCCGTGAGTAGCAAAAAATGACGACGAATCAAAGACAATTCCAAACCTTATATATTAAATTTTCTGCTAACAGATTAACATGGAAAAAAGATAGCTTAATTAAAATAATGTAATCCAGTTATATAACTAAAATTATTCGAAAAATTCCGAGAACTATAAAATATGGCACAAAAAATATTTAATGCTTTCTATGCTCAGTCGGGAGGAGTTACGGCAGTCATTAATGCGTCAGCCTGCGGTCTAATCGAAACGGCGCGCAAGGAACCTAATATTGGTAAAATCTATGCGGGGAGAAATGGAATAATTGGAGCGCTCACCGAGGATTTAATTGATACGTCCAAAGAGAGTGACTTAATAATTAGTAAGCTCAAGCATACGCCTGCAGGTGCATTTGGTTCCTGTCGCCATAAACTTTCAGATCCAGCAGAAAACGAAAAGGAATATCTTAGATTAATAGAAGTCTTCAAGGCACATGACATAAAATATTTTTTTTATAATGGCGGCGGTGATTCACAAGATACTACAAACAAAATAGCGCAGTTTAGTGTAGAGAACGACTATCCTTTGGTGTGCATCGGTATACCTAAAACAATAGATAACGACCTACCTATCACCGACAATTGTCCAGGATTCGGCTCAGTAGCTAAATATGTTGCTATTTCAATAAAAGAGGCCGGATTTGATGTCGCTTCCATGGCGAAAACTTCCACCAAAATTTTTGTACTGGAGGTTATGGGTCGGCACGCTGGCTGGATCGCCGCCGCAAGTGGTCTAGCAAGCAACCATGAAAGCGAAGCGCCTCACATAATCTTATTTCCCGAACGCGCATTCGATGAAAAGGCTTTTTTAAAACGCGTGAAAGAATGTGAAGATGCCTACGGATATTGCACTATCGTAGTGTCCGAAGGAGTGCGCGACCAGTCGGGGGCCTTTCTAGCGGATAGCGGAACAACAGATGCGTTTGGCCACGCTCAGTTAGGCGGCACTGCTCCTGTGATCGCTAACTTGATAAAAGAGAATCTCAACCTCAAATACCACTGGGCGGTAGCCGACTACCTGCAACGAGCAGCGCGTCATATTGCGTCTAAAACAGATGTTGAGCAAGCATATGCGCTTGGAGAAGCGGCAATTAAAATGGCGCTTTCAGGAGAAAACGCAGTCATGCCTATTATAGAAAGAATATCTGATGAGCCCTACGAGTGGCGTATCGGGAAAGCTAATTTATCGGATGTAGCTAACGTGGAAAAAACGATGCCGGACAATTTTATAAGCCAAGACAACTTCTCTATTACAGATGCCTGCAGAACATATCTTGAACCACTAATCATGGGTGAAGATTACCCTCCGTATATCAATGGGATTCCAGACTACGTGCGCCTAAAAAATGTCTCAGTCGAAAAAAAACTGAAAGAATTTTGACCTGAGCGAGATAAAAAGTACAATCGTGCGGCGTGAATGAAATAAAAAACACTAATTTTCACCAATTTTTAAAATAATTGTGGTTACATCCAACAATCAACTTTAGATAGGGGCCTCTACCAATGTCGGCATTTTTATCATATATCTCATCCGAACCGTTAACATTCGCCATACTATGTGGCTTGGGAGCTGTAATCTACGGTGCTATCTCCGTCAAATGGATTCTTGCTCAGCCCGAAGGTAACGAGCGCATGCGAGAAATCGCCTCAGCTATTCAAGAAGGCGCTAGCGCATACTTAAATAGGCAGTACACAGCTATCAGTGTGGTGGGAGTTGTTCTTTTTGTGGCGCTCTGGCTCGCGCTAGATTCGGCCACGGCCGTCGGCTTCCTGATCGGAGCATTGTTGTCTGGTGCTGCAGGCTATATCGGAATGAATATATCCGTTCGTTCAAACTTGCGTACCGCGGAGGCTGCTAAAGAAAGTATGAACGGAGCACTGCAGGTAGCATTTCGCGGAGGTGCAATAACCGGGCTGCTTGTTGTGGGACTTGGGCTACTAGGAGTAGCTGGCTACTACGCTTACTTGGGTGGGACTGAAGGCGGTAAACATGCCCTACACGCCCTGATTGGACTTGGTTTCGGAGGCTCCTTAATATCTATTTTCGCTCGGCTTGGGGGAGGAATCTTCACTAAAGGAGCGGATGTAGGGGCAGACTTGGTAGGCAAAGTTGAAGCTGGGATACCCGAAGACGACCCCCGAAATCCTGCAGTTATTGCAGATAACGTGGGAGATAACGTTGGTGACTGTGCCGGTATGGCCGCCGATCTCTTCGAAACCTACGCGGTGACTGTCATCGCTACCATGCTTTTGGGATTCCTAATGGCTGATACGGTAGGAGCCAATGGCATTATTTATCCATTAGTTTTAGGAGGCGTCTCTATAATTGCCTCCATAATTGGATGCTTCTTTGTAAGTGCTAAGGAAGATGGTAGCGTTATGGGAGCTCTCTACAAGGGACTTGTCGCAGCTGGCATCTTAGCTGCGGCTGCCTTTTATCCTATCACGCAATCTTTGATGGGTACTGATGCTGTCAGTGCGAACGGTCTCTACGGTTGTGCGCTAATTGGCCTCGCGCTTACCGCAGCGTTGGTTTGGATCACAGAGTACTATACTGGTACAGACTACCACCCTGTGAAGCATATCGCCGAGGCTTCTGAAACTGGACACGCTACCAACATTATTGCTGGCATAGGTGTTTCAATGAAGGCTTGTGCTTTGCCAGTAATAGTCATCTGTGCAAGTATTTATTACGCGCACGCATGGGCCGGACTTTACGGTATAGCTATTGCAGCAACGTCAATGCTGTCAATGACTGGAATAATCGTAGCTTTAGACGCGTTTGGCCCAATTACTGATAATGCTGGCGGTATTGCTGAAATGGCAGAACTACCCGCTGAAATCCGAGTCATTACTGATAAGCTCGATGCGGTCGGTAATACAACAAAAGCCGTAACAAAAGGTTATGCGATTGGTTCAGCAGCGTTAGCTGCGCTAGTCTTATTTGCTGACTACACCGCGGGACTTAAAGACGCTAACTTAGAGGTTATATTCCTACTTTCTGACCATGAAGTGGTAATAGGACTGTTTCTTGGAGGAATGGTGCCGTTCTTGTTTGCAGCAATGGGAATGGAAGCAGTAGGAAGAGCTGCAGGATCGGTCGTTCTAGAAGTGCGTCGACAATTTAAAGAGATCCCAGGCATTATGGAAGGAACTGGAAAACCTGACTACTCTCGAGCTGTCGATCTTCTGACCAAGGCTGCGATCAAAGAAATGATAATACCCTCACTGCTACCAGTCATCGTACCGGTCTTAGTCGGACTGCTGCTTGGTCCTAAAGCTCTGGGTGGGTTACTCCTAGGGACGATAATTACGGGCCTTTTTGTCGCGATCTCCATGACTACCGGTGGGGGAGCTTGGGATAACGCGAAGAAATATATCGAAGACGGAAATTGTGGTGGAAAAGGATCCGAGGCGCATAAAGCCGCGGTCACAGGTGACACTGTAGGCGATCCATATAAAGATACGGCGGGGCCAGCGATTAACCCACTAATTAAAATCATTAATATAGTTGCGCTGCTTATTATTCCGTTGCTTTCAACCTAATGAAATAATTACTTGTTTCACATGAAGCCCCAGTTTTCCTGCTGGGGCTTTTTTTTGACCAACACATTGTTCTCAAGAAATATTCATTACCCTCGATGATAGGGCAGTCCCTCGGAAATAGACCATGCGCGATAAATCTGTTCAGATAAAATAATTTGTACCAATTTATGCGGAAACGTTAACTTGGATAGAGACCACTTTTCTTCAGATCTAGATAAAACTCTCTCGTCTATCCCATCAGCGCCCCCAACCACTATTGTTATCTTCCTTCCGTCATCTCTCAGTACCTGTAACTTTTTGGCCAGTGACGCGCTCGTCATATGGCTACCGCGGCTATCTAAACAGATTAAGTAACAATTTTTAGGTATGCTCTTTAGTAGCCTCGTTCCTTCTTCAGCTTTCCTATGCTCCACATTCTGCTTATTAGATGAAGGTGCAAGGTAAGTAAACCGAAGAGAAAAATTCTTCGGCAATCTTTTTTCATAATCCCTACAAAGTACTAGGATTGATTCCGAGGGGCGTCGACAAACGGCGAGTATATCTAACGTCATAATCTAGTCGGCCTAAACTGCCCTATGTGCCGACATGACTCTCCCAAAGGCGTTCCAATTGATAGAAAGCCCTCGTGTCAGGATGCATGATGTGAACCAATACGTCTCCGACATCTACCAAAACCCACTCGTAACCTATCTCGCCCTCTATTCCATGAACTAAATAGCCGGCGTCTTTCACTAGGGTCGACACCCTTTGGCTTAAGGCCTTAACTTGGCGAGTAGAAGTGCCTGTCGCAATCACCATATAGTCAGCAATAGTTGTCAGGTCTCTTACTTCGAAAACTTTTAGGTCTGAGGCCTTACCATCAGTTAAGCCTTCTAAAATAATTTCACGAAGATTATCAGCATTTTTCGCAGCTAAATTAGTCATGTTCGATACAATTTATTTTGCTCAATAAAAAACGCCACCTCGTCTGGTACCAAACCTATTAATGATTCACCTTTTAAAATATTACAACGGATTTTAGTGGAGGAAACATCCGTTAAGGGAGCTTCCAAAAAATAAAGCACTCCACACTTTTTAGAATGTAAACTGGCCACACTCTCCGAAAGCGCGCTCTCAAAGATAGACTTTAGGTGCGCGGGAATACCATTATATGAATTCGAGCGGCCAGCCACTACAATATTGGCAATGCTTAGTAATTCGTCATACGACCTCCAGCTATCCAACTGATCAAATGAATCTTTCCCCAAAAGTAAACACAATGATCTTGTTGGATATTCATCGCGAAACGACCGAAGCGTGTCTACGGTATAACTCACCCCGCCCCTATTAATTTCTGTTTCGTCTAAAAAAAATGGGGGCCGCAATACGCTATGAAGCATTTTTAGCCTGTCCTCTAATCTTGTCAAACTAGCCTCCCTGTGCACAGGCGCGTTCAGAGGAATAAACCGCACCTGCTCAAGCCCGATTAAATCAACCGCACTTTCAGCTAAATTAATATGACCTAGATGTACGGGATCGAAGCTACCTCCGAATAAGCCGATAGGCTTTAAGGAACTAGTCAATCTAATCGTCTCTTATAAACGCAAACATGACTACCGACGAACATCACCATCTCCGATCACGACCCATTTTTGACTCGTGAGTCCTTCTAACCCCACAGGACCCCGCGCATGAAACTTATCAGTGCTTATACCTATCTCCGCCCCCAGGCCATATTCAAACCCATCAGCAAATCGTGTGGAGGCGTTTACCACGACCGAACTAGAATCTACTTTCCGAATAAAGTCACGAGCATTTTTCCTATCTTCGGTGACTATCGCGTCGGTATGTCTCGAGCCATACTCCGCGATGTGACTGATCGCAGTATCTAGATCGTCCACAATTTTAATAGATAAAATCGGGCCTAGATATTCTGTACCCCAGTCAGCAGAACTGGCTTCTAAAATCTTTGGTGAGAATTTTCTAGTCCTGTCGCAACCCCGTAGTTCTACCGCTAGATTGCTATAAGACTCTATCAATCTCGGAAAAATATTTTTAGCAGCGACTGGCGTGGCCAACAAAGTTTCCATGGTATTGCAAGTCCCGAATCGCTGCGTTTTAGCATTCAGCGCGATATCATACGCCTTTTTTTCATCGGCGGAGTCATCCAAGAATACATGACAGATCCCATCGAGATGCTTAATCACTGGCATTTTTGCCTCAGTGCTCACAAGCTCGACTAACCCCTTTCCTCCTCGGGGAATCACCACATCTATATGCTCAGAGAGATTCAGCATGGCATTAACCGCGCTTCTATCTTTACTCTCAACGAGTTGTACCGCACCTTTAGGAAGCCCGGCAGCTACAATAGCCGAAGAGGTTACCTCAGCAATAACTTTGTTTGAGGCAAACGCCTCTGACCCACCTTTTAAGATTACTGCGTTCCCAGATTTGATACATAATGCCGCGACATCAGCAGTCACATTTGGGCGTGACTCATAAACCACGCCTACCACGCCCAGAGGTACTCGCATTCTTCCCACATCGATTCCTGAAGGTCTTGAAACTAAATCGGTTACAAATCCTACAGGATCTGGTAGTGCAGCCACGGAAAGCACTCCCGACACCATGTCACTCACTCTTTGAGGGCTTAACTTAAGTCTATCTATCAGCGCATCATCTAGCTCAGATGCCGTTTCAATATCGCACTCATTCGCTTCCAAGATAATTGATTCCGCATCACCCAACGCCTCAGCCATAAGTCGGAGAGCGTTATTTTTATTTTCGGTAGATGCAATAGACAATACGCTCGCCGCGGACTTACCCTGCTGGCCCAGACCCAGTAAATAGGCTGCCAAAGAATCGTCATTCCTACCCGTAACATCTCGCTTATTCATAATAATCAATCTTTAACCATTAACTTTGAAAACGACATAATATCGCAGATGTTTAACGAAAGGATTTCGATCTCATCCCATACACTACCTAGACGCGCTCCTTTTATCACGGTATCAATATAATTGGCATGCAGAAGTAACTTCAGTACTTGTGCGACCGTGGCCTTCTGTATAAATATTTCAAACGCACCTTTTCGCGGGCCCCAGATTCTAGCGCTATCGATAAGTTTCGCGACAGAACTACCGTTTTCTACCTCTGCAATAATAGTAGCTAGCAAACGCAATTCTCTTACAATAGCCCAGATAATTAATACTGGTTCGACACCAATCTCCCTCAACCGCCGAACAACTCTTAACGTCCGATACAAATCGCCTCGTAATAAAGTATTTGTTAGATCATATATATCAAAACTTCCACTATCATTCATTGAACTGACGATCTCGTCTTCCTCAATTCTTTCCCCGGATGTTGCCAAAGCCAGTTTTTCTAGCTCCTGCGAGGCAACAAGTAGATTACCCTCAACCCGTTCGCAAAAAAGCTGAAGGGCCATTTGTGAAAATTCCACCCCAAGCTCTTTACCGGTGGTGACAATCCAATGCGATAACGCAGAACTATCTAGCATTTTCGATTCAAAAAAAACACCACTGGACTGAAGTGCTTTAAACCATTTGGTTTTTTTTATCGAAGACTCATTATTTTCTAAAACAATAACAAACCGATCATCAAAATTATCACTCAGAGTAATTTGATTAAGAACAGATATCCCCAGCTTATCTGGTTTTTTTGAGCCCATCCGAACCTCTATTAATCTTTTTTCAGCAAATAGAGACATTGAGTTAATTTCAGCACCAAGGGATTCCCAATCAGACAGGCCGGAGACATGAAAAACTAGTCGCTCAGTGACGCCCTCTTCCTTAGCCTTGTTTCTAATGACATCTAGACATTTCATTAACTGAATAGGCTCGTCACCGCATAAAAAGTAAAGCTTCTCGAGCTGAGTACTAGAAAGACGCTGCTTTAGGGTGGTGACAGACATTTTCATGTCGCTCAGCGCGCCTGATAAGATTTGAGTGCAGAGACTACTCGTGAAATTAGCATAGTAGCGATTTCCTCTGACATAGAGCGTTTCAGCACTTTCTCATTTTCGTTCGTACCGTAAATCGATGTCTCATCAAATATGAAATCTTTTCGGGTTGTATAAGTTTCGATCGGTAGCACTAATGCGCCAGAGGCGGTACGTAAATCAAAATCTACCTTAATTATCAACTCGATCTCGCGAGCCTTTCCCGTTTGGGTCGATACTGACAATAGTCTTCGTTCGTAACTTTCATTTGCAATAGTCAGGATAAAATCTGCCTTTGCTCGGCCCACAAGATCAATATCATAGAGCGCTAATTGCCTACTCAATGAATTTGAAACATTAAGAGCATTTTTTTGCTTAACATAGACTGAAACGTCCATGTTATCGTAGGTTGTTGTCCCACGAAGACGCCAACCGCCGCAGGCACTAAGTAATGCGCAGATTACTAGCGTCACCAAAATATGTCTCAGATTGAACATCGTTAGTCGCTCGCTACAATATTTACCAGTTTACTAGGCACAACAATCATTTTGCGAATAGTTTGGTCTTTAGTAAAGCGCTTTACATTATCATCTTCAAGAGCCATCGATTCATAAACTTCTTTCGTCGCGTCAGTAGGAACACTAATGATTGCTCGCTTACGGCCATTAACTTGAACAACTATATTAATCTCCGACGTTACTAGAGCTTTCTGATCGGCTTCTGGCCAACCTGCTAACAAAAGATCTTCCTTAGAACCTAAATTACGCCAAATTGCGGCTGCTATGTGAGGGACTACCGGTGCGATAAGTTTACATACCGTTTCAAATCCCTCCTGTTTAATAGCAAGTGTGTCACTATCATCGGCATTCACTCTGCTTAAATGGTTTACCAGTTCCATCACGGCCGCTATAGCTGTATTAAACTTATAACGTCGACCAATATCATCTGTTACCTTTACGATAGTTCGATGAATATGTCTTCGTAATTCTACTAACACAGGATCTAGCTCATCCTTCTTATAAGTTCTTCTATTTTGAGTAGCAGATTTGACATGTTCAAAAATCATTCTCCAGAGAGACTTTAAAAATCTAAAAGAACCCTCCACCGCGGTATCGGACCATTCTAATGTTTGCTCTGGGGGCGCAGCAAACATCGTATATAATCTGACCGTATCAGCGCCATATTTTTCTATTAGGGCTTGCGGATCAACTCCGTTATTTTTAGATTTGGACATTTTTTCTATCGGGCCAATGTCTACCTCGCGGCCATCAGCCTTTAAAACACCACTTAGCGCAACACCTTTGGAATCAGTTTTTATCTCCACCTCTTCAGGCGAAAAATACTGCCTTCGGCTATTACCCATTTCTCGGTAATATGTCTCTTTGCAAACCATGCCTTGAGTTAAAAGTTTCTTAAAAGGTTCATCTGACCTGACCAGCCCAGCATCTCGCATTGTTTTGTGGAAAAAACGGGCGTACAGAAGATGTAGCACAGCATGCTCCACTCCGCCAATATAAATATCGACGGGCATCCAATAATCTACTCTGTCATCTAACATCATATTCGCTTGATCTGGCGAACAAAATCTAGAAAAGTACCACGAAGATTCGAAGAAAGTATCGAACGTATCCGTCTCTCTGCGTCCAATAGTCCCATCAGGTAAAACCGTCTCAACAAACTCTTTGATATTAGATAGTGGGGTCCCCTGCCCATCATCTGGAAGGGCTACAGGCAACATCTCGTCCGAGACTGGGATTTCCGTTCCATCTTCGCTATACATCACGGGTATAGGACAACCCCAATAGCGTTGCCTGGAAACCAACCAGTCGCGCAGACGGTACTGTACCCGACGAACGCCAGTCCCATTCGACTCCATGAACTGAATAATCGACTCACAGGCATCTTCAAAACTTAATCCTGAGTGGACGCCACTTTGTACAAGCTCCCCTTTTTCAAGATACGCCCGGTCAGAAACATCAGGTATTTCACCATTCCCGCAAGATATGACGGGCCTAATAGGTAAATCGTATTTTTTAGCAAAATCCCAATCTCTTTGGTCGTGAGCCGGCACTGCCATCACTGCGCCGGTCCCATAGCTCATCAACACAAAGTTTGCCACGTAAACAGGAATAGACTCGTCAGTAAGGGGGTGTCGAGCATTTATGCCTAATGGAATGCCTTTTTTCTCCATCTTTTCTAGGGCAGCCTCTGTTGTAGACTGCAGTTTACATTCATTAAGAAACTCTGCGACCGTATCATCAGCCGCCGCTGCAGACAAAGCGAGTGGATGCTCGGGTGCAACTGCCATGTAACTGACACCATACAAAGTATCTGGCCGCGTCGTGAAAACCTCGAGCGAGTCATCCAACCCAATCAAAGCGAATTTCAGTTCCAAACCTTCCGACCGACCTATCCAATTCCGTTGCATGGTCTTTACCGCATCCGGCCAATCCTCGAGATTATCTAGCTCATTTAATAATTCTTCTGCATACGCGGTTATTTTAAGAAACCACTGGGGGATCTCTTTCCTCTCGACTAATGCTCCCGATCGCCAACCCCTGCCATCAATTACCTGCTCATTGGCGAGAACAGTCTCATCTACTGGATCCCAATTAACGGTCGCGATACTTCGGTATACTAAACCTTTCTCATAAAGCCTCAAAAAAAACCACTGCTCCCAACGATAGTATTCGGTTTTACAAGTTGCTAATTCTCGTTGCCAATCGTAACCGAAACCTAGTCGCTGCAATTGAGACCTCATGTACGCTATATTTTGATCCGTCCACTTAGCCGGATGTACTCCATTCTCTATGGCCGCATTCTCCGCCGGCAAACCAAATGCGTCCCAACCCATAGGCTGCATCACGTTTTTTCCATTCATTCTCTGAAATCGTGCGATCACGTCACCTATTGTATAATTCCGAACATGACCCATATGCAGCCGCCCGCTAGGGTAGGGAAACATACACAAGCAATAAAACTTCTCTCGATCCGGATCCTCCTGCGCCCTATACGCGCCTCTGGCTTCCCAATCGCTCTGAAAAGCCTCCTCTATTAACGTGGGATCGTATCGTTCAGTTAAAAAATCTTGCATATAAAAGTCTCATATTTTATCGACATAAACTGCACTCTGCCGAAAGATTACTATAATTAAGTAGGCCGCCAATGCGAGAGCGAAGAGAAAGAGTCTCGCCCCAAAGCATACAAGATTATCGTGCAAACAACCAAAAGCCGGGCACACAAAACTGCAATGCTACTTAGCGTGATCACAGAAAAACAAATGCTGCTCGTATATGTACATTCAGAAAATTAATTCCGCCTAAATTGTAACAAAACTGTCATTATTTAGTTAATATAATTACGTGCAAGCAAAATATACATATGCTAAACAATGACCGCAAAAATTCTAATAGTAGAAGATGAAATCGCTATACGACAAATAGTCGCGATGACTATGTCTAACGAGGGTTTTGAGACAATAGAGGCAGATAACGTAACTAGAGCACTCGAATCGCTAGCAATCATGTTACCTGATCTCATCATTCTAGACTGGATGATGCCCGGTTTAAGCGGCTTGGAGTTTACGAAAAGAATTAAAAAATCAAGTAGAACTAAACAAATACCTATCATTCTGTTAACCGCAAAAAGCCAAGAACCCGATAAAATAGCGGCGCTAAATTCGGGTGCAGATGACTATATTACCAAACCATTCTCCCCGGCTGAATTAGTAGCACGGGTTAAAGCTGTATTAAGGCGAGTCAGGCTCTCCAGTAGCGATGACGAGGTCCTTAATGCTGGGAACATAAAAATGGACTTAAAATCCCGTCGTGCGTTTTGCGAAGGCGACAAATTAAATCTTAGCCCACTCGAGTTCAAATTATTAGAATTTTTTGTCAGTCATCCAGAAAGGTGCTACACGCGCGCACAATTGCTCGATCAAGTTTGGGGCACTAACACATTTATAGAGGATAGAACTGTCGATGTGCACATACGCAGACTGCGAAAAGTTTTAAGCGGTCACGAGTGCTCCGACTACATTCAGACCGTAAGAGGCTCCGGCTACCTATTTACCGAAACCGTCGCCTGACTTAATGCCTAAAAACAGCCATACTGATAGGTATGGCTAATATCTCTATTTATCATGAAAATTTCTGACTTCTGGCGCCTGCTCCTTTACGTAGTATTAGGGATTGCCCTAGGGGCAATTGGAGGACATATACTTTTAGGAGTAACCTTATCGTTACTGGCCTATATTTGGAATTTATATCACAACCTACTCGATCTTCTGAACCAGGTAAATGGAGCAAGTAATGACATAAGCCCTAAAGAATCGGGAATATTTGAGGAGGTCAATTATTCAATAAGTAAATTGTTTGACAGGCATAAAGACCGCAGACAACAGTTAACAGCCGTACTAAGACAATTCGAGCAAGCTACTAAAGCTTGGCCCGACGCAATTGTGATACTCAATGAGACTGACGATATTGAATGGGCTAATCCCGCAGCCAGAAATCTGCTCGATGTCAGATGGCCTGAAGATAAAAAACAACGAATCACTAACATAATACGCTTTCCGGCACTTCGAGAATTCATTAGTTCAACTGGCAATACTGAACAACAGACTGTCGATATAATTAGTCCGCTAAAGCCAGATCTACATCTAAGTGCACTAATGGTGCCCTACAGTAAAACACATAAAATTCTCACGGCAAGAGACGTCACAGAAATTTACCGAGCGATAAAA
Organism: uncultured Pseudomonadota bacterium; assembly: GCA_913047675.1. GTDB lineage: Bacteria > Pseudomonadota > Gammaproteobacteria > UBA4457. Next base: position 3,093 of record CAJWTO010000007.1, on the reverse strand, counting down.
GTGAGAAGTGACTTCGTCGCAAACGTATCGCACGAGTTGAAAACACCTCTTACAGTATTTCGTGGCTATTTAGAAGCGCTAACCATGCAGTCAGATATCTGTCCGCCAACATGGCAGCCCGCTTTACAACAGATGACCGAACACGCGGTAGAAATGAACAGTCTTGTAGATACGTTACTCAACTTATCGCATCTCGAAGAAAGTCAAATACCAGCTGACTCAGAAGCAGTTGATTTAAAACTGCTTATTGAAGAAATCGTCACCGCGACCAGTCAAATTTATAGAGAAAAAAATCACGTACTAACGATTCATGTTGATTCTCAAAAAAAATTAACCGGATCAAGAGTGGAACTTTATAGCGCTGTGTCGAATCTTACTTTTAACGCTGCGCATTACACGCCAGACAATGGGACGATTTCAATACGATGGTATCAACAAGATCCCTACCTAGTCCTGGAGGTGAAAGACAATGGCATAGGAATTGCTGAGGAGCACCTATCGCGTATCACAGAAAGGTTCTACCGAGTTGATAGCTCTCGCACGAGAACCGAGCAGGGCTCCAAAAACGGCCTAGGTTTAGCGATTGTAAAACATGTCGTCAGAAGACACAGCGGACTGCTGGATATTACTAGTGAACTAGGCAAAGGGAGTTGCTTCTCAATTAAGTTCAAACAATAGTCGATTCGTGTCTCTGATAGACCGTCTCTAATTCCCGCTTTATTCTGACGATCCAATTTCTGCCTGAACTTGTTCCAAGGATACGTGCCGTACATTCTTTCCTTCGACTAAGTAGATCACGTTTTCAGCAATATTATTAGCATGGTCGCCAATTCTCTCCAAGGCCCTCACAGCTAATATCGTATCAAGGCAGGGCGAAATCGTCCTCGGATCTTCCATCATATAAGTCATCAACTGTCTCATGATAGCACCTGTTTCAGCATCGATCGCTCGATCCTCAAAAGCGACTTTAAAAGCTGCCTCTGAATCCATTCTAGCAAACGAATCCAACGCACTTCTCACCATACTTGCGACGTGTTTACCAAGCGCAGCTGCGCCGTGATAGTAACTTCCGGTAACCAAGATATCATCTTCGTGCAAAATTAGACGTGCAATCTTTTCGGCCTCATCGCCCATCCGCTCCAAATCTGTAATAGTCTTACTTACAGCCAAAACTAGTCTGAGATCGCCTGCAGCTGGTTGCCTCCGCGCCAAAATATCGGTGCAGTCATTATCAATTTCAACTTCGAGTGCGTTAACTAAATAGTCGCTCACTGCCACATACTCGACCCCCTCGACTTCTCCCTTTGAAAAGTAGGCTAAGACTTTTGCTAAATGCTGTTCAATGAGACCGCCCATTGCGAGTACTTTGGAGCGAATGTCTTCCAACTCATTGTCGAACTGTTGAGAAATATGATTGGGTAGTCTTGAACTGGTCACACGCTTTCTCCTCTATTTAGAAATGGGAATCAGTAACCCTAAAATCCGGGGATACTATGGCTCTAGCCATAACGGCCGGTGATATAATCTTCAGTCTGCTTTTTCTCAGGCGTAGTGAAAAGATTTTTTGTATCACCAAACTCTACTAAGTCACCAAGATACATGAACGCCGTATAGTCCGAAACACGCGCCGCCTGCTGCATATTATGAGTAACTATAACTATCGTGTAGTCCTTCTTCAATTCAAAAATTAATTCTTCAATTTTAAGAGTAGATATCGGATCCAATGCGGATGCGGGTTCATCAAGCAAAAGCACCTCTGGCTCTATCGCGATCGCTCGCGCAATTACTAATCTTTGCTGCTGCCCACCCGATAGGCCAAGTGCAGATTCATTCAACCTGTCCTTAACTTCTTCCCATAGGGCGGACGCCTTCAACGCTTTTTCTACAGCTTCGTCTAAAACTGTTTTCGAATAAGACCCTTGAATACGTAAGCCATAAGCGACATTGTCGTAAATCGACTTAGGGAATGGGTTTGGCTTTTGAAATACCATGCCAACCCTTCTGCGCAAAAGCGCAACGTTTACCGCCGGGTCAAATATATCTTCGCCCAGAAGCTTTATTTTCCCAGTTATCCTTACCGTGTTTATCAGATCGTTCATCCTATTAAAGCACCGTAGCAACGTCGATTTACCGCAGCCTGAAGGTCCGATAAAGGCTGTTACCTTTTTCTGAGGAACTCTCAAGTTAATTTGGTTTAGGGCCTGCGCTTCGCCATAAAACAGACTCAAATCATTAACTTCGATAGAGATCGGTGATTCGCCTGTTTGCTCCGAGTCATCGGTTGAATCCGACCGGATAGAACTGACGTCAACAGCTACCTTTGGTTCCTCTTGTCTTATCTCACTTTCGACATTCATACTAAAATTCCTCAGGTATCGATGCCGTCGTATTTGTCACGAAGGCGATTTCGAACAACTATAGCAGTTAGGTTAAGCACGACGATTATCACAATCAATAACAACGAGGTGGCGTAAACTAACGGCCTTGCGGCCTCAACGTTAGGACTTTGAAATCCCACATCATAGATATGAAATCCTAAATGCATAAACTTCTGATCCAAGTGTAAATATGGAAAATTTCCGTCCAGTGGGAGGGAAGGGGCTAACTTAACGACCCCAACCATCATTAGCGGCGCCACTTCTCCTGCAGCGCGAGCAACCGCCAGAATTAGCCCGGTAATCATCGCAGGCGTAGCCATAGGTAACACTGTTCTCCATAATGTCTCGGCTTTGGTCGCACCGAGCGCTAAGCTACCCTCTCTTATATTTTTGGGGATCCGAGACAGGCCTTCCTCCGTCGCCACAATAACCACTGGCACCGTTAACAACGCTAAGGTTAACGAGGACCAAAGCAAACCGGGCGTTCCAAATGTAGGCGCGGGGAGAAGCGCGGGAAACAGCAATTTATCTATCGAGCCGCCTACAATGTAAACAAAAAAACCTAGCCCAAAAACTCCATACACAATAGAAGGAACTCCAGCGAGATTATTAACGGCTATTCTTATAATTCTTGTAACTTTGCCTTGATAGGCGTACTCATGCAAATAAATCGCCGCGATCACACCAAATGGCGTCACGATCACCGACATTAGCA
>CAJWTO010000006.1 GCA_913047675.1 uncultured Pseudomonadota bacterium | reverse complement strand
AAGGAAAGACTTGGAAAATGTACTGGGATATCTTTAATAGTAACTCTCCTACATAGAATACCTACTATGAAGTCTAATACTTTATACTTCGTCATTCGGAGGTTGCCATGTGAATAAGAGAAAATGTGATGCGATCTGCGCTTTAGGCAAATAAGAATATGGTGGACATTGATGTCGGTCTGGATTTTTACCTAAGACCAGACTAAGATCTTCACAGTAATAACAATTCGAGGAACACATGAATATTGCCTCGCCGCTTCCCCCTGACCTAAAACTCCGCTATTTAGATTGGAAAAAAAATACTTTTCCTGGGAAACAACCCACATACAGATACCTCGTCGAACAGGGCCAAGCTCCTTTAGCGATGGTCATTTCCTGTTGTGATAGTCGAGTACAAGCCACATCGATATTCGAGTCAGATATAGGTGAGTTTTTCATTCATCGAAATATAGCTAACCTAGTCCCACCTTTCAGTCTATCTGGTGATAACCTTGGCACATCAGCTGCAATTGAATATGCGGTCACTGCTTTAAATGTTTCTCATATCATAATATTAGGACACTCTAATTGTGGAGGTGTAAAAGGATGTGATCAAATGTGTTCTGGCAAGGCTCCTGAACTCGAGAAAGAAACGAGCTTTGTGGGGCGATGGGTAGATCTACTGCGTCCGGCCTATGAACGCGTTGATCATACAAAAAGTAAAGAAGACCAACTGCGCGCGCTGGAGCACGAAGGGATCATTATGTCGATGGAAAATTTGATGACCTTTCCGTTTGTACAGGATGCCGTAAGGACTGCAGAATTATCCATCCACGGACTATGGCATGATATCAGCGAAGGAAATCTGCTCTTTTACAACGGCGAGGTTTTTGAGCCAATCGACTGAAAACTGTTACAGAGATTCATAGGGCTTATGCTCATACGAATCAAATTATGTCCCCCAAACTATTGCCGCGCGACAGTTCCGCCATCTATAGGCAGAATCACGCCATTGCAATAGCTTGCTTCGTCAGATGCTAAGTACAGGCAGCCATAGGCCATTTCTAAAGGAGTCCCCGCACGGCTCATTGGTGTGAGATTATCTGCTAACGTCTCATCGTCAAATATATTCATCACGTCAGCAATCATAGGTGTATCAGTGTAGCCAGGACATACGCAGTTGGCTCTGACCCCGAGCTTCCCATACGAGTTCGCCATAGCGCGCGTCAAGTTTATTACGCCCCCTTTAGCAGAACAATAAGTGTGAGCCGATTGCATACCGACCATTCCTGAAATACTTGCTACGTTAACAATCGATCCTTGACCCGCTTCTAGCATATGCTGTAAAACCCCGTGACACATGTAATAACAAGCATTTAAATTTATCCCGATAACTTCGTGCCATTTTTCTGGCGGAGTATTTGCTATATCATTCATCGAATCTTCGCTGGTGTGGCTCCAACTCCACCCGACACTCGCAGCGTGCACTAAACAATCAATCCTTCCGTAAATAGACATTGTTTTACTAATTACGTTCTGCGCATCTTCTAGATTAGATAAATCTGCAGCAACAATGTGCCCCTCACCGTGATTTTCAGAAACTAAATCTAAACTTTCCTGCAACATGTTTTCGCGGCGACCACAACCAATTACCTTCGCACCTTCCGCCGCAAAGAGTTCCATACAGGCTCGACCAATCCCCGTTCCAGCTCCGGTAATGATAGTAACCTTATCTGTCATTCTATCAGGCATAATCTAATTCCTTTATTTAAAAAAGCTATCAATGAACAAAAAGGCTCAAGCCTAGGTCAAGTTCTCGATAAGGGTCGCGTTTGCCATTCCCCCACTCTCACACATTGTTACTAAACCATATCTGCCGTTCGTATCTTCAAGAACTCTCATTATATTAGCGATCAAACGTCCCCCGGAGGCGCCTACAGGATGCCCTAATGCAATTGCACCTCCATACTGATTGAGTTTTTCAGGATCCCCATCTAACTCCTTGAGCCAGGCCAACGGAATTGAAGCAAATGCCTCGTTAACTTCGTATGCGTCAATATCAGATAAGCGTAATGCAGACCGTCTCAATAACTTCTTAGTGGCGGGCATTATCGCAGTCAACATCATTATCGGATCATCCCCCACTACAGAGAAATGTGTTATTGCAGCCCGCGGTGCTAGGTTCAGCCTCATCGCCAGCTGTTCTTCCATAATCAGCAAGGCGCTTGCGCCATCGCTAACTGGACTCGAACTCGCTGCAGTCAGACTCCAGTTTATCTCCGGGTACCTAGCACTCATTTCGTCGGTTTTAAAAACAGTATCTAAATTTGACAGCGTTTCTAGGTTGGTATTAGGACGAACACCTTCATCATCGCAAACCAATGCAACACCATCCTCCGCCAACCCCTTGTTAATAGATACAATATCTTTAACTCTTCCGCTAACATCATCTGCGGCTCTGATGTGAGACCTCATCGAAAACTGATCTAACTCCTCACGAGCAATATTCCAACGGCTCGCAATAAGTTCAGCAGAAACCCCCTGGCGGATCATTCCATCTGGATAACGGCTCCGAAATAATTCGCCTTCATTATCCTTACCCATGCGGTTAATCCTCATCGGCACCGTACTCATCATTTCAACGCCACCTGCGATAACCGTATCATAAGCCCCAGATATAACCCCTTGCGCTGCAAAATCCATCGCCTGCTGAGCAGAACCACATTTACGGTCTAGCGTGATAGCGGGCACACTTTCGGGGAAACCCGCCGCAAGGGCGGCTTGCCTACCGATATTTCCTGATTGCTCGGCAACCTGTATAACACAGCCAGTAATAACGTCTTCAATAATTGCTGGATCTACTTGAGTCCGGCTGATTAATTCCGACAAAGTTTGGGCGTACAAATCTACTGGATGGATCCCCGACAAGGCTCCCCCTTCTCGACCACGGCAAAATGGTGTTCTAACTGCATCGATTATGACTGCGCGACGGCTGGACACAAGCGTTAGCGCTTCAACGATATATGAAGATCTTCGGTACTAATCTGCGTGACTGGTGACTGCGAGAGTTTCATAAGTTTTGATACTTCCTGTAACTCAGGAGACGAGAGGTACGAATAGGTAGTTTTTACAGGCCCACTACTCCTCATTTTTTCTAAACCTTCTCCTGGAACTAGTGCCCTTAAAATCAGCTCGTCATCGTCGTCAGTGCCATACTCTTTCCGCAATTCTTCAATACTTGGCTGTGCGGGAGGATTCGCCACAACTGTTTTCGCGCGTGGTGACGACATAATAACGTCCATAATATTTTGATCGATAGGACCCGCTGTATCACCATAAAATCCTGCCGCATACTGAATTACTTCATCAGGAATAGACGCGTACCTTTTACCTGTAACAATATTGAGAACCGCTTGAGTGCCCACTAACTGGCTAAATGGGGTCGCCATCCCCGGGTAGCCCAGCTCTTTTCTAACAGCAGCAGTTTCTTGGAGAACCTCATCCAACCTATCGCTCATCCCATTTTGAACTAGTTGCGCTTTCAAAGTTCCAACCATTCCGCCGGGTACCTGATGACGGATAGAAAGTACATCATATTCCGCAGATTGATTGACTAAAAATCCCGCTGCTTTTCCAACCTTTTCGAAATGCTCTGCAACAGGAGGAAATAAAGTGCTATCCAAATTATGCGTGTGTCCTAACAGCTCAACGTTCCTAGCCATTATTTCAACAGACGGTACCGAAGGTCCATTTGCCATAGGTCGCACAGCGGTGTGCAGTATACTTACACCCAAATCTATAGCGTCCAAATAAGCCTTGGCAGATTGCCCAAGTAAATTATTCGAGTGAAATTCGATCGGCTTTCCGTGGGATTTAGATTTAATTGCTGGCAACAAAGTGACCAATCTCTCTTTTTCTAGCACCCCTGCCGTGTCATATAGCAAAATAGTATCAATGTCGTCAGACTCAGACAATTTATCTGCTTTATCAGCATAATACTCATCCGTATGAACTGGGCTCAAAGTAAACATAATGGCGCCCGCTACTTCGCTACCAAACTCCTTAGCAACTTTTGCCAACCGCAATGTTTTATCAATATTAAAGAGTACGTCGTAGATCCAGAAGCTACGCACACCATGGACATTCAACTGACGCATCCAAGCGTCCATCAAAGAATCGGGAGTCACGCCAAAAGTAACCGAAGCATTCGACCGCATACCACCCCTAATAGGAGTATTCGGCATAGACTTAACAAGCAGGTCTAAACCTTCCCACGGATTCTCATAACAATACTTAATTAAACATTCAAACATTGACGAGCCAGTGAGATCGATCACTCGGTACCCGGTACGGTCAACGATTGGAGACACTGGAAGCGCCATGCCCGCTTGCATACGCATTCCCCATAAACTTTGCTGACCATCACGCATTGTTTCATCAAGAAATTCTATGTGCGCCATTCTTCACTACATCCTTTATTTTTTTGCCAACTCAAACACTGGAAGCATATCTTGTTCCAACCACCGCGTGTGAAAACTATTATCCTCAAAATCTGGATGCGCAACGATTTCGCGAAGTAATTGTAAATTACATACTAACCCTTCGATCCGAAAATCCTCAAGTGCTGCTTGGAGACGACGAACAGTCGACAACCGATCTGGTCCAGTCACTACTATTTTACCAATCATAGAGTCGTAAAATGGTGGCACCAAATAATCGCTATAACAATGACTATCAACTCTGATACCAGCACCTTGCGCGGGGCTCCATTCCTTGATGCGACCTGGACTTGGAGCAAAATTATTATACGCATCCTCGGCATTCAACCTACACTCGATGGCATGTCTTGAAATACCTATTGCTTTTTGTGACGGTAGAGCATTTTCCTCGCCCGCCGCGAGACGAAACTGCATCTGTACCAAATCATATCCCGTAACCTGCTCTGTAACCGGATGTTCGACTTGAATACGCGTGTTTACTTCAATGAAATAGAACTCATCTCGCTCAACATCAAAAAGAAATTCTACTGTGCCAACATTAGAGTAGTTAAGTGAGGCAACTAACTTAACGGCTGCTTTGTGAAGTTTTTTTCTGAGAGGATCGGACATTAAAACACAAGGAGCCTCTTCTACTACTTTTTGATATCTCCGCTGGACTGAGCAATCCCTCTCGCCAAAATGTACAGCATTCCCTTGACCATCTCCCGCTATCTGTACCTCGACATGTCGCGCATTTTCAATATATCTCTCTAGATAAAGGGTCCCATCGCCAAAAGCTTCCAAGGCCTCGCCACTTGCTCGTTCAAAAGACTCTTTAATGGCGTTACTGTTTCGGGCAACAAACATTCCCCGTCCACCTCCCCCAGCCGAGGCTTTCATAACTACAGGAAATCCAATTTTATTAGCTGCCACTAAAGCGGCAGCAGGAGACTCAACATGACCACTTCCAGGTACTGAAGCAATCCCAGATCTTTCCGCTATTTCTCTGGCTCGAAGTTTATCTCCTAAATCCTCAATAACTTGAGCTTGAGGACCGATAAAAATAATGCCTTCTTCCACGCAAACACGCGCCAGTTCAGCTCTCTCTGAAAGAAACCCATAGCCAGGGTGCAGCGCGTCACAACCTGTCGACTTCGCCGCATGCACCACAGTCTGAACATCTAGGTAGCTATCCTTAGACTGAGCCGGCCCAATAACTACAGTACGATCGGCCATCTTCGGTGCCATACTATCTCTATCAGCGAGAGAAACACCTTGCACAACCTCTATTCCCAGCGCGTGCGCAGCTCGTATGATTCGTACCGCGATTTCTCCACGATTTGCAACAAAAACTCGCTTAATTGTCATAAGTAAAAATCAGCTTGGTTCGATGACAACAAGGAGCTGCTCATACTCGACCATCTGTCCATCAGATACACAGATTTCCCTGATGACGCCTGATACGCCCGCTTTTACTGGCGTAAATAATTTCATTACTTCAATCAAACAGACCTCTGTCTCCGCAGAAACATTTTGACCGACTTCAACATAAGGCGGCGCACCAGGTTTTGGAGCACTATAAAATGTGCCAAGATTGGGAGCTGTTACGGCAGTCATGCCTTCTGGTAGAATGGCTTTACCCGCTTCAAGTGCCGGTTCCGCAACGACCGGACTCGTATCAGCGTTCTCAACAGTTTGAGAAGTTGCTGTGGTCAACTGGGGTGTAACAGCCGAAGGAGGACCCGAACTTTTTGGGTTTTCAGACAAATACAATTCGAAACCATCAGTTTTTACATGCACTTCCTTCCAGTCAGATTGCTCAAACTGTTCAATCAACGTTTTTATATCGTCCGAAGTAGGCTTAGCCATTAAATTTGTCCTCAGATATTTTTTTCTTTGTGAAAATAGTTTTAGTCATTACAGTTTTTCGCTTCGACCGCCGCCAAAGTTACCGCTAGCGGATTATCCGTGACAATAGTCTCGATACCACACTGTATCGCCGCTAGAACACCAACTCCGGAGTCTAATACACTACCAGATACAACTTTTTGTCCTTTCAAATACAATGGAATCTTTTCCGGACTGTCGCAATCATCTAAATCATCTAAATCGAAGACCTCTTGTGTTACGGCGCTCGACCGCTCCACCACTTTAATTGGACATTGGTCACTTGCCCATCCTTTGATACGAACTAAACGAGGATCATCTCTTTCTTTTGGCCGTACCATAGGTAGATAGCCTTCGAAAACCTTACCCGAAGTGGCGTCAACCGTGACTTTCTTCCCTTCCAGCCTCAGCAGACTTCCAGAACCGCACCCTACTATACACGGAACTCCTAACGCCCTACCCACAACAGCCGCATGTGAAGTTAAACCACCAGTCTCGGTCAAAACCGCAGTACTAGCAATCATTCCATGGAGGTCATCTGGGCTGGTCGTTTCCCTAGCGAGCACAACATCTATTCCTTGAGAGGATAGTAGTTCAGCTTGCTCAGAAGTTAGAGCAACAACACCGTGACTTACCCCATGACATGCCGATTCGCCCTGTGCGAGAGTTACTCGGTCGATTGTACAGCCCTCTTCTAGCTTAGGTCGAAGCAATGTGCGTACCTGCTCACACGTTACTCGCGATAGCGCTACGTCAGAAGAAATCCGACCCTCTTCCACCATATCCACTGCAAAAGAGACCGCAGCATCGGGCGATCTCTTCGCAGAGCGAGACTGGAGTAAAAAGAGTTCGCCATTCTGCACTGTAAATTCGATGTCCTGGACATCACCGTTTTCATTCTCTAAAACCTCAGAAGATCTTAATAGTTCATCGTAGATTTCTGGCATATCTTTCTCTAAACAACTGAGAGGGTCAGGTGTATGGGTGCCTGAGACTACATCTTCCCCCTGAGCGCTGGCTAAATATTCTCCAAAAGGTTCCTTACTACCCGTTAAAGGATTGCGACTGAATAACACTCCTGTTCCCGAGGCGCGATCAAGGTTTCCAAAAACCATCGCCTGCACAACGACAGCTGTTCCTAGCTCATCAGAAATGCCATTGTGTTTACGATATCTTTTTGCCCTCCGAGAATTCCACGATGAAAATACGGCTTCTATTGCTTTGAATAATTGCTCCGTAGGACTCTCAAATTTTCCATCACTATTTAACGACTGAAGAATGATTTCCGGTTCGACATCATCAGTGATCGACTGCTTCAAAACTATATTGGAGTAAAGTGTCAAAAATCTGAGATGAGTGTCTTTCGCAAATTTTTCGCTACCAGACTCAACTGCTAGCGCTTTCTGAACCTCTAAGCTCATCCCTAGATTGAGCACTGTATCCATCATTCCTGGCATAGATATTGGTGCCCCTGAACGCACAGAAAGTAAGAGCGGCCGTTCCTCGCCGCCCAAATATCTTCCAGTGGTACCTTCTAATCCTCTTACAGCAACTAGAACCTCATCTTTCAAGGCATCAGAAAGCTCTCGAGCATTCAAATAATCCTGACACACGTTTGTAGTAACTACAAAAGCAGGCGGCACCGGCAGACCTAGACTTTTCATTCGGCATATAGACCAAGCTTTCCCACCGATAAGCGCCCGATCAGGCAGGTAGTCTCCTGTCAGCTCTAAAACCTTCGCGTTCCGTCGCTCAGCCATATCGTCAAATTCCGTCAATCAGTTAAAAACAGAAGCCTATGTGCCTAATAACGTAATACAGGTCACTGCCTCTTCGATCCCGACAATACCACCGCCATTTTGCGCGATACCTACTCGCGCACCTTCGACCTGTCGTGCGTCAGACTCACCCCGAAGCTGACAAACCAGCTCAAAAATCTGTCCTAATCCGGTGGCTCCTATCGGATGACCTTTCGACTCAAGACCACCAGACGGATTAACAGGAACTCGTCCCCCGAGGGTGCTATCACCCGCTTGTGCCATCGGTCCTCCCCCGCCTAGCTCGCACAAGCCTAAAGCCTCTACTTCCATCACCTCGCCCATCGCTGTCGCATCATGCACCTCAGCGACATCAACATCCTCCGGGCCAACACCTGCTTGATCGTAAGCGGTCATAGCAGCTAACTTACTTGCATGCTGCTCAAAATCACGCAACTCTCTATCGCTACCCGCTCGCAGTACGCTACTAAGAACTTTCACATTCCGATCGGTACGACCTTTTAATTTTTTCAGACCTTCGTGACTACAAACTATTGCAGCAGCAGCTCCATCACTCACAGGGGAGCACATAGGCAGTGTCAACGGGTAAGTTATTGGCGCCGCCGCCAAAACTTCTTCTACAGTAAAGGCCTTGTTATATTGCGACCGAGTGTTATGTACAGAATGTAAATGATTTTTCGACGCGATGATCGCTAGCTGCTCTTGAGTGGTGCCAAACTCTTTCATGTGCATCCGACAAAATCCAGCGTATATGTCCATAAACACACTGTACGGTCTCGGCGAGGTGGTGCCTTCAGGTATCTCTACTCCTTCGGCCATCCCATCGAACCGTTCGACGCTCTGTTCCACTTCGTGCACATCCCACGCGCCATCAAAGGCGCTAAACATTCTCGCCTTATCTTCAGAGAACATCTTTTCAACACCTATTGCTAACACAATGTCAGCTGCGCCAGATTTCACATAATTTACGGCCATATGAAAAGCAGTACTCGATGTAGCGCAAGCATTTTCGACGTTGACGATTGGAACACCAGAAACACCAAAAGGTCGAAGCGCTATTTCGCCTCGCACCATATCTTGACCTTCCATGTGGCCTTGGACACAATTTCCAAAAAAAGCAGCCTCGATATCTGTGGCATCGCAGCCCGCGTCAGACAAAACATCCTTTAAAGCATCTCCGGTCAAATCCTTTAAACTTCTATCTAAGAATTTACCAAAATTAGTCATCCCAACGCCGGCTATATGCACCTGTCTCATTTTTAACATCCCCTTTCACGCGCTCTAAATATGAAAATCTAACATTAATTAAATTATTGGGATTCGGTGACGCCATAAATATAGCCCCTAATCGAATCCTCAGCGTCGAATTTAATTTACATTATATTAACTCTAAGTAGAATATGGCAGATAAATTTCAGTAACAGGCTAAAATTAAACTATGAGCAATTTAATTAACTGGTATTACTATAGGAAGGGATGAACTACCTGCGAGAAAGCTTCCAAGTTTATGGAGGCAAAAAAATTAACAGCGCAAGAAATAGTGCCTGCTTCTCGCAAATTGGGAAAAGATGCTGCAAAAAAACTGGCTTCGACTGCCAAAAAAATCACTGTTGCTAAAGGTAAAAAGATCATGGCGTTCACCGGCGGAAAAAACGTTTCAGACGAAGCAATTGATAATATGCTTGGACCTACCGGTAACCTAAGAGCGCCAACACTTGTCTTCAAAGACCAAATACTAGTGGGGTATAATGAGGATTGTTATAGTAAAGTACTTTTAAGCCAGTTTTGAGAGAACTTCCGCTTAATCCTTCATAATCTGTCCGCGCATGATCCCGTAGCCCGCGACCCACTCTGGAATAGGCAAATAAAGCAATAAGTCTAGCTTGGTTATTCCACATTCTTTCGCGGCGGACGCTCCCGTCAGCCATGCCCTAATTTCATGTGCTCCGCATCCTGCGGCACTGGTGATATCTTCGTCACTCAGTGACAAGAGAGAGTCAAAGTCAAAACGCTGCAGATTATTGATAAAAGTCCGATCCCATTCCGGGTTAAGTGGAAGTCGCAAACTTTCTCCCTGTCTCTGCTTCATAGCCTCCTGAACGACAATTTCTTGTCTTGCTTGTCTTGCTTCTGCGCTCAAGTCACCGCCTTTAATCAATCGTTCTCTTAGCTTACCACTCGCAGTCGTTATCGAAGGAATCGGCGGATCATGAGATAAACCACCCGAAGCAGTTACTAACACTCTAAGACTTTGAGCTCTAGCAAATTGTCCGATTATACGTCCCAACTCAAGTACCCTCGCCAGAGGAGGCCTCGGAGCAGCAGCACAATTTACAAATATGGGTATGATTGGAGGCAACATCCGCCACTCAAAAAGTTCATGAAGAAACTGACTAATCCCGTGATCTACTCGCATATTGTGAGAATAAGCTAGGTCAACGCCCGACCTATGACTATAAGCTAATAATTTAGTAGCCAACTCCTCGCTCGATGGAAGTTCACCCTGAGGCGTATTCCAGTCTCCGACTGCCTCGGTCGACATACCCACGCAGAAAGAAGGCATCAGTCCGTAAAAGAAGCCATTAAAATGATCAGGACCTATCGCAATTACAAGCTCGGGCTGATATTCATCAACCCAGTTTCTCAAGTCAATATGTGCTGATTCTACAGATTCCGAAACGGCGGGCGCGACCTCACAATAGTCTTTTAATGGTGTGTGCGAGGCGAAAGCGAACCTTACCGACATCGCTAGCTAACCGCAACCTCGAAGAAAAGAAAGATGAATCTCATTAAATACTTTGGGATCTTCATACTGCGGCCAGTGTCCACAATTCAGCATTAATTCATACTTAGCATTTGGAATTAAACTCGCTATTCGCCGTCCTACCGAATCATCTGCGGTAGGATCATCTGAAGTCCAAATAACTAATGTTTCAGCCAAGATATTAGACCACTCGTCATCGGACAAATTATTTCTAAGCCGTATCTCGGGATCTTGTAGGACCAATATATGCTCAAGAGCCTCCTTAAAGCCGTCCTGCATATAAATTTCTCGTCGACACCTCACTAGTTCATCAGTAACGGTAGCGGGATCGGCCATCAGCCACTCTAAGCGCGCTCTTACAGTATCCCACTCTGGGTCATTAACTGCGGCACGAGTCAATACCTTGATTTTTTCCATCACTGACGGATTCATGGTCGCGCCGCCAGTCGTATTCAGGACTAGACGCATTATCCTTTCGGGATATTTCAGCGCAAACCGGGCCCCTACCCAACCACCAAGAGATTCTCCCGATATGTGAGCTTTACTAATACCGAGCGCATCCATAACACTAGCGACATGTTCGACATAGTAATCAATTTCATAGTCAACATCAGGCTTACCCGACCATCCGTGTCCAACAAAGTCAATGGCCCAAGTATCAAAATATCGCCCATGACTCGATAAATTTCGCATATAACATTCAGCGTGACCACCGGTACCATGGAGTAATAATAGGGGAGGAAGCTCTCTCTCTCCAGAATGTAAGTACCTAGTCCTAATAGATCCGGCTTCTAAATAACCTTGCTCAAATGAAGCGTGATTTAAATCCGACCAGAAAGTGGTGGGTACTTCACTATGTCTACTCATAAAGCCTCCAAAAACTCATTAAAATGGCCTAGATGATCGTCTTTTCTATAATATTCCCGCTGAACACCCATCAAGAGAGCGCCCCGTTCGCCTGCGTAATTCTTCTCATAAAGCTCGTGCCTAGACCCAAATTCACTTCCGCACAGATCCCACGCAACCTTTAAAAGTTGAGTTTTTTCCTGACCACTTATCGCGGCCCCTCTCAGCGCTTTTTCGATATCTTGTCCAACTGGTGAATCAAATTCAGCCATGGTCACTGGCACTTGTACCAATGCACCACCTCCCATCTTGCGTATCATATCGATCATTTCAGGGTAGTAAATGGGCCCAAGAGCCCTACCTGCCTGCAGAGAAGCTAAATCTGGATACAAGACTCCATTCTCATGGTCCAAAGTTGCCTGATACTCCGCCGATCTAGTGGTTGAACGTATGACCTCTATCTTGACCGCCGCTTCACCAAGCATTTCCATAACCTCGGGCCTATTTTCTATTCCCTGCGCTTCTGCCAATCGCTGAATTACCGAATATACAAAGCCGAGCTTAGCCTCCAACCTCGTATTTGTCTGGTGCGCAGTCAGTTCTCTCATTCGACTGTCTCTGTACATACGATTAAGAAGTACTATGTTTTTATAAACAAAAACTCTCTCCCATGGAACGTGCACTTCATCAAAAACTACCGTCGCATCCATCTCGTCAAAACGAGATGAAAGAGGGAAATCTCTCGTAGTTCCGCTATTTGAAAAAGATGGCCTACACAGCGTCTTTAATCCTTTGGAGTTCATAGGTATCGCAAAAACATTTGCATAAGACTCCTCGCCCTCCTGAAAAGTAGGTGGGAAAGGCCAAACTAACAGTTCATCGGCATACGGTGCAGCTGTCGCTATTCGTTTTATGCCAGATAAAATAATACCATCTTGGTTTTCATCCACTACGCGCAAGCATATATCAGGATCCGACTGTTCGTTTCTCAGCTTCCCTTTATCAAGCTGCGGATCTAAGAGGGCATGGGTCATAAACAAATCATTCTTCGCGACAAAACGATAATAATCTAAAACGTTACTGGCGCGATCTTTTCCGCCCTCTGCAAAAAAACTTTTTTTTGCAGCCAACGCTGCCAGCATGACATTTAAAAAATCCGGACTTCGACCAATCATCCCACAGTTTGCTCGTGCCCAAAGAAAATAAGCCTCTCGTTTTAAACGAAGATCCTCAGGATTTCTCGGGATTTGAAAAGAACGACCCACTTCCTCCTCAACTTCTTCAGAATAGCAGGATAACAGAGCCCTATGTTCTTCCAAATGCTGCATATCGTAAAGCTCAGCAATCGAACGTACTGCAGCTTGAAATTGACTAAATTTAGAAACATCAGAAACCCTTTCACCTCCATACCAAACCTCTCGACCGTCACACAAACCTGATATGTAAGTTTCTCCGTTCCTAATTGCCATGTCTCACTCCTCTCATCGAGCCTGCCATCCATTACCATCGAAATCTTTCCTAAATGATGGCGCAAATTGATCTAACTCTATACCAAGTTTCGGTAATACTTTCTCCACGAGGAGCTCATTTGATCTTAGCAACTTATCAACTTTTACTGGGCCTGCTGCAATCCAGGGAACAATTAATTCAGGATTAAGTCTGTCAATCATCTGCTGTAACCCTCGTGCGACAGTATCTACTGATCCCGCTATAGAAAATCCACGCTCTCGCATAGCCTCTGGAGTATTTGGAACTGGACCTTTCTCTCCCACATAACGAAGAGCCTCATTAAAGCCAAACCAATCGTGCCATCGGGTCCAAATATAGCCCAATCCGTCCTCCATAATACGATATGCCTCCTCGTCCGTGTCAGCTACGACGATCTCCCTAAAGTGTCCGACACCCTGACCCCAATCAAGGGTGCGTCCCCCATCTGTCGCAGCTGAGTGATAAAGATCTATAGCTCCCTTAGCCTGCTCCTCGATAGGAGAGAAAATAATCGGCACAGCCCTCTCCCGCGCCGACCACTCAATTGTCTCAGCGCTCATCGTAAATGGAATAAATAATTCAATACTGGAAGGGTCCTGTAATGTCAACGGCGCTATACCTACTTGCTCAAGGTTTCCTTCATCCGAAACCATACCAGGTGCCATATGTATAGTCGCCGGATGATCCCATTTAATACCGCTGGGTGGGATACTCCAATGTTTGCCCTCGTGCCTAAACATCGAATTATGCCAAGCCTTTTTTATTATAGAAAAATGTTCGTTAAAGAGCTCCCGATTCACCCTATCGTGTTCCATATAGGCCTCGTCGTTCGCAGCAGTAGAAACCGCATTCATTTTTTGGCCGACAGTCATAACGTGTCTAGCCTGATAGCCTCGAGCAAAACCAGCACTCATTCGACCCTGAGAAAAATGATCCAACATTGCTAAATCTTCGGCGAGGAGAATAGGATTTCTCGCAGGCAACACATTCCCCATCTGACTTATGCGGATTTTTTTTGTCTGCATCGCAGCCCAAGTACCCAGCATGACAGGGTTGTTAGAGACCTCCAATCCTTCTAAATGAAAGTGATGCTCTGTGAACGCAACAAAGTCAAAACCTAAGTCCTCCATTTGCGTTACCAACCTAGCACAATCTGCTAAACTTTGTTGATAATAATTGGAATTTTGACCTGCTAATCCGCGTTCAAATTCTTGTGGCGTAGCCCCCGCACTAGGCAACAGAAATCCACCCATTCTCATTCTCATGTAAATCTCCTCCCCTAGAGTCTATTTTGCAAAATGCAAGAAACACCTTTACCCGTAAATGCGGCGAAAAATCAGAACAAGTAAAAAAACTATGGCCGACTACCCGCCCGCGATACCCACCAGAAAAGTTATAGTATCGCCATCATTAAGGGCGTCACTCATCGAGACCCTCATTCCTCTCGCGTCAACAAACATCGTACCTCTTTCATTAAGCTCGCGCGTATCTGGATCGATTAACATCGCCTCCATTTTAGGTCCGTATGTGTCACAAATACACTGAGCTAGGGCCTCGACAGTAGGATTCTCGATTTGAAAAGAGGCCTCTCCAGTAGAGGCAAGCTCTTTAAAATGGCTGTGGAAATTTGCATGCACCGTAATCATTATCTAGTCCAATGTCACGGCTAAGCTAATGAGCCTTCGTTTTCTAAAACATCAGCAACATCTTCTAAACCAACATCTTCAAGACTCTTCCTAGTCTGTAAACCAGAATCTTTGTCCCAGCCCCTCCACTCATAGTACTCATCTAAAACAGGATTAAACATTTCGGCCGCAACTGATCCTGGATACATACCCTCGTCGGTAGGCTCCCACATCCATCGCTCACAAACCGTATCATGTTCTCGTCTCATACCGATTCTCGAATTAAACGCCTTTTCCAAATTACAGATACGCGCACCATCCAGCATCAATTCATCTGGAGTTCGATCTATCCCAGTGGCAGCAGCATAGGCTTTCCCATAATAATCTTGAGGTGTATATCCCGCAGGATCCAACATCCAATGAAACAAACAAACTCCATATGAGTTAAGCAATGCAACCTGATTTTCAATAAGTGCGGTTGACGCGCCTTTCAAAGTAGGTACCGACAGATCAGCTGCTTCGGTCCGACCATCGAAGTAAATCTTAGACAAATCTTTCCTTTGGAATTTCTCGATTAGGCCGATACCTTTGAGATGATCAGCACCTCGGGACGCAACCGCCATGTTATTCATCCACGTAGGAAAGGGTCGCATTTCTTCCGTGAAGCTAGCCCCCCCTTTACCGTAAGTCGCATACTTCATGAAATTCTGACCTTTCAGTTCAGAATATTTAATCGCCCCTAAGTAAGGCCCATCACCAAAAATTTTCCCAAAAAGATTTTTTTGAAAGACGATACTCTCGACACAGAACTCGATATCGTCCATGTTCCCCCATCGCAAACTTTGCTCGCGGTCGAACAACTCGGCAACATCACGATCCGAAATTAAATCGCGCTGCTTCAATTCCATTAAAAACGAAATTGCGCACGAGAGATCCTGATTATCTATCCCATAGTCGTTTGTAATTTTCCCCCAATGGGCCACTTCAGACCAGTCGCGAACGTCAAGCGCTCCGGCGGCACTTCCTGTAGTCAAGTACTCCGGTCGTCTAAACGTTTCGCCAATATACTTTTTAGAAGCTTCCGATTCTGTACCATCTATTTTATATTTCGCGTCGCATGCTATGAAGCAGTCGGAAGAGCACACTTCGGAATACTTATGATATTTTTTAACCCAGTTATCGGAGGTGATTTCTCCACCTCGAAACATATTACCCTGATTATTCCGCCAGAAATGACTTCCGATATGTTGATACATTTCGACAGCGCCAAGAGTGCCGCGTCTTTTAAATCCATAGACAGCCTCATTCTCGTCTATCTTTTGGCGGAAATCATCTGACCATGCCAGCATTTCCTCAGGCATTTGGATCTTTAAGCCGCCATTTCCTTGAACGGCAATAGCCTTTAAATTTTTAGAGCCCATAACAGCCCCGCCACCACATCGAGCATGAATCCTTAGTGCATCAGAAACCACACTCGCTATCCCAACTTGATTTTCACCCGCTTGGCTAATAGAAAGTGTATGTGCGTGGGAAGGGTAAGTACCCAGCTCTTCCCTCAACATCGTATGTGTTTCTAACGTATCGCGACCCCACAGGTGACTAGCATCCACCAAAGAAACTTCGTCATTACATATGTGAAGATAAACCGGCTTTGGGGACTTACCAGTGATGGCAATATATTCAAATGCGGTAAACCTCAACATGTAGGGGAATTTGCCTCCCCCTGCCGAATCACCAAACATGTTATAGCAGGGACTTTTAAAAGTTATTCTTCCTTTAATACCGCTACCTGCTCCCGTTCCAGCGAGCGGACCTACGCCAAAAACAAAAATATTATCCGGCCCCCTCGGATCACAATTAATGTCATGGGTTAGAAAGTGCTCCCACATAATCCAATTATTAATACCTGAACCACCGATCCAACGCTCGAAAACACTATGAGGGATGACTTCACTCCGCATCTTTCCGGTAGTTAAGTCAACTCTTAGTAAACGACTCTCCATAATATTTGCTCCCTTCTCCTCGAAAAAACCTAGGCAGGACTCGAAATTTTCCCGGCCTCTAGCATCGCTTGCATCATACCTACTTCATCGCCCATTTCTGGGACTTGTTTGTGCTCTTTATTGAAGTCTGCCTGCTCGGCATAAAACAAAACTGGCAAACGAACATATTGCTTTCCTTCATTCAGCATTTCTGGTCTCGCCGCACACGCTTTCACGCAAACCGGGTCGCCCCCACAAAGATCACATTTTAATAATTCACCGCTCGGAGCTACAAATACGGTATCAAAAGGACAGCCCGGCACGCACTCCATGCATTGAATACAATTATCCTGCTCTATTACGGCGGCCTTTGTCTTTGGATCATAATAAAATGCCTCGGTAGGACATACTTCAGCGCAAGGTGGGGGGTTACCACAGTGATGACAGATATCCGCAACGAACCCGAGACCACCAGGACTCACTTTAGAAGGCTTTGCGGGCGCATGATTAATTTTTAATCGAGCGTATTGCGGATTAACAGTACCGTCGGGCGAGTGGACCAAAGAACACGCCACCTCACAAACGTTACATTCGGTACATTGATTACGCAAAGAAAACAACTTCTCAACGACATTGGGAACTTCTGCATCCAATGGATAGCGTTCAACTCCAGTAACTAATTCTTTCTGAGGTACCGACGACATAAGCTAAAAGCCCCCTTATTTTAACGCACCATTTTATCCTTACTCTAGCAAATTAAGCGCCAAACTGTAATCAACTAGTGCGAAATTATTAAAAATCGCTCAAAATAGTATCCCAGTATCTATTAGAGAGTAGGATAATGGCAAAGAAAAAGTCGCACTACCTAGTCCATCCCGAGATGGGTCAAATTCCCGCAATACGCATTATAGACTGTATCTTTGGTCTAATGAAAAATGGACGGATCGCCCACTTTCACATCGAGCAGATGGAGGTAATCGAAGAAGAAACTAAGCTTTATTTTAATTTCACCGATACCCCCCCTCTGGAGCACCGATCGCGCTGCCAAGTAATCCCGCCATTCGTCAACGCATTCAAACAATAAAACTTGGACGAAACAAATATGAAAAACTCTGTTGTTAGTGCACAAGAAACCTTTGAACAAATAAATCAATCGGAGAACACAACATACATCGACGTTAGAACAGTAGCTGAGTTCGTTGAAGGCCACCCAAAAGGAAAAGTCATCAATATACCGATCGTTTTTTTTCACCCAAAAACTGGAAATACCCACCCTAACGATGCGTTTACTTTGGTCGCCAATCACGGGCTATCGCACGAAGATGCTATTATTGTAGGAGCAGACGACAGTGACCGGGCAACCGTCGCGGCTAAAAGTTTAAGTGAAGCAGGTTTCTCAAATATAAGTGTGATGAAAGAAGGGTTGTCTGGTTGGCGTAAGCAAGCACTTCCTGTTACCGGAGATAACAGACCCGGTGTTAGTTACGTATCTCTTTTAACGCCAGCGCGAAGAGCAAAACCCAGCAAAAGCTAGAACTTATTTGTTCTCGGCGGCGCAGCCATTCCTTTGGTCCCGGAGAGACTAGTAGACGCGGCTCCTGCCGCTTTCAACTGTTTCGAAGCGGTCACCGGGTCCATAGTGGCATTACCACCGCCCACTAATCGTTTCACCTCGGCGCTACCATCAGTATCCCCCAAGTCTCTTCTAGAATACTCACAGAGTTCTCCCCAGGTAGAAAAACGGTCCGCCATGGGATGCACTACTTCTACGGTCTGACCGTTCTCTTCGCAGTGATATTCGTAGATAGGCATAGATTCTCCAAAAAAGTAATGTGTAAATGTCAGCGTCATTATAACCAAAATAAAAAAACAAGTTAAAAATACTAGTTATTTCGCAATATCGCTTATAGTAAAAGTTGCAGTAGCAAGAGGATACTAGAGAATGAGCGGTCTCTTTAATGGTTTAAAAATAAAACTATCCCACTGGCCACGTCGGTATACCATTGTAGGGCTGTGTGTCCTCGCAGCTATTATTTGCTACGCAGATAGAGTCAACATCTCGGTTGCCGCAATAGCTATGCAAGAAGAATTTGGCTGGTCAGACACGACCAAAGGATATGTTCTTTCTTCTTTTTTTATCGGGTATATGCTTTTTATGGCTCCCAGCGGCTGGCTTGCAAATAGGCTTGGTGGAAAAATTATCCTCGGTATTGCAGTTTTATGGTGGTCGATTTTCACTTTTTTAACGCCTTTAGCGGCTGCCTTTGGTTTTGGCGCGCTAATCATCGCTAGAATTGCAATGGGTCTGGGCGAAGCCGCTATGTTCCCCTCAGCATATAATCTCTATGGAAGATGGGTGCCTCAAGAAGAGCGCTCGAGAGCGGTCTCTCTCCTAGTGGGTGGTATTCCACTAGGGACCTTATTCGCTCTTCTCACTACCGGCTGGATAGTAGATACGTACGGATGGCCTATGGCATTTTACGCATTTGGAATAGGCGGCGCCTTTTGGACAATTATATGGTTTCGCATCGCTAAAAATGACCCAGCTACAGACCCAAAATGCCCTGAACCCGAGAAAAAAATGCTTATTTCCAGTACCTATGTACCAAACTCTGAAAAAGACATCCCATGGAAATTCTTCCTAAAAAGTAAGGCCATTTGGGCACTTTTTATTAATCATTTTTGCAGCAACTGGATACTCTATATGTTACTCGCATGGCTTCCTAGTTACTTCAGGACTCAGCACGGTCTTAGTATTATGAATGCAGGTCTTTATTCAGCGGCGCCCTACTTATCAATGCTCATATTTGGAAATTTAGGCGGCTATTTCGCGGACTATTTACTTCATAAAAAAGTTAGCCTAACGTTTATTCGTAAAGCTATGCAAGTCAGTGGCCTGATAGGATCCGCTATTTTCCTAATTTTGGTGAAAGATGTGAATAATGCGTCAATAGCTATGGGACTTATGTGCGGCGCACTAGGGTTCTCCGCCCTAATGTGGTCCGGATTTGTACCAAACCACCTCGATATCGCACCTAGGTATGCGGACGTCCTTATGGGGATTACGAATACCGCTGGAACACTGCCAGGTATTATTGGTGTTACCGTAACCGGTTGGCTGGTGGAAACAACAGGGAGTTTTTCGTCGGCTTTCATACTTTGTGCCATAATCAATGTTATTGGCGCCATAGTCTGGATATTATTTTCTACCGCCGAAAGAATAATTGACTGACTATTGAAATTCGGCAATTGTTTTAATCAGCATATGAATTTAGCATAATATAGACCGTTACCTAGTAAATTAAGCAAGGAGATTAAATGATGGCTGAAGCTTTCATTGTTGATGCGGTACGAAGTCCTACCGGAAAACGTAGGGGAAGTCTGCAAGACGTGCACGCCGCTGATCTTGGGGCCCATGTTATTA
Organism: uncultured Pseudomonadota bacterium; assembly: GCA_913047675.1. Taxonomy (GTDB): domain Bacteria; phylum Pseudomonadota; class Gammaproteobacteria; genus UBA4457. Next base: position 30,245 of record CAJWTO010000006.1, on the reverse strand, counting down.
AGTCGATTGTTGAACGAAATCAGATTCCGGATGAGGAATATGATGATGTCATTTTCGGAACAATAGATGCAATTGGACCGCTAGCTGGTGATGTAGCACGCACATGTTGGCTAACTGCCGGTTTTAGCGAAGCGGTTCCAGGCGTTACCATAGATAGGCAATGTGGCTCCTCACAGCAGTCGGTGCATTTTGCAGCTCAGGCGGTAATGTCTGGGGTAAACGATCTTGTCATCGCCGGCGGTGTGCAAGTAATGTCAAAAATTCCAATAGGTTCATCTGCACTGGCGGCAGGTGGATTTGGTTTTAGCGATCCTTTTAGTGACTCACCTGGTTGGGTTGCACGCTACGGTGAAGACCCTCCTACCCAATTCAAAGGTGCCCAAATGATGGCAGATAAATGGGGGATATCACGTGAAGAGATGGAGATATATTCTCTCGAATCCCACAGGAGAGCTATCAGCGCGATCGAGAAAGGTAGGTTCGAACGAGAAATCGTGCCTCTGAACGGGCTCGACCATGATGAAACACCACGGGAGACTACTTTAGAGCAAATGGCGACCCTAGAACCCATTTTTGGACTCGAAAAAATCACAGCCGCCGTATCTAGTCAAACCTGTGACGGTTCGTCCGCTATGCTCATCGCTTCAGAAAATGCTGTTAAAAGATATAATCTCAAACCTAGAGCACGTATTCATCATATGAGTGTGAGAGCTGAAGACCCCATGATTATGTTAACGGCTCCTATTATGACTACTCAATATGCATTGAAACGCGCGGGTATGAAAATTGAGGATATTGATTTAGTAGAGATCAATGAGGCCTTCGCGCCTGTTCCCATGGCATGGATCAAGGACATGGACTATGACCCAGAAAAAACCAACGTCAATGGGGGGGCTATCGCACTAGGACATCCAATCGGTGCGACCGGTACCAAGCTGATGACGACATTGTTACATGAGCTAGAAAGAACCGGAGGCAAATATGGCCTGCAAACAATGTGTGAGGGGGGCGGTCAAGCCAACGTGACTATTATTGAACGCCTGTAAACAAAAAAATCCGCCACAGTTAAAGAAAGGTGGCGGATCTTTTTCCATAGGTTCCGTGGAATTTTCGGCCAGCTGAGATGGAAAACGATGCCACCATAATCCAAGGAGCTGGGCAAGGTCTAGGTTTGGCGTTGGCGACTCATATTCTTAAGCACCAGGATGATTCTGTGGTGGTGGCTACTTGCCGAGAGCCAGAAAAAAGCAGCGGATTAAGAAAACTCAAACAAAAGTATACCTCGAGACTAATAACTCAAAAGTTGGATGTTTCTGACGAAAAGTCTATTGCGTTGGCTTCAACAAAATTATCACTGCAAATAGAACATGTATCATTATTAGTGAACTCTAGCGGGATTTTACATGACGATTCTATATACCCCGAAAAAAGATTAGCGGATGTCTCCGCCTCTAATTTAGCACGTTCCTATGAGATAAATGCTATCGGACCAATCCTAGTGCTTAAGTACTTTAGATCGCTAATTCAAAGGGAAAAAAAATCGGTTATCGTAAATATGTCGGCCCGAGTCGCGAGCATTGAAGATAATAGTCTAGGAGGCTGGTACAGCTACCGCTCCTCAAAAGCAAGCCTCAACCAAATCACTAAGACCATCGCGATCGAATTTGCTCGTCAATTACCTAAAAGCATCTGTATCGCGTTCCATCCAGGTTCAGTAAACACTAGATTGTCAAAACCGTTTCAAAAAGCAATTCCTAAAGAAAAATTGTTTGCGCCAGACTACGCGGCGACTAAAATGGTAGCCGTTATAGATAATCTTACAACTACTGATAATGGTTCCTTCCTAGCATGGGATGGCAGTAATATACCTTGGTAGAAGCGCTTACAATTTCCATAGGAGAGAAGTGATGATGGGATATAAATTGAGTACCTCTAGCGCATGGTCCGAAGACCAAGTTAGGGATTATCTGGATACAACAGTTTTGCCCTGTAGATTAGCCTCAATAGATCAAAATGGCTTTCCCCAAGTTACATCTATGTGGTTTCTCCAGAAGAACAAATTTATTTACCTAAGCGCTCGCTCTAAATCACTAATATGCGCGAGGCTAAAAAGAAATAATAAAGTTGGCTTCGAAATAGCAGGAGAGAACCCACCCTACTCCGGCGTAAGGGGTAGAGGTACAGCAACCTTGATAAACGCTGTGAGCGAACCCGTTTTAGAAAAGTTGATAGAGAAATACTTAATCAGTACTGATAGCTCGCTAGCTAAATGGCTTCTCTCGCACCCTCAGTCAGAAAGCACTATTAAAATAGTCCCCGAATGGATGACCTCGTGGGACTACTCAAGCAGGATGGATTAGAAGAGTAAAAAAAATTTGACAACTGGACAAATACTAATGGTTTTAGGATAGTGTTTCCTCGCCATCAGATACTGTCGTAATTGTAACTACAATCAAAAAAGGGGAAGGAATGCGCGATATTAAGTTGATCATCTTCTTGTTGGCTGTCCATGCGAATCTGATTGCCGGTTCAACAGTCGATGATAAATTTCTAGCCAACGAAGGCGAGGCAAATAACTGGGCTGGTTATGGTCGAACATACTCTGAGCAACGATTCAGTCCACAAACTCAGATAAACGATAAGACAGTCTCGGAACTAGGAATAAAATGGTATTTAGATCTTCCTAAGGATCGGTCGCTTACGGGAACACCTCTTGCAATAGATGGCATCCTTTACTTCAATGGCAGCTACAATGTGGTCAGAGCAGTAGAAGCTAAAACAGGAAAACTACTATGGGAATTTGATCCCAAGGTCACCGAACATTCCGGCGATAGGCTGCGAATGATGTGGGACTGGAACAGGGGAATCGCTTTCTGGAAAGGAAAAGTGTTCAACGCCACTATTGATGGCAGGTTAATAGCATTAGACGCTAAAACGGGGAAGCCAGTATGGACTGTGCAAACCTTCGATCCCCAAAAACCACTTATAATTACAGGTGCCCCTAAGGTTTTCAAAGACAAAGTCATAATAGGCAATGGTGGAACTGAATGGGGACCAGCCAGAGGTTTTGTCACTGCATATGACACGGAAACCGGAAAAGAAGCTTGGAAATTTTATACCGTCCCCGGCAATCCCGAAGATGGCTTCGAAAATAACGCAATGAAGATGGCTGCTAAGACCTGGACTGGCGAGTGGTGGAAACACGGAGGTGGAGGAACTGTTTGGCACGGGATTACTTACGACCCTGAGTTTGATCAGGTATACCTGGGAACAGGTAATGGCTCACCCTGGAACCCTAAAATCCGCAGTCCCGAAGGGGGAGATAATCTGTTCCTCTGCTCAATAGTCGCACTTGATGCCGATACTGGAAAGTATAAGTGGCATTATCAAACCACTCCCGGAGAGGCCTGGGACTACAATTCGAATATGGATATGATACTGGTCGACCTTAAAGTCAAAGATCGAACAGCAAAAGCGATTATCCACGCGCCTAAAAACGGTTTTTTTTACATTATTAATAGGGCGAACGGGAAATTATTGTCCGCCGAACCTTATGTTAAAGTCGATTGGGCGACAGAGGTAGATATGAAAACCGGTAGACCAATCGAACGCGCAGGGGCGCGTTACGAGGACGGAGAAGAGGTTGTTTGGCCTAGTGCTTTTGGTGGTCATAACTGGCATGCGATGTCTTACAATCCTAACACTGGCCTAGCTTACATACCTATTATCGAAATGCCTGGTATGTTTTCAGATAAAAATGTCGATATCATGCACTGGGAATCCCCCTACTTTAAGTTTGACGCGGCCATTGAATTCGGACCTGACTATGTTCCTGATGGCATAGGCACTGGGGCGCTACGAGCATGGGATCCCCTTCGTCAAAAGCTAATTTGGGAAGTTCCACTTCCCGGGGTATGGAATCCAGGGACACTTACTACAGCTGGCAACCTAGTTTTTCAAGGTAGAGCCGATGGCACTTTCCATGCATACGCAGCCGACACAGGTGAAGCTCTTTGGAGAAGCGACCTAGGAGTAGGTATTTCTGCCCCACCAATCACCTACAATGTCGATGGTGTCCAGTATATTAGCCTTCTAACAGGGTGGGGTGGAGTCGGCGCAGCTACTCCAGGATTTATGGGTGCTCAGCACGGATGGGCTTATGGAGCTCATATGAGGCGCTTAGTGACCTTTGCCTTAAATGAAAAAGAAGAGCTTCCGCCGTCAAAAGGCCCCATATATGCTAAGCCTATTATTGCTGAAGATTTCTTAGTAGATGAAGCTTTAGCAAGCCAGGGATCTAAACTCTATACCGAAGAATGCATGATGTGCCATGGACCAGGTGCGGGAGCAGCGGGCAATGCGCCAGATCTTAGAGCTTCGCCAATAATGCTCTCTGCTGATGCTATGCACTCGGTGGTAGTAAAAGGAAGTCTGCGCTCAAATGGTATGCCTAACTTTGCTAAATACCAAGAAAACGACTTAATTGCATTGCAACATTATGTAAGGAGACAAGCCAACACTCCAGCACCATGTAAGGCTTGCAATGAGGGAGGCCTGTAAAATACTTCACGTCTACATTATTGTAATGTAGGATATTTTGTTACGTAAGTTGATTTAAGGGGACATCAACATGAAAATCGCGTGTTTTCACCTAATGCCGTATCGAGATCTCGATTCCGATTTTGACAAAAAATATAATTCTGCCTGGTTCACACTACCATTTGAAGATGTTGCCGATAGGGAGATGGTCTCTAAATATTTTAACTGGACTTTAGACGAGCTAATATTCGCCGCTGAATCAGGTTTTGATGGTGTGTGTACCAATGAACACCATCAAAATGCATATGGCTTCATGGTTAACCCTAACATGATGGGCTCTGTGTTAGCGCGAGCTACGCGTGGAACTAATACCGCTATCATCCAAATGGGTGAAACTGCTGTATTTTTAAATCCTCCAATCAGGGTCGCCGAGGAATACGCTATGCTAGATAGCATCTCTGAAGGTCGATTAGTAGCCGGCTTCCCTGTCGGCTTAGGGGGAGATTACGCATACAGTTATGGTATGGCTCCGGTAGAACAGAGGGGACGATATAGAGAAGCTCATGATCTTATTGTCAAAGCGTGGAATTCAAAGAAACCATTTGCTTGGAACGGAAAATACTACCAATTGCCCATGGTCAATATCTGGCCCAAACCCTCACAAAAAGAAAACCCTCCGATCTGGGTCCCCGGTAACGCTAGTCCTAGTACATGGGATTTTGTGATTGAACACGATTATTCCTACTGTTACCTAACATACTTCGGAGCCCAAGGAGCGAAGCATATGGTCCAAGGGTATTGGGATAAAGTAGAAGAGGCAGGGCGAGATAAAAACCCTTATCGAATGACTTACCTGATCCCCGTTGGAGTGTCTGAAACTGATGAACAAGCAGAAGCCGACTATGGAGAACATATTGAATATTTTTACCATAAATTATTGCATATGCCACAAGAGTTATTACTACCTCCTGGCCACATGACTCACAGTAGCCTCACACATGTTTTAACTAAAAAGCCATTCCCAGCATACGATGAATTAAATAATCTCCATTATAAGGAATTTAATGATCGAGACTATTTAGTGACAGGAAGTGCTGAGACAGTCACTCAGAGACTCACCGAGATTGTAAAGGAATTGCGTGTAGGCCACCTTTTGCTTCTCCCTCAATTTGGCTCGATGCCCCATAACAAAGCAATGGAAAATATTGAGCGTATCTCTAAAGGCGTGTTGCCACACTTGCGAGGGATCTGGGACGACGAAGGCTGGGAAGACAAGTGGTGGCCGGCTGGTAGCAGCGCCTCTGAGAAAAAGAAAAAAGCCGCTTGAGAGTAAAAAAGGATAGAAAATGCATACATTGAAACAACAAATCGTGCCTGTGCTAGGAGATAAGCTCGAAATAACAGTAAATGTAGCGGGAAGCGGCAAGCCGATTGTATTCTTTCACTCTGCAGGTGGATTTTATTGGGACGATTTTTTAGATAGTTTAGCCGACCACTACACTGTATATGCGCCATTTTTTCCAGGAACCGTCCCCGGTAAGCCTGACGAGTTGGAGCAATTAGACAACCTTTGGGATGCTGTACTCGCTTATGACGATTTGATGGACGGACTAGGTCTTGATGAGGCAACTGTTATAGGACATTCATTCGGCGGGTTGTTGGCGTGTGAAATTGCCGCGCAAAGACGAGAAAAAATAGATAAACTGATACTAATTGCTCCAATTGGCCTGTGGAAGGAAAGTGATCCTTATACCGTAGCCGACTGGTGTGCATTAAGTTATGACGCGATTCTTGATGTTCTTTTTTACGATAAAAACAAGCCTAGAGCGTTGAAAAGAATGATGCGCCCTGAAGCTGACTCAGAAGAAGCCGCGCTTTGGGATCGCGATTTTATTTGGACAATTGGTTGCACAGCTAAACTTGTTTGGCCTATCCCTGATAAAGGACTAAAAAAACGTATACACAGGGTAACTGCGGATTCACTTATCGTGTGGGGTGAAAATGACAAGCTTATCCCTCCGACGTACGCGAATGACTTCAAGCAAGGAATCGCTAAATCTGAAGTTTTCACACTAAGCGAGTGCAGCCACGAACCTCCTATAGAGCAAACAGAAAAATTGTATGCCAAAGTCTCTGAGTTTCTAGCCGCTTAAATATTTCATTATATCGGGCGGTATCACTGGTGTTTCTTTGACTAATTTTGCGTCTTAATTTTTCTTACAAGTAAACAGATAAAGGCAACCCGATGGATTTTGGTGTTACATTCCCGTCAAAAATAACCGACTACAATTTGGTTATGCTTGCAGAAGAAGTTGGATTTCAACAGGCGTGGTTTTTTGATTCTCAAATGATCTACTCTGACGTATACGCCACGATGGCACTAGCCGCCCATACAACAAAAAAAATTAAACTGGCGACTGGAGTAGCGGTGCCGAGTACAAGAATGGCTCCTGTGATAGCTCACTCTATAGCTACTGTTGCGCAAATAGCTCCTGGGCGAGTGGAATTGGGTGTGGGCAATGGAAACACTGCACGACTGACTATGGGACTAAAACCGCTACCACTCAAAAAAATGAAGCGTGAAATACGAACGATTCAGACCCTGCTAAAAGGCGAGGAATGCCTCCATGATTTTGGCGGAAATAAAAAATTAATTAAACTGCTTCACCCTGACCACGGCTTCATTAATCTTAAACAAAAGATCCCACTGACTCTTTCGGCATTCGGCGAAAAAACCCTAGCTTTCTGTGGGGCTGAATGCGACGCGCATCTCTCTTGGAATATAACTCCAGATACGCTTGTCGCTAATAGGAAAATCATTAGTGAATCAGCAATCTCAAGTAACCGTGATCCTGGCAATATTCCAACCAAGGCGATCGTCCCTCTCGCCATTTTAAAACCTGGCGAGACGATAGAAAGCGATCGAGTTCTGCGCAGTGTCGGTCCATTTATAACCAATCTTCTACATGTCCTTTGCGAGTGGGATGAAAAGCTCCTTCCCGCTGACAAGACAATTTCAGAGCACGTAAAACAATACAAAAAATATGTTGCGTCTCTCGATCCTCAGCGGCGGCACCTGATGCTACATGAGGGTCATCTCATCTTCACGCGCGATGACGAACTAAAATACCTTGTTTCAGAAATTGCTAATATTGCCGCTATGATTGGTACTCCTGCATCAATCATCGAAAGGATTAAGGCGTTAGAAGAAAAGGGATTAACACATTTTGCCTTTCAAATAACTGACTCTCCCGAACAAGAAATTAAAGATTTCGCAACCAACATCATAGCCCGCTACTAGTAAAGTCAGTATCACTAAAAAATAGTATATTTAGTGCGCGTAATGATGAGAAATAAAAAATGAGTTGGATAAAACAAATAAAAGGTATTGTACAACGCCGAAGACTCGCAAAAGAGCTAGGCGGGAAAGCATCTATAGCGAAACACCATGAGCGAGGAAAATTAACTATACGAGAAAGGATAAATCTACTCTTGGATAAGGACACTTTCCAAGAGCAAGGAAAAATTGCGGGAGGGGCTCACTTAAACGACGCTGGAGATATAATTAAATTCATACCATCTAACTATATCCTTGGATTCGGAAGTATAAATAAGCGCTCGGTAGTGGTTGGTGGTGAGGACTTCACTCTAAAGGGCGGCTCACCAAATGCTGCCGGACTTCGAAAAAGTGTTTATGCCGAACACTTGGCTTTAGAATACAAAATACCGTTGGTTCGCTTGCTTGAAGGTGGCGGCGGTAATATTGGCTCCGGAGACGTTGATCCTAAAAAACCGCAAACCGTCGGAGAACCAGTGCATTCTGAGCCTAGGTTTAAGGTCATAAGCGATTCTTTAGGTCAAATACCGGTCGCTTCGGCTGCATTAGGCCCAGTAGCAGGTTTTCCTGCAGGCCGATTAGTAGCCTCTCACTTCTCAGTAATGGTTAAAAGTACCTCACAAATAATGACAGGTGGCCCCGCGTTGGTAAAACGCGCACTAGGACGCTCGCTCACAAAGGAGGAACTCGGTGGATACCAGATCCATGCGCAATCAGGTGTCGTGGATAATGTGGCTAATAATGAGCAAGAAGCTCTAGAGCAAATACGGAAATTTTTGTCCTATTTCCCGCAGAATGTCTGGGAGCCTGCGCCACGAGTGAAGTGCCAAAATGATATCGCTGATCGGACGGAAAGTAGCCTAACTAACATTGTGCCTGAAGATAAACGACAAACATTTAATATGTTAGACATCATTGAGCTCATTGTAGATAAAAATTCATTTTTTAGGACATCCCCTCTTTATGGACCAGAACTCATCACTGGGTACGCACGGCTTAATGGACAATCTGTTGGCATCACTGCAAACGACTGCCGATATAACGCTGGCGCAATGACCGCTGATGCTGCTCAAAAAATGCGACGTATGATTGAAACATGCGAGACGTTCCATCTGCCATTGGTCAACTTCGTTGACGAGCCTGGCTTCATGATAGGTCCAAACGCAGAAAGTGCTGCGACAATCCGCTATGGAATGGCCGCAGTAGCAGCAGCTTCGACAGCAAAAATGCCGTGGGCTTCTATTCGAGTAAGAAAGTCTTACGGGGTGGCTGCTGCTGCGCACTATAATGGAAGTAACTATATTTTAGACTGGCCTTCGTCTGAAAATGGTCCCTTACCACTAGAGGGCGGTGTTGCAGTTGCTTTCCATCGTGAAATCGAAGCTGCGAAAAACCCCGAATCAAAGCGTGACGAACTCGAAAAGAAATTCGCCGCGACTAAATCTCCGTTTCGTGCAGCAGAGTCGTTCGCAGTACATGACATTATAGATCCAAAGGAAACTAGGCCTCTTTTATGCCAATGGGTCGACAATATACAAACTAAACTAAAAAATATGGTGGGCGAGGAATTTTTTTCGGTGAGACCTTGAACTAGGAATACTAAAAATCACTCTTAATAAAAAACGCAGCAATTGATCCCACTGGCGTATAGTAATGATGTAAGATAAATATTCAAGTCACTAATAAGCAGAGAAGATCATAGCATATGACTGAAAAGCTGAGCCCTAAAATTGATTCAAAAATTCAACCTAATTTTGAGAAAATAGCTTTTGATCTCGAATCAACCCTGAATGGCGTTGTCACTCTAAAAGCCTCTACTTCAGAACAGGCATTCACCGCTTCTGTCCTTGGAACCGAGCGACAAGGCTACGGCGTACACATCATAGACTCGGGCTTAATTCTTACCATCGGTTACCTAGTGGCTGAAGCAGAGCAAATTTGGATCACCACCAATTCTGGCCAAGTGATAGAGGGACACGCATTGGCTTATGATTATGAAACTGGATTTGGATTGGTGCAATGTTTGGGAGAGCTGGATGCACCGACTATCCCTCTTGGAAACTCAAACCTGATAAAAGCAAATGATGATGTCGTTGTTGCTGGTGCCGGAGGTAAAGCAACAGCAATTACTGCAAAAATTATAGCTCGTGCTGAGTTCGCAGGATACTGGGAATATGTAATTGAAAACGCTATATTTTCCGCACCTTCTCACCCTAACTGGGGAGGTGCCGCTCTGCTAAATAACGCTGGCGAGGTTTGTGGTATCGGCTCACTGTTTGTAAACAAAATTGAATCTGACGCTATGCAACGCGAAGGAAATATGATTGTGCCGGTTGAACTATTAGATGACCGTCTGCAAGAGTTAAAGCTTTATGGGCAAACACTTTCATCACCCAGACCTTGGCTCGGAATGTTCGCCTCCCAAATTGATCAAGACTTTGAAATAGTAGGCTTATATAACAATGGCCCTGCAGCACTCGGTGGACTAGAGACTGGTGACGTCATATTAGAAATCAATAATATCAAGTCACATAGTTTAGCAAATTTTTTCCGTAATATATGGAATATAGGTCCGGCAGGATGTGAAGTGCCGATGAAAATAATGCGGAATGGTTCTGTTTCAGAAACTACCATACTATCTGTAGACCGACGTGATCTTTGGAAAAAACCCCAATTTCATTAAATGATAGGCAAAGATGTATCCGTTCTTTGTCGAGATAGAGGATTATAATTATGGCTGATGAGAGAAAATCTATATCTAACCCTACGGCAGATGAAATCCGAGAAGCCGCTAAAGAACTAAATTTCAATATGGATAAAAATGAGCTTGATACCTATGAAGGGTTTATGGGCGGCCTTACAGATAATGTTCGATTCGTGGATGAGCTTGATGAACAAATAGTAACTGCTGACTTCCCTAGAACTAATGTCCACCGACCTAACGATGATGACAATCCTTATAACGCTTGGTTTTACAAATGTAATATAAAAGGAGCAGAGCGAGGAAAACTGGCGGGCAAAACATTAGCAATAAAGGACAATATAAGCGTTGCTGATGTGCCTATGATGAATGGATCAGATGTTTACGAAGGCTTCGTTCCCAATGAGGATGCCAGCGTAGTAAAGCGAGTACTTGAGGCAGGTGGAGAAATTTTAGGTAAAGCAGTTTGTGAAAACTTTTGTTTTTCTGGAGGCAGTCACACATCAGCCACTGGACCGGTGAGAAATCCGCATAACGAAGATTTCATGGCGGGAGGATCGTCAAGTGGCTGTGCCGCACTGATTGTAGGCGGTCATTGTGATATGGGAATTGGCAGTGACCAAGGGGGCTCGGTTCGAATGCCAGCCTCATTTTCTGGTTGTTATGGAATTAAACCCACCTATGGTCTCGTCCCGTATACTGGCGCAGGCGGCATCGAATATTCAGTTGATCATTTGGGGCCTATGGCCAGAAATGTTTCTGATTTGGCTTTATTACTCGAAGTAATCTCGGGATACGACAATGGGTGTGATCCCCGCCAAAAGAGTGACATGGTTGTTAAATCTTACAGTGAAGAAATTCTTAAAGGGATAGAAGGTCTAAAAATTGCTATCGTCGCAGAGGGGTTCGACACGCCAGGAAGTGAAAAAGATGTGGATGATGCAGTGAGAGCTGCCGCACTGAGCTTTGAACAGATGGGATGTTCAGTTGAAAATGTCTCAATCCCGATGCATTTACATGGGGGGCCAATAATGATGACGAGTATCCTAGATGGGACGCTTTCAACTTTTACCCATAATGGCCCACTGGGTCCTTGTTACGGCGGATACTCATCAACAGAAGCAACTCGATTTTACCAAAATGTGCGTAAACAACGTGCGGACAAAATGCCTGTCACAGTTAAGACAACTCTACTTTTTGCGCAGGTAATGAGAATGCGCTTCGGCAATTACTATTCTACGAAAGCGCAGAATATTGCGCGTATCTTGCGTAAAGCCTATGACGATGCCTTTTCTGAAATTGATATTTTGGTCATGCCCACAACCCCAATGAAAGCGCACAAAATACCACCGCCTGATGCGTCGCTGTCCGAAATATTAGGGTGCTCTCTAGATATGTTGACTAATACTGCCCCTTTTGATGTAACCGGGCATCCTTCAATGAGCGTACCAGTGGGTAAATCTGACGGACTCCCTATAGGAATGATGTTAACAGGTCGAACAGGAGAAGATGACGTCGTATTGCGCACTGGGCATGCATTCGAAAAAATTGTTTCCACGTAAGTGCATAACTGGAATACCCTACTCTCAGGCTATTTACACCCGAGACTATTTGTAGTTTTATTTTTAGGATTCTCGTCAGGCTTGCCTTACGGGATGCTGATGGATCCATTTAACTTTTGGTTGTCTGAATCTGGTGTCAGTAGGTCTGCAATAGGGCTTATGTCACTTATAGTTCTTACCTATTCTCTAAAAGCCGTCTGGACACCTTTCATCGATCGACTCAAAATACCAGTTTTATCTAACAGTCTTGGGACTAGAAAAAGCTGGTTATTACTTAGTCAAATAACTGTCACTTTGACCTTATTGGGACTGGCTACCTGTGATCCAAACCAATCTATATTAATTCTGATTGCGTTAGCACTTGCAGTGGCTTTCTCGTCTGCCACGCAAGACATATGCGTAGACGCTATGAGAATCGAGCTGCTAACAGAAAAACAGCTAGGCCAGGGTGCTGCAATGTACCAGGGAGGATGGCGATTAGCTTTCTTATGCACTCAAGTGATCACTTTCCTGATAGCGTCCCGCTTCGACTGGTCAACCGCCTATGGCGTGGCGGCTATGACCATGGCTGTTATAGCCGTTATCACGATGTTATTAGTACCTGAGCCGCTTGAGGTCGAACGAGACCATATTTCGATTTTAAATAATCCGAAAAGCTGGTTTCAAACCTCTTATCTGACTCCTTTTATGGATATCGCTAATCGTTACACCGATCGTATCTTCCTGATTCTGCTACTGGTCATGTCATACAGATTCAGTGACTTCATCCTCGGGCCTATGGCTATGCCTTTTTATCAAGAGGCGGGATTCACAAAAGATCAAATCGCTTTAATTACTAATGCGTTTGGCATCAGTGTCAGTCTAGCTGGGGCATTTATAGGCGGACTTTTAGTTTACCGTTATTCCACAATAGTAGCGTTATCAATTGGCGCTATATTGGTCGCACTCACAAACTTAACATTCGCAGCGCTCGCTCTTATAGGAAATGACATATCAGCTCTGACTTTAGTGATTATCTGCGATAATTTAGCCCAAGGAGTAGCGACAGCCGCTTTAATCGCTTACCTATCTTCCCTGACCACAGAGAAATTCACGGCGACACAGTACGCGTTACTATTCCTGTTAGCGACACTTCCAGCGAGATTTATAGCGAGTAGCTCTGGCTTCGTAGTCGACGCTGTTGGCTATTTCAACTTTTTCGTCTACGCTGCCGCAATGGGTATACCCGCGATATTTGTCAGCCTATATTTTTGGAAACAAGAAAAAAGTTCAATATTGTCCTAGTGCGTGTGAACCAGCCCGTTCAAAGCGAGACCCAGTCCGATCAAAGTTAGCTGAATAGTAGTTGCCGAAAGCCCTATTTTTGAGTTCAAAGTTGGCATGAGATCCGAAACTGCAACATAGATAAAACTAGCGGCAGTAAAAGTCAACAAGTAGGGGATAAAATTCGAAAATTCACTTAACCAAAACCACGCCAGTGTCGCTCCAATAATCATAGCAACCGAGGTCAGTAAGTTGTAAAAAAGGGCGCGGCTACGAGAGTAACCACTTTTTATTAAAATGGCAAAATCACCTAATTCTTGAGGGATTTCATGGGCAATAACTGCTAAGGCTGTGACGATACCAAGTGAAAAATCTGCCAGAAAAGCTGATGCAATCAGGATCCCATCTAAGAAATTATGAACGGAATCACCAATTAGTATAAGGGATCCAGCATGCTCTCCTGACTCTATTTCGTCCGCTTGTAGAGACTCTGGATGTGACTCATTATGATGGTGATGTCGCCATATCAAACCCTTTTCTAAAATAAAAAATGCAAGAATCGCCGATACTGCCACTCGCATTATCCCATTCACACTATCTCCCGCCTGCTCTATCGCCTCGGGCAACAAATGCAAAAAGCTCGCACCAAGAAGCATCCCAATTGCAAAACAAATTAAATAGTCTAGAGTCTTATCTCTCAGCAGCTTAGGCAGCAACAAGTAGGCGCCAGCCGTCCCTATACTAATCAGGCTCCCCAACAGGCACACAGATAGTACCCAAGCCAATGAACTAGTCACAACAACATCCATCTAAAATAAAACACCATGTTAGCACATAAGTTAAACTTGAGAGCCACAACAAGGTAGCGCCACCGATCATCTTGAGAAATTCACAAATTAGATATAGTCTGAATTGAACTACAAAGGGAGCTTGTCAAAATTCACTCCCCGTAAATAATTTTGGGGAGAATTTTTTATGACCCGTATTCTAGGAATAGATGTTGGGGGGACATTCACAGACTTTGTTTCTTACGATTCAAAAACACAAAAATTAGAAGTTTGGAAAACCTCATCCACTCCTGATGATCCAAGCGACGGTATCCTAAATGGAATGGCACAAAAATCCTCCGAACAAGTGGAATATATGCGCTTCGGCACTACAGTTGCAACAAATGCGATACTGGAAAGAAAGGGCTCAACAGTTGCATTCGTCACTACTCAAGGTTTCAAAGATGTCCCATTTATTCAACGCGGAAAACGGAAAAGTCACTACGATATTACTTGGATTAAATCTAAGCCGCTTGTTAAAAGAAGAGATTGCTACGAAATCGACGAGCGAATAACTCCCAGAGAAGGAGTGTATAAACCGTTAAACGAGTCGCAAGCACGAACTGTCGCAAAGTCAATTAACTCTGATCCGAATATCGAAGCAATCGCTATATGCTTACTGTGTTCATATGTTTTTCCAGAGCATGAGCGTCGGCTTAAAACAATTTTTGAAGAAGAGTGCCCGAATAAGCCCGTATCAATCTCCTACGAGCTTTTACCAAAGTGGAAGGAACATGAGAGATCGTCAACCACGATTGCTGATGCTTACATCAAGCCCATCGTCTCGCAAAATCTTTTGCGACTCCAAGACCGACTAAACGAAGCAGGTGATATTAAAAAAGTTGCTGTCATCAAGTCGAACGGAGGCGAAACCACACTTGAAGGAGCGCGGCAATATCCTATCCACTTAAGTCTCTCTGGCCCAACTGGTGGCGTAATAGGAGCAAAATATATCGCAGGCTTATCTGGAGTGAGTAATTTAGTGACTTTAGATATGGGAGGTACATCAACTGATGTTTCGACAATAGTTAGCGCACGCGAAAGTTTCACAACGAGCTACGAAATAGAGTTTGGAGTACCTATCCAAATTCCCATGCTAGATATCAGAACAATGGGAGCTGGTGGAGGCTCGATAGCGTGGATTGATAAAGGAGGGATGCTACGAGTAGGTCCTCAGAGTGCGGGCGCACAACCCGGGCCCGCGTGCTATGGGCGCGGTGGTGAAGATCCCACAGTGACTGATGCAAACGTGGTATTAGGACGAATTAATCCGTCCAATTTCCTCGGCGGTGAGATGAGTTTAGACGTTGATGCGGCTAAACAAGCTATCAAAAACGTAGCCGATCAAATTGAAGTTTCTATAGATGAAGCAGCTATCGGAATCGTACAGATTGCCAACAATAATATGGTGGGGGCTCTAAGAATGGTTCTAACCGAGAGAGGGTTAGACCCTAGAGATTTCACGTTGCTTGCTTTTGGTGGCGCGGGGCCTGTCCACATAACTGATGTAATGCATTCGGCCAGCATTCCCAGTGGAATCGTACCAAATTTTCCAGGACAATTTTCTGCCTTCGGTTTCATCATGACTGATGCACGAGTTGATCTGGAACGAACAGCCCCGATGACCTCAAAAGCATTTAATGCAGAACATGCCAGTCGCGTTTTATCTGATCTCGTCACTGAAGCTAAACAATCATTATCTACTCAGGGTTATCAGGCAAATCTTGAAATCTATCGTTCACTAGAAATGAGATATTTTGGGCAAAACCATGAATTGGAAGTTGCGGTAGAATTCGACTCTTTTGATGAACAAACAATTCTAGACGTGTGGCAACAATTTCATTCAGTCCACAAAACTCGCTACAACTTTGATATACCTGGAGAAACCATCGAGCTTATCAGCATTAAAGTGACCGCAGTATCTCTAACGCCAAAGCCCAACCTACTCGAGATTGAAAGATCTTCGGGTCCCGTCATAAGCGAAGGCACTCGACTTGTCAGATATGACTCTGGCCACATTGAAACTCCAATATACTCTCGGGAACACCTCAAAGCAGGAGATAGCTTTAACGGACCAGCAATCATTGAAGAAGGAGCTTCTGTAACAATAATTAGGCCGGAGTACAACGTGAAGATAGATCTCTATGGAAATATTTTAATCGGCGAAATTGCCACCAAATAATTTGCTAAGGATAGAAAATGAAATTTTCAAATAATGGCTACTATATTGAAAAATATATTAAATGCTCAAATTGTGGAATGCTGCTTTATTCAGGAGGGATACAATCAAAATCTTCTCCAAAAGAAATATTTTGTTCACAATGGTGCGTGGACTGGGCATCTGCCAAAGCTCAAGGTGTAGACCAACCAAAATTGCCTTTCGGGCACGAAAAAATACATGAAATTGGCTAATCAACTCTCAGCGTAATTGGCAAGTCAATCTAGGAGATATAGTAAATGGACATGATCAACATGAACATAGTCGAATCAGCAATGATCGCTATAGCACGCGAGATGGGAATAAACGTTCAGAAGACGGCCTATTCGACCATCTTTAGTGAGGGAGAAGACTTTACATGCGCCCTGGCAAATCGTGACGGAGAGCTAATAGCGGTCGCCGACTTTTGCCCTTCTCAAATCGGCGGCGTGCCGTTGTTGGTGCGTTCAATGATAAAAGAAATACCTCTCTCGGAAATGAGTGAGGGAGATGTGGTAATCCATAACGATCCATATCGGGGAGGACTGCATACGCCAGAACATACTGTCTTTAAGCCTATTTTTGTAGAGGATAAAATTGTCGCTTTTTCGGTGTGCGTGGGGCATTTCGTTGAAGTTGGGGGAATGGTCCCAGGTGGCTTTCCGGGTGAAGCTACAGAGATATTCCACGAGGGCTTGCGTGTTCCGCCCATAAAAATCATTAAAGAAGGTAAGGATGTTCCAGAAGTTTGGAAAATGATGCTGGCTAACGTACGAACTCCACGAGGTAACTATGGTGACATGCGGGCACTAATTAGTGCTGTGGACCTAGGCGAAAAAAGACTTAAAAGCCTCATTGAAAAATACGGCGCGCAAACCTTCGAAAGTACAGTACAAGATCTAATGGATTACTCTGAAAAACGCATGCGCGCTGAGTTGGAAACATTTAAGGATGGTAAGTACACGTTTGTTGATAAGGTTGAAGATGACGGAATTGAAGATAAAGAGTATGAAATTCATATTGCTGTCTATGTTCAGGGAGGAGAAGTAGTCGTGGACTATACCGGCTCTTCCAAGCAAGCAAAGGGGCCTATTAATGCTACATTAGGTGTCGCTTGGTCAGCTGCATTCAATGCAATCTTACATATGACTGACGAGACTATCCCGCTAAATTCTGGATGCTTCCGGCCTATACGAGTAATAGCACCCGCCGGAACTGTAATGAATGTGGATTATCCAGGCTCAGAAGTAGGAGGAAATACCGAGACGCATCCTTTAATTGTTTCCGCTATATTTGGGGCGATGGTGGATTGCGTCCCAGACCGAGTCATGGCATCAGAAGGTACTACTCATGGTTGTTTTGTCTTTGGCGGACACGACGAGTTAAATGATGAGCCTTACGGAGGCTTTGACTTTAGCTATGTCGGTTATGGGGGTAGATCGTTTGCCGATGGGAACGACGCGACCGATTCTATCAACGGAAACTGTGCAAATACTCCGATGGAGGTTTTCGAGACTCGCTTCCCGTGGATCGTCGAAGAATACGCCTTAAGACCTAACTCTGGAGGAGCAGGACAATTTCGAGGTGGACTAAGTAATGTGAAGCAAATGATGTGCACAGGTGAAATGCTCGTCAGTCAGATGACAAATAAGCACAAAATTTGTGCATGGGGATTAAAAAATGGCGGGGGGGGCGCTCTTGGCGCGACGTTGTATAAAAAAGCGGGTGGTAATAAATGGGAAACTACCGTCGAAGCTTACGGAAAAGTTAGTCCCAGTAAATACTCAAACATCCCGATGAACCCTGGAGATCGTGTGAGGGTTCTTGCGCCCGGCGGCGGAGGTTTCGGAGCGCCAGCGGATAGATCACAGGAGGCAGTAACGGAGGATGTGCGTGAAGGATATATCTCTGAAGACCAGGCCAGAAAGATCTACGACTTCCGAGGGTGACGCAAAATGTGGCCCAACCGAATAGCAGGTTTTAATCGAACTCCTCATGTTTAGGTAAATCTCCTGTAATCGAATAAAGAGGATTCTTCGAACCTACCCAAATATGTCGCTCCGTTTCAACTGGATGCTGCGGGTGACCCGTATCTATAGTCCCTGGAGTAAACCACACTAAATCAGGTTCCCAATCGACATCTATATAAATATGCGCACCACATCCTGAACAAAAATGTCGATGGACGTCGGAGGTCGTTAAATGAGTTGTGAGGTGCTCTTTCCCTTCCTCTAATAGAAAATATTCCCTTTGTATAGTCGCATAAGTACCAAACATTGATGCATGACACTTACGACACATCGAGCAATGACAATGATGTAACTCTCGACTTGGCGCAAGAAGCGAATAACGAATCTTTCCGCACTGACAGGATCCTGTCGCTATTTGATCAGTCATTTCTCCACCCTAGTACCATTGAATTCGCCTGCAGCCGCGAGCGATCTTATGATATCTAACATCGATTCGGCAGTTTCGCGGATACTCTGGAAATCTTGATCCCTTTCACGCATAGTTACTCCCCAATTATGCTGCGAGATAATCTAGTCTATCAGGTATTAGTTGCGGCACCGTGTTTATATCGAAGTAGTCAGGTATCTAGACACTTACCTCTGTCTTAGAAGTCACAAAAATGCTAAATTTTCCTTCTCGCAAAGCTGATTTTTAAACGTAAGATAAATTGCCGGAGACATACTAATCATGAACAAAAAATCCCTACCTACAAATGCTCGTGCTATTGTGATAGGAGGCGGTATTATTGGATGTTCAACCGCCTACCATCTTGCCAAGCTCGGTTGGGAGGATGTGGTTGTTCTTGAGAGAAAAAAAATAACTTCGGGTACGACATGGCACGCAGCAGGCCTTGTCACAACTCTCAGAGATACCGAAAGCCAAACTCGTCTTGCTCAATATTCTCTGAAACTATATGAGGACTTGGAAATCGAGACGGGACAGGCAACTGGATTCATTAAATGCGGGTCAATACAACTCGCTATGACTGAAGATAAGGTAGAGGAAATGCGCCGTGGCTGTGCTCTGGCTCGGACATTTGGTGTTGAAACCGAAGAAATTTCTCCCCAGAGAGTTCGAGAGTTATTCCCGCTAACTCACGTAGATGATTTGTTGGCTGGCTTCTACTTTCCAGATGATGGAAGGGTAAATCCCGCAGATGTCGCGCAAGCATTAGCAAAAGGGGCCAGACAACGAGGAGTAAAAATTTTTGAAGATACGCCTGTAACAGAATTAATCATAGAAAATGGCCGAGCAGTCGGAGTCACTACGGATCAAGGAGAGATACGGTCAGAAGTAGTCGTGCTATGCCCTGGCATGTGGGGAAGAGAGTTCGGCTTGGCAAATGGAATCGACATCCCGCTACAGGCAGCCGAACATTATTACCTAATATCCGAACCAATCGATGAAGTGCATAACCAGCTGCCTATACTCCGAGACCCAGGAAGAGGAGTCTATGCAAGAGAAGAAGCTGGCAAGATACTGCTGGGATTTTTCGAGCCTGTCGCAGCGCCTTGGGCCACCGACGGTATTCCAAAAGATTTTTGCTTTGACGAAATTGATCCTGATTGGGATCGTATGCTACCTCATATAGAGAAAGGCATGCAGCGTCTTCCAATCCTCAATGATACCGGTATTCGACAATTTTTTTGTGGTCCCGAATCATTTACTCCCGATCACAACTATTTGATGGGAAAAGTCCCTTATACAAAACAGTTGTTCATTGCGTGTGGCTTTAACTCTCTCGGGATCTTGTCTGGTGGTGGCGCTGGTAATGTAATGGCCCAATGGATAAATGACGGCGTTCAACCAATGGATATTTGGGATGTCGACATAAGAAGAATGCAGCCGTGTCAAAACAATAAATCGTTTATTGTTGATCGCACCATCGAATCCCTCGGTATCGCCTATAAAATGCACTGGCCTAACCGACAGTGGGAGACTGGGAGAGGTATTAAAAAGTCAGTTCTACATGAACGCCTGGAAAAAGTAGGAGCTTGTTTTGGAGAATCTGCCGGCTGGGAACGCCCGAACTGGTATGCATTGCCAGGAGAAGTTGCTGAATATAACTATGATTTTGGCAGACAAAATTGGTTTCACAATAATGCATCAGAGCATCAAGCTGTAAGAAACGCAGTAGGGATTTTCGATCAGTCATCTTTCCAGAAGATCTTAGTGCAGGGTAAAGACGCGGAAAGCGTATTAAACCGAGTTGCAACAGCGAATATGTCAGTTGCAAATGGAACCGTTGTATACACTCAGTTTTTGAATCAAATCGGAGGAGTAGAAGCTGATCTAACCATCACTCGATTGCAAGCTAATGAATACATGGTTGTAACTGCAGCATTTACCGCCACTCATGTGAAAGCATGGATCGATGAGCATATAAGCGATAACGCTAATTGTGTACTTACCGACATCAGTGGTTCATATGCCATGCTCAACATCCAAGGACCCAATTCGAGATCTCTGCTTACAACCATCTCTTCCTCTAATTTCTCAAACGAATACTTCCCATTTGGGACAATGCAACCAATAGAAATCGGATATCAGAACGCGCTAGCTGTACGTATATCATATACAGGTGAGTTAGGCTGGGAACTCTACATTCCGACCGAGATGGCAGTTTCGGTGTATGACAAAATCATTGAAGAGGGCAAAGTGCACGGTCTAAAACACTGTGGGTATCATACCCTTAATTCTCTGCGGATTGAGAAAGCTTATCGCGAATGGGCGCATGATATGGGACCCAGAGAAACCCTACTTGAAGCTGGCCTTTCATTTACATGTGATTGGGATAAACCCGAAGGTTTCGTTGGTAAAGAGGCGTTAGTCGCACAAAAAGAGAAAGGATCGATTAACACTCGGCTAGTACAGTTTTTACTGGAAGATAGTGGCCCGATACTCTCGCACAATGAGTCAATTTTATGTGATGGAGAACGTATTGGATATACCACGTCATCGGGATACGCCCACACTCTAGGAGCATGCGCTTCTATGGGCTACTTAAAAAATATCGAAGGAATTACTCCCGAATTCTTATCGACACGAAGCTTCGAGATAGAGCAAGCTAATAGACTGTACAAGGCGACCGCATCACTGTTACCAATGTATGACCCAAAAAGTATAAGAACGCGAAGTTAGAGTCTCATATCTCATCCTAAGGGAGACGGCTACAAAATATGTTTCTTATTCTAACGCCTTAAAGACAATTTTGATCAAAACAGTAGCAATGAAGGCAGCGTCAACCCAAGGATATATACATTCTTGGCACATTTTTATTCGGATTTGCGTTAGAATATTTTCAATATCATAACTTACAAAGAGAGCCATAGTGACTAATTTTGACCAACAACTAGAAAAACTAAGTAACGAAAACGGATTTATTGCAGCACTTGATCAAAGTGGTGGAAGTACACCAAAAACATTGGAGATCTATGGTGTGGGGAACGACGCATGGTCCACTGAAGAAGAAATGTTTACGGTTGTCCACAAGATGAGAACTAGAATTATGAAAAGTCCTGCTTTTTCTGGAGAACATATTTTAGCTGCTATCCTATTTGAAAATACTATGGATAAAAATATTGACGGTATATCTACCGCGGAATATCTCTGGAGTAAAAAGAATGTGGTGCCAATCCTTAAAGTAGATAAGGGTCTTGCTGATGTAGAAAATGGCTGCCAACAGATGAAGTCAATACCAGATCTAGATAGCTTATTACTCAAAGCAAAATCAAAAGGGATCTTCGGAACAAAAATGCGCTCCGTAATTAAAAAGCCAAATCAAACCGCTATTGTTGGCGTAGTAAAACAACAATTCGAGCTAGCTAAAAAAATTAGTGCCGCAGGGCTTGTACCGATTGTCGAGCCAGAAATCGACATCCACAGCCAAGAGAAACTTGCGATAGAGGCGATTCTTAAAAAGGAAATTCAAATTGAATTGGATAAACTAAATGAAAATGAGAAGGTCATGCTCAAACTTACCCTTCCGGAGACAGATAATTTCTACCAAGACTTTACCAGTCATCCAAGGGTGTTACGAGTAGTTGCTCTATCTGGTGGATATCCTCGCGAAGAGGCTAACGGACGACTCAGTCGAAATAATGGCGTAATTGCAAGCTTCAATAGAGCGCTGACGGAAGGGCTCACAGTAAATCACTCCGACGACGAATTTAATACATTGTTACAAGCATCGGTCGAAAATATTTATTCCGCGTCTATTACTTGATCTGCGGCAATCCTATCAATGTTTGAAACTGCCTTAAAAATGGAGAATTATAAATGAAATGTCGTGCGGCGGTCTTACATACTATAGGAGCACCAGCCCCCTATGGAGACTCGAAACCAATTAAGATCGAAGAAATAGAGCTAGATGCTCCAGGCGATGGAGAGGTACTAGTGAAAGTGGCAGCGGCGGGTCTCTGTCACTCAGATTTATCAGTGCTAAATGGTTCTAGACCGCGCCCAGTGCCTATGGTGATTGGCCACGAAGCCGCGGGTGTTGTGACATCTGTTGGTCCTGGCGTGACTAATTTAGATGTAGAGGACCATGTCGTATTTGTTTTTGTGCCTAGTTGCGGGGATTGTATTCCATGCGGAGAAGGAAGACCGGCGCTATGCGAACCTGGTGCAAAAGCAAATGTTGCGGGTACGCTGCTTGGTGGAGGTCAACGCATCTCATTAAATGGAAAGCCAGTCACGCATCATGTGGGCGTCTCTTGTTTTGCCGAATACGCTGTCGTTTCGCAATGTTCTCTGGTCAAGGTCAGTAAAAATCTCCCACTAGATCAGGCAGCACTTTTTGGGTGCGCTGTAATCACCGGAGTAGGTGCAGTTGTAAATACAGCCGAAATGAAAATGGGCTCAGTTGCGGTGATCGTAGGGCTAGGAGGCACAGGGTTAGCTGCTCTTTTAGGTGCAAAAGCGGCCGGCGCTGCAAAAACAATCGGAGTAGATCTATTGGATAGTAAGCTCGAGCTAGCTAGTGGGCTAGGTTGCGACTTAGTCTTTAAAGCAGATGATCCTGAAATCATAGACAAAGTAAAAAGTGTCACAAATGGTGGTGGCGATTACGCATTCGAATGTGTCGGTTCCGAGCACGCTTTACAATTAGCGTATTCACTAACTAAACGGGGCGGTATGACATGCTCCAGCGGTCTCTCTCATCCAAACAGTCAGTTCTCGATATCACATCTAAGTCTAGTGGCGGAAGAAAAAACTATAAAAGGAAGTTATCTAGGAAGCTGCGTACCGAAACGCGACATACCGCGCTACATCGAACTATTTGAAGCCGGTTCGCTACCTATTGATTCTTTAATGAGTGAAAAACTATCACTTGATCAGGTCAATGAGGGATTTGACAAACTCGCGAGTGGTGAAACAGTAAGGCAACTTATCACCTTTGACTAATTAATTGGTCGGCAAGAATATATGACAAATTTCTCCATTTGTTTGACGAAGCATACGATGAGTTTTCCTCCGCATCTCATTGCTAAGGAAGCTGAGAATAGAGGTTTTCATTGTATTTTTCTGCCAGAGAATAGTCATGTCCCAATCAATCGAGATAAAACGATAAAAAAATTTGATGACATAAAACGCCTATCCAAGTTTTACGACCCTTTTATAACTTTAGCTGCCTGCGCCGCCGTAACTAGTAAAATAAAATTAGGTACTAGCGTTTGTTTACTGACCCAAAGAGATCCGGAAAATACCGCTCGAACGGTCGAATCGCTTCAAGCTATTAGTAATAACAGACTAATACTAGGTGTGGCAGGCGGTTTTGTTCGCGAGGCTATGGAAAATCACGGGTCTAATTTTAGTAGGCGGTGGGAAATTGTAAGACAACGGGTGCTGAAGATGAGAGATATTTGGCAGAAAAAAAATGAACTCAACTATCCTGACAAGCCTAAAATTGATCCTCTCATTTGGATAGGTTCTAACTCCAACAAGGTTCCCGAAAGAGTAGCAGAGTATGCGGATGGTTGGTTAGCAAGAGGAGATGTGTATAAAGGTTTCCCATCCTTAGATCTAAAACAGGCATGCGAGAAACAAGGAAGAAATATGAATGAAATCACTCTGTCGCTAATGGATGCTCCGACCTCCCTAACAGAGAGCAAAAAAGCTATCAACGATGGTTATCAAAATTTTGTATATTTCGTCTCAGAAGATAGGAAGGAGCAAGTACTCCATAAACTAGATGACATATCTAAACTAATTGATAGGCTCCGATAATAAAGCATGGCTGATAAAAAAGACGCGATACCCCAAATTGTAATCCTATTGGGATATGGTGGTGCGTCTCCATTTGTGGCTCTTGCAGTTCTTAGTATTCTTTTTGAGGAACGCTTTTTTATAGAAGCATTAATGCTATACGCGGCAGTTATACTCTCATTTTTAGGCGGAATATACTGGGGCGCTGCCATGAACAACCTATCCCAAAATGAGTTTACAGCCAGCCTGAAAACCAATCTGAGTATTAGCGTGACTCCCGCCCTAGTAGCCTGGGGGACTATTCTTATTAAAAACCTTACGGTAGCTACTATACTTTTATCGGTAGGTTTTCTTTCGCAACTCATAGTAGACGCAATTGCGACTAAAAATGGATATTTCCCTCATTGGTACAATGCGTTGCGTATTCCTCTAACTGCAATCGTTCTTCTATCCCTCATCGTCGCGTATATCTTTTACGGACCGCTATAAATTTATGCTCATCGGCTGACAACTTTCACGGGAAGGCGCTTTATCCCAACCAATCTATTATTCGGCGTCCATTCTATAGGACCGTCAATACTCAACAAAACATCTGACGCCAGGAACTCTTCTAAGACGATCTTTAGTTCCAAGCGGGCCAACGAAGCACCTAGACAGAAATGCGCACCAGCACCGAATCCAAGATGTTTGTTCGGATCCCGCTCAATATTAAACAAAAACGGATCATCAAATACTTGTTCATCTCGGTTGGCGGACATTTCCCAAACAGTAACCTTGTCTCCGATTGCGATTCTACAGTCTTGTATCACTGTCTCCGACTTAGCAGTTCTCCGTTTGTAAACGGAAGGCGTTGTCCATCTGACCACTTCTTCAATAGCACTTTTTACGAGCGTTTTATCTGCTCTAAGCTTATCTAGCTCGCGTGGATTCTCTATGAAAGCCTGTATCGCACCACTTATTGAACGAGTCGTTGTTTCGGCACCCGCAGGAAACAGTAGAGAAAAAAATGAGCCCAGCTCATAATCAGTTAGTATAGAGCCATCCTCCTCAAATTCTGCATGCACGATTCTTGAGAAAATATCTAGTGTGGGCCGATCTCTCTTAGTTTCAATCAGAGACTTGGAGTAGTTACGGATTTTCGCAAGATATTCAGATGCAATGACAGAGGTCGAGGCGGCTTCTATGCCCAAGTCAATCCATTCACATAGATCTTTCCTATCTTTTTCTGGGACACCCAACACGGTACAAATAGCTTGCGTCGGAATCTCGGGAGAAATACTTACTGCGAAATCTAGTTTATCGCCTACTTTAAGCTTACGAAAAATAGTTCGCGCCTTGTTCCTAAGTACATCTTCTAGTTCTTGCACTGCCTTTAGCGTAAACCCTTTCTGAACAAGCGCTCGCAACCTACGATGTTGCGCTCCATCACTTTGATTTAATATTTTCCCAGCAGTTTTTTCGTCCTTAATACCAGTTCCACCACCGACTCGTTCTCCCGCTTTATCAGACGAAAAAATTGTCGGATTACGGAGCACATAGTTAACATCTTCGTAGCAACAGACTACCCAGAAGCCTTCCTTGTCAGGTGTAACATGCGTAGGCTCGTGCCAATAGATTGGATTGTTTTTCCTTAGCCAACTGAAGTAGTCATGAGGAAAGCCTTTTCGAAAAGACAGATCGTCTGAAAGATCAATAGACTCCATTTCCCTTCCTGATATTAACTCAACAACCTAATTTTACGATCACCTACTTCTCTAGAGTGTATCCCTCGTAGTTGTTAGAAGCCACACTATCACATGTTTCTCGATATAGTGGAGAGCCCCCAGCATAAAGATACATCTGTCTCTTTTTCCCAGGGATATTTGCCCCCATAAACCACGAATCCGCCTCAGGGAAAAGAGTCCCTTTAACTACCTCTTGCACATGCTCCGTCCATTCGTCTTCAGCATCTTGGTTGACCTCAATACGACTTATGTCATTTTCAGTCAGGTATTTTATACAATCACTCACCCACTCGACATTCTGCTCAATACATCGAGGAATATTACAAAACGTAGCGCCATTGTGCGGGCCTACGACAGTAAATAAATTCGGGAACCCGACGGAACCCATCCCTAAATAAGTTTTAGGTCCATCTGACCACTTATCCTTAAGCACTAATCCATCGCGACCGCGAATATCAATTCGATCCAAACTCCCGGTGACAGTATCAAATCCCGTAGCTAATATTAATATATCAAACTCAAACTCTTGCTCGGTGGTCCTGAGGCCACCCTCTGTAACTATTTCTATCGGAGTATTTTTAATATCGACAAGCTCTACGTTTGCTTGATTGTAGACTTCATAATAGCCATTTTCTAACGGCACGCGCTTGGTACCAAATGGGTGGCCTTTCGGACACAACATCTCAGCCACTTTTGGATCGTTGACTCGAGACCTGATCTTGTTTCTAACAAATTCCGCTTGAGTCTCATTTGCTTTAGGATCTGTAAGAATATCTTCATAAGTACCTAACCAGAAGCCAAAACCAGGCTCGTTCCACAATTCTTCATATCGAGCCTCTCTTTCTTCAGGAGTCACATCAAAAGCCGATTTTTTTTCAAAGTCAGCTAGGAAGGAACCAAAGGTTTCCCTGCAGCGTTGGAAGATCTTCGGATAATCTTTCTTTATCTGAACCTGCTCTTCTTCTGTTATCGGTCTGTTACCTATAGGCTTACAGAAATTAGCCGTCCTTTGAAAAACAGTTAATTGCCCAACATTTTTCGCGATCTCAGTAATCATTTGCACTGCGGTAGCGCCTGTCCCTATGACTCCGACTCGTTTACCTTCTAAAGAAACATTTTCTCTTGGCCACTCAGCTGTATGCCAGGAGGGCTTTTTAAAATTCTCCAGACCAGGAATTTCAGGCACGAAGGGTGTAGATAAAACACCAACTGCGGAGATAAGGAATTTACAACTAGTGGATTGACCGCCGTCTGTTGTAATCCGCCACAAATTACGGTCATTATCATAGTGAGCCGCAAGCACTCGAGTATTGAATTCAATATTAGGACGCAGATTAAACTTGTCTGCAACAAATTCTAAATATTTCAAGTTGTCAGGTTGGGGTGAAAAATGCTCATTCCAATTCCACTCTTCCAATAACTCATCCGAAAACGAGTAACCGTAGCTATAACTTTCGGAATCAAAACGAGCCCCTGGGTAACGATTCCAATACCAAGTCCCACCTACTCCACTGCCCGCTTCAAATACCTTCACATCCAAACCCAGTTCATCACGTAACTTATGAAGCTGGTACATGCCAGATATTCCCGCACCTATAATGACTGCGTCAATGATCTCCCTATCCGACATTTGCCTCTCCTATGATAACTTTTTACAGGTTTTTTTAATTAATGATGAGTATATCATTTAATAGTATATTAGGTCACTACAACGTCTGAAGTGAAATTAATATTCGCACGTCATCGCTAGATGCCACTGTACTCTATTAACATACTTGATAGCGCTGTATAAAAGCTACAGGATCCTCGTTTTCGGTCAGAGTACCTGATGTCGAGATAATAATGGAAGATCTTCGCTATTTATGAGTAAATAATTTGGTGGCTATGGGTGGACTTGAACCACCGACCTCAGCATTATGAATGCCGCGCTCTAACCAGCTGAGCTACATAGCCGAATTCTGAGAAATGTTTCCCCGATTTTT
Organism: uncultured Pseudomonadota bacterium; assembly: GCA_913047675.1. Lineage (GTDB taxonomy): Bacteria > Pseudomonadota > Gammaproteobacteria > UBA4457. The sequence goes on along the minus strand of CAJWTO010000006.1, from coordinate 1,896 downwards.
GTCGGATAATTTTTTCTAAACAGCAAGGGGAAATTACCCCGAGATCATCGGGGTTCATGCAGAGCCTGTCAAGATCAACGTTAAATTAAGCCAACGTATTATTGTGAAAACTAGAAACAATAGGAAAATATCATGCTACCTGCGAGCGGGATTATCACCACTAAGGCCCAAGTTTTAAAAAAATGGATTGATTCGAACGAACACATGAATGTTGCCTATTATTTAATTGTGTTTGAAAAAGGATTCGACAAATACAAGGACTTAATCGGTATGGATATTAACTACATAAGAACCGAACAACGTTCTACCGTTTCACTTGAAGCACACATTTGCTATCACTCAGAAGCAATGCTTGGAGATGAACTGAGAGTTGAAACTCGTATTGTCGATTTTGACTCAAAACGAGCGCATGTCTACCAAGAGATGTATCATGACGACCGCTTACTTGCTACGCAAGAAACACTATCCATAAGCTTTGATATTAAAAAAAGAAAAACTTGTGATTTCGATCCAAGATTCATTAGACATTATAAATTTCTATGCGAGACTCAGGTATTGACGCCAATCAAGGGAGAGTTGGGCAAATCTGTAAAACTATCGATAAAAAAATCAGGGTGATTTTTTTTGTCTTTTAGTTTTTGCAAATTTAGCTGAAACTCATATTACAAATTAGAACATATCCTCAGAAGCACCGGGGCCTGGTTCATAGAGTAGAAATGTAATTTGGGGGCACCGCCTGAAATTAGCCGACGACATAACTTAGACACTACCTCGACACCTAAATCTTCCAGCGCCTCTTTGTCATCTCGCAAGCCTTCACACTCCCTAGCTAACCACCTGGGAATCTCCGCGCCGCATATCTTTGAAAATCGCTCTAAATTAGTATAATTCGTAATTGGCATAATTCCAGGAATAATCGGGATATCTATCCCAACTGCTGCACATCTATCTACGAAGTAAAAATAAGAATCTGCATTATAGAAATACTGAGTAATTGCAGCATCAGCGCCAGATGCAACCTTATGTCTGAAACGCTGAAGGTCGTCCCTCGACGATACCGCTTGAGGATGCACTTCAGGGTAAGCTGCCACATTAATCTTAATGTCGTCACCATACCTATCTTTGACAAATGTAACTAGTTCATTCGCATATTTAAACTCGCCAGATGCACCTAAACCTGATGGATTATCTCCCCTCAACGCCACTATCTCCGACACACCTACAGATTTATATTTATTCAACATTTCCGCTATCTCCTCTGCTGTAAGTGCATTACACGAAATGTGAGGGACAGTTCGAACGTCTGCTTCTTCACTGAGATTAATGGTCGTATCAAACGTTAAATCTCGAGTGCCGCCACCAGCACCAAAGGTAACTGAAAAAAATTCAGGATTAACAGTCGCCAAAGCTCTAGCTGTCTTCCAGAGTCTTTCTTGAGACTCGGGACCTCGCGCAGGGAAAAATTCAAAACTAATTGGTACGGTCATATTATGCCTAAATTACATAAACTGATGAATAAAGCCTCTTAGACATTCATTCTATTAAATAACGATGACGATTATCCCTTAATTGACCCATTCGTGCGAATCATGGTCTCGTAGCGGGAAAACCACTCAATAATTGAAGTTTTTTCAGACGGAATATCAGTATAGAATTAGAGGATATAATTTACTACGATTAGTCTATTATGCCGTTGCTAATTAATTAAACGGCTTAAATACTTTTAGATCGGCACATATAAGACTTAATATTTGAATTGTTAAAAATAGTAGTGAATCGATGTGACAACCTACTAACTGCATTCAATTGAACGTTTATTTAATTTACATGAGAGGGGTAAGTGATGAACCAAGGATCGGCTCAAGTGACACACGTCGAACTGGCTAATGCTATAAG
>CAJWTO010000005.1 GCA_913047675.1 uncultured Pseudomonadota bacterium | reverse complement strand
GGGCGCCTAAAACGGAAGAGTGGATCTTTGAGTAGAATCTTTCATATTTAATCGGGTCTGAAGCTTTTAGCGATAGTTCTTTAATCCCGTAGTAGTGGCCGCTAGATTCAGTCAACTCATCTCTTTTATCTACTGCTTGCCTCAGGGTTGGTGGGGTTAACTCTGAGACCGAACCCACTTCATTGTTGATTTCTTTAGCAATTGTAGCCATTAGTTAACTCCTCAGATGGTTAGCCTCGTCGAACATGCCGATTTAGCGGGGAACGCACACGTTGGTTTTCCCCAGTCTATGGATAAAAAATTATCTTTTATGCCTAATTCAGATATTACATAGGTTTGCTTGATTTGTTAAATATTTTCACGGTATTTTATGGTGCGGCTGAGCGACTATTTTTAAGTATATGTTTTTGTGAGAAAAAGTAAATTCTATAAACCTTAAATTTTGTGTGGTTAAGACCGATGCGGATAATTTTGTTGTATGAAAAGACGCTCTAAATTTTGATTTAAAACGTTCGAAAAATAGCTGCACTCTTGTTACAGTCAAGCAAATCAACTATTGAAAAAAGCTCTTAAGAGGTAGTGATATGAAAATTGCTTTTATGCCCGACACCCATTTTGGTGAGTACGATCAGCAGGAACCGCCAAGCCCTGAAGAAGTTGCTGACGCGATGGATCATTGTATCGCTGAAGCACGTTTAGCAGAGGAGGTTGGTTTCGATGGTCTATGGGTGCCTGAGCGACACCAAAGGCCAGAGACGTGGTGGCCAAATGTTACCTCGCTGCTAGCGGTTATCGCGGCGAATACAAAAACTGTCCAAATCGCCAGCACGGTAATACAACCAACTTTCCATCATCCGATACATTTAGCTGAGGCTCTAGCAGCAGTAGATAATTTGAGCCGAGGTCGTTTTGTATTCGGTGCAGGTGTTGGATATCACCAAGATTATTTTAAATGCTTTGGTGTGCCCTTTGAGAAACGTGGTAGGCGGTTTGAAGAGACCATGGATTGTATTGTTGGAGCTTGGACGCAAGAAGAATTCAATTATAGCGGAGAGTTCTATAATTATGAGGGAGTGAAACTAAACCCGAAACCGTTCCAAGGGCCTCGTCCTCCTATTTGGATAGGCGCGTTTGCACCTAAAGCGATGGAGCGAGCGCTTGATTATGAAGGTTGGTGCTTATGGTTCCCGCCTCATCTCGACATATTGGCTCCCGCGGTGGCAGATATGCGTCAGAGAGCATCAGATAAAGGGAAAACTGATTTTCAGATCACGATTGGATTTGAAGGTTGGTTAGGTGACGATCCTAAACTGAGAGAAAAACATGTGCACAGATGGGTTCGCGAGTGGAGCTTTTACGCGGATAATGGACTTTCGCCAGAAGCTGAGTCAAAGGATATGGCGGAGCAAGTAGAAAGCATGTTTGTCTGTGTGGGTAATAAACAAAAATGGATTGACAGGATGTCAGAGATGAAAGAAAGGGCCAATCCAGATTGGCTTTGTATTAGAACTCGCAACCCTAAAAATGGATCGGAATTCTACCCATCTCGGAGCGAATGTTTAGATGTTATAGAAGCGTTCGGTGAGATACTAGACGAGTTGCGCTAGTATGGAGATATCTTGCCGGCATGCAAATAATGTCGCACGATGAGTCAAATGAAGTAAGATAATTTGGTGGATTTTTTTTAAGGAGTAGAAGTGTGAAGCTTGGCTTGGTTTTTGGTTATTCGGGTGCAAAGGTTCAAATTCCAATGGATTTGATACTTGAGGCGGAAAAAATTGGTTATGAGTCTGTTTGGAGTGCGGAAGCTTGGGGCTCAGACGCAGTCACTCCGATAGCTTGGATACTTGCCCAAACGTCAAGAATCAAAGCAGGTACTGCTATCATGCAGATGGCAGCGCGAACTCCGTCAATGACCGCGATGACTGCAATGACGCTAGATCAACTTTCTGGCGGAAGATTCCTTTTGGGTATTGGCCCTTCTGGCCCTCAAGTTGCGGAAGGTTGGTACGGTCAGGCGTATGGGAAGCCTTTAACACGGACAAAAGAATACATTTCGATTATTCGTAAAATCCTCGCCAGAGAAAATTCGCTAACTCACGAAGGGGAACACTATCAGATCCCTTTTGTCGGCGAGGGCAGTACGGGATTAGGTAAACCCCTCAAAAGTATATTGCATGGAAACCCTGAGCTTCCAATCTACACGGGAGTTGTTACGGAAAAAGGTGCGCAGACTGCCGCTGAGGTGGCTGACGGAGCCTTCCTTGTATGGGCTAACCCAGATAAGTTTGATTTGTTTCAACCTGCGTTGGAGCGAGGATTCTCCAAGTCCAACGATGAAAGATCGATGGAGAATTTTGATTTTGCTCCGTTTGTTAGGATGGTAATGGGAGATGATATTGATGCGTGTAGACGTGAAATAAAAAGCCAGTTCGCTTTGTACGTGGGCGGGATGGGTGCGCGCGAGAAAAACTTCTACAATGACTACGCGAAGCGACTTGGATATGTTGATGCCGCGCAAGAGATCCAGGATTTATTTCTCACGGGTCAAAAGCAACAAGCTTGCGATGCCGTTCCAGATCAATTAATAGATGATTGCTGCCTGGTAGGTCCCGCTGAACATATCAAAGAACAACTAACTCGGTGGAAAAGCGCGGGCTCGCGAGGAGAAATCGGTACAATGGTTATTTCGGCGACTAAACCTGAAGAACTTAGGCTGGTGGCGGAGGAGCTACTGTAAATTAATAAAAAAGCTATAAACGAAGGGGAGAACGTTTATGAAATGGAATATCGGTGATATTAAAGTAACAAAGATTCAAGAGGTAGTGTTTCCGGAATTCTCGGATGTCATTCCTGCTGCCACGCCAGAAGTAGTCAAACAAATAAAATGGTTATTTCCTCACTTCGTAACAAAGGATGGCCACCTAAGTTTAAGTATTCACTCTTTAATCGTAGAAACGCCTCAGGACAAGTTGGTTGTTGATACTTGTATTGGCAATAGTCGGCCTCGAGAGGGCTTTGAAGGGTTCCATATGTTGGCGACTAACTACATGGAAGATATGCTGGCCGAAGGATACAAGCCGGATGATATAGACTATGTACTCTGTACTCATCTCCATGTTGATCATGTGGGCTGGAATACTCATCTTGTTGATGGCAAGTATATTCCGACTTTTCCAAACGCCACTTATCTCATGGGCAAGCAAGATTTAGAATTTTGGGGCAGTATTGACGAAGACACAGATATTGACTTCATGAAGCTACAGCGAACGGTATTTGATGAGTGCTTGAAACCAATTTTAGATGCTGGATTGGCGCGTCCCGTGGAGGCACCCACTTCGGTCTGTGAGGGAGTAAGCTTGATCCCTACCCCAGGCCATACGCCAGGACATTGCTCGGTTTTGCTCGAGTCGAAAGGCCAAACTGGGTTGATTACTGGAGACTTTATTCATCACCCCATTCAGTTTCACGACGCAGCGTTGGTCAGTCCGTTTGATGTCGACAATGAACAAGCGATTGAGACCAGGCGGAAAATCTTCGGGAAGTATGCCGATACTCCGACTTTGATAATCGGCACTCATTTTGCGGGACCAACGGCAGGGACATTAATAAGTGAAAACGGAACTTATCGGCTACAAGTATAGTAGCCGATAAAGTTTGAGGAAACGGGCTACTTTCAAAACATGTATTGCAAACCGCTAGTGATTGAGAAGTCCGTCTCCATTTGTAAACCATGGAGGTTTTGAGAGATTGGCAATCCCGCTTCTATAGCTAATCTTAATCCTCTCGCCGGACTCTGGGGTTGGGCTGCCCAGTTTAATCCGACTAATATGGTAGTAGTCTCGCCGCCATAATTCCTGGGATCGGCAGCTTGCGTTGGAAGCATAATGTTACCATCTATGCCCGAGATCGATCCTTGGTCAGAATATTTGACTCTTAAAGAACCACTGAGCGCATCGATTGGCTGATAGCTAACCCACCCAGTGAGATCATATTTGTCCCCTCGAGTGTAGCCATTATCATCACCAAGATAGTTCGTCGCTGCATATTGGGTGCCCCATTTGAACTTTTTCCTGTCGCCAACATAAGTTACTCCATGCAGTATGGCATAAGTCCCTGCACCGAGTTGCATTCCATACGGTAAACGTACGGTTGGAGTCATCCCCATAGGGTTTAAGATGCTATCGGTTTCATTAGTTGAACCAGTCGGTAAAGACGTACCTAGGTGGGCGTGCAGTTTGTGATGACTTGACGCGTACAGCTTAACGAGTCCACTTATCTTGGTGTCTCCCCATCCATCTGATTTTGTGGTGAATTTACCTCTTACTTCAGTGCCCATCATTCCCTTGTAAGTGGTTAGGGTCATTTCTTTTTCTTGGTAGCTAGCCATGACCATCAGGGTGAGCCAATCGCTAGGGGCATACATCGCTCCGATCATATGCATGTGCATTTCCATTTTCTCAGGGACAACTCTAAGCTTGGCCGGCTGACCGGACGCTCCGTAAAATCGGTTTGCAATGGTAGTCACAATAGTATCAGCAGAAATATTACTGCCGTTAAATTCGTTGCCGCTCATGTCCATGTACATGTGTCGATAGGACAACATATATTCACCTTTTTTATGCATGTGGTCCGCCATCACGCCGATAGGTCCATGGGAATCGGCACGCATTCTTTTTTTGGCGGGTTCGTGTGCATTGATTTGGGTTAGTAACATAAGCGCACACACGAGTACGCAGGTTTGTATTAGGTACATTGGTAGTTTCATCGTATTTAACTCGTAATAGCAGGGGAGCGCACCACATTTAGAGGTACCCCTTAGTTATAAATTGATTGTTATTTAGCTAAGAGTTTTTAGAGGCGGCGCGCGAGTCTGCTTTCGAGTGTAAACGTTTCTGTTGGGGGTGATATCTGTATAGACAGATACTGCTTTTAGAGATAGAGGGTCTAACAGCCATTGTGCAATCTCGATGCTCACAATGCTTGCCGAACTCACGGCCCATAGATGACAGGTGTCGTGAGAAGTTAAATTGTCACTGTGCCCCTGACGAGTTTTTCCTGAGAGCATTTCAAGCATCGGATGATGGCTCGCATGGTCATGGCTGACCATTTGGTGATGGGCGAGATGGGAAGTGGCATTGATATCTGTTGAGACTTCATTAAGAGAGAAATTATTTTGGGTAGGACACAGATCTAACTGCAGGCTAAAGCCACTAGTTTTCTCGACGCTGGATAACATATATCCGACAGGAACAACGGACCTCGTTAGGAGAGCGAGAACGAGAAATACCGAAATCGTACGAAAATTGAAATTCATAATGATATGCTAACCAATAACGAACTTCGGTAAAAGATAATTATGCTGGACGCTGTAAACGTAGGAGTGGAGATGAAGCACAAAGAAGTTAAGGCATTTTCCAAAGGAGCGCTGAAAGGTATCAGGGTTATTGATTTCTCTAGATATATTGCCGGACCTTATTGCGCCAGACTACTTGCTTATTTGGGGGCTGATGTCATCAGGGTAGAAAAACCATCAGGGGGAGAAGATCGCTTTGTCACGCCGCTCTATGGTGACACGAGTGCATTACTTTCTATGACCGGTTTGGGTAAAAGGGGTCTTACTCTGGACTTAAAGTCGCCAGATTCGAGAGTGATAGTTGAACGTTTGGTAGAATCGGCCGACGTAATTATTGTTAACATGCCAGCCAAAGTGCTCAAGCGCTTAGGTCTTGATTACGATAGCCTTAAATCCCTGAAGAGAGACATTATACTGACAACGCAGACATGCTTCGGCCATGACGGCCCATGGAGTGATTGGGCAGGGTTCGATGGTATTGCTCAGGTGATGTCGGGTTCCGCCTTTATGTCGGGTACTGAGGAGGAGCCGCGACGATCTGCAGCTCCTTACGCTGACTACACTACGGCTGTGATGGGAGCGTTTGGAACAATGGCCGCTTTGCGTCAAAGAGATCAAGATGGAGAGGGTCAGCATGTTCAAACGTCTTTACTGGGTTCCGCAATTGGCGCTTTTAGTAGCGCGATTATTGAACAGGAGACCCTAAGTACCGACCGACGTCCCGATGGCAATCGTGGTCAAACTACCGCACCTACTGATATTTTTAAAACCCGCGATGGCAGCATTATTACTCAAGTTGTCGGCAATGGATTATTTTCTCGAATAGCTAAAGTGATAGGTAAGCCAGAATGGATCGACGACGTGCGCTTCGAGTCTGATCAATCGAGAGCAGAACATCGAAATTTTATCTGTGAAACTGTAGCGGAATGGGCCAATCAGTTTACTACCGAGAAAGTACTTGAAGAGTTATCGAGTTTAGGAGTGCCTTGTGGCCCTGTTCTTGGGGTCACTGAAGTCGCGTCTCACCCCCAGGTTGACGCAATGGGCTTCGTCGAGGCAATTACTCCTTTGTCGTCTGAAGGCAAGATCCATGCGACACGGATACCTTTGGATTTTTCGAATTATAAGTCTTCTCTCGGACAGCCGCCTGACATTGGCGAACATTCAGAAGAAGTCTTAAAAGAGATTGGATTTAACGATTCCGAAATTCAGCAATTTATAAATAGTCGTGTCATTTGAGTTTATATGCTCGATGGGCGCATAATATCGTTTCTGGGGAGTTATATTATTACGCCGAAAATTTTTAGCGTCTTGCTTCGCGATTGAAATGTTGTAAACCACTCACTTTGAGAGAATGATTTTATGAGCTATGGGATTTTATCGTTTGGTGCTTACGTGCCGGCATTACGATTGGATAGAAAAGCAATTTTTGGAGCAGTGGGCTGGGCCGCACCGAATCTTCGAGCATTGGCTTCAGGTGAGAGAACCGTAGCAAATTGGGACGAGGATTCTATAACGATGGCTGTTGAGGCTGGCCTAGATTGTCTTAATGATGTCAGTTCAACAGTTGATCACGTCAGTATGATTTCAACAACCTTTCCTTTTGCAGATCGATCTAACAGTGGGTTGATTGCGGATGCTCTCAATTTGGGTACTGATGTCGGAACTGAGGATTTAGCGGGAAGTCGTCGGGCTGCTACTAGTGGCCTCAGTCGTGCGCTTAAGACCGGGGCGTCAAGTAGCTTATTGATTGCAAGTGATTGCCGCGAAGCGAAGCCTGCTAGTGCGCAGGAAATGTCCTATGGTCACGGAAGCGGTGCATTACTCTTAGGTGAAGGTGAGCCAATTGCTGAATTTCTTGGCAGCGCATCAGAGCATGAGGATTTAGTTGATCAATATCGGTCTACCGGAGCTGATTACGACTATAGTCTCGAAGAACGATGGGTACGAGAAGAAGGTTGGTTGAAAATCGCTCCCACTGCTATGGCTAACGCGGCGACTGCCGCGAATGTGAAGCTCTCAGATATTGACCACTTTGTGGTCCATGGAGCGATAGGTGCTATGAAAGGTTTGGCTAAGACGATTAAAGTTGACCTTTCTCGTTTTGAAGATAACTTAGCGTCCGCTTGCGGGGATACTGGTGCCGCACATCCGTTTTTGATGCTTGCCAGCTCACTAGAAAAGGCCAGTCCTGGAGAGACTATCATGCTGGTTGGTTTTGGTCAGGGAGTTGATGCAGTAGTCATTAAAACGACCAGCGCTCTCGTCGGTATGCGTGCTAAGAAAGGTCTGAAGAAATTCATGGAACGACGCCGGTCAACTGAGAACTATACTTTCTATTTATCTCTTAGAGAGCGACTGGGTTTGGATTTTGGTCTGCGTGCGGAACGAGATAATAGGACGGCACTTTCTGCATACTATCGAAAGAGACGAGACATCAATTCAATGATTGGAGGACGATGCTCCAAATGTAACGCGCTTCAATATCCGCTGAGCATAGTATGCGTAAGTTGCGGGGCTAGCGGCACACAAAGTGAAGAGACTTTGTCTACTAAACTTGGCAGAGTTAAGTCATTTACTGAGGATTGGCTAGCATACACTCCTTCTCCTCCTTGTATATATGGTAATGTAGAATTTGATGGGGGAGCGAATGTGATGCTCGAATTTACTGATTTCGAGTCTGGTAGTGTCTCGGTCGGAGATGAGGTTCGGTTAGTGTACAGAGTAAAAGATCGCGATGATAAGCGAGATTTTCATCGATATTTTTGGAAACCTGCGCCTTTAATAAGCGCGTAAATCTAAAGGATTCTAGTTATGGCTAAAGGTATTAAAGATAAAGTTGCAATTATTGGTATGGGCTGTACGCGCTTTGGCGAGAGATGGGACTGTGGACCGGAAGAGTTAATGGTTGAGGCGTTTTCAGAGGCGCTAAGTGATTCTGGCGTGGATCGGGAACAAATTGAGATGGCGTGGCTTGGATTATTTATGCAAGAGCAAAGTGCAGGTAAATCAGGATTACCCCTTAGTATGTCCCTTAGGTTACCTAACATTCCCGTCACGAGAGTGGAGAATATGTGCGCTACAGGTACAGAAGCGTTGCGAGGTGCTGTCTATGCGGTCGCGGCGGGCGCATGTGATGTTGCCATGGCAGTCGGAGTCGAAAAATTAAAAGACACGGGTTATCCGGGACTTCCAGAACGTAGTAAAGGTACATTCGATGATCTCTGGCTACCAAATGCAACGGCTCCTGGTGCTTTTGCTCAATTGGCAAGTGCATATCAGGCAAAGCACAAGTGCGACGCAAGTGACCTAAAAAGAGCAATGGCTCACGTATCAGTGAAAAGTCATGCTAACGGTGTATTAAATCCAAAGGCACATTTGAGGAGGGAGATCACTGAGGAACAGGCGATGAACGCGCCGATGATTGCAGCGCCTTTAGGTTTATATGACTGCTGTGGTGTCAGTGACGGAGCGGCCTGTGCGATCGTCACAAGCGTCGAAAAAGCCAAGGAAATGGGTATAACGGATATGGTTACCGTTAAGGCCATGCAGTTAGCTCCCAGTAATGGGTTTGAAATGTCTACGACTGGCTGGGATGGAAGCTACCTCGAGACTACACGAATTGCAGCCGGACGTGCCTACCAAGAAGCTGGAATCAAAAATCCTGATAAAGAGCTCAATATGACTGAGGTGCATGATTGTTTTTCAGTGACTGAACTTGTGGTAATGGAAGACCTAGGCTTGTGTGACGAAGGGCAGGGTATAAACGCAGTTTTGGATGGGAAGTTTGACAAAGATGGACAAGTGCCGTGCCAAATTGATGGGGGGCTTAAATGCTTTGGGCATCCCATCGGTGCGAGTGGTTTGCGAATGGCGTATGAAATATATTTGCAACTTCAAGGGCGAGCTGGCGAACGACAGTTAAATAGCCCGACTATGGGGCTGACTCATAATTTAGGTGGGCACCCCTTTCGTAATGTAGCTAGCGTGTCGGTTTTTGGACTGCATGCTGCTTAATGATTTACAAATAAACTTGCTTTAGTTGGAGAGAGAATATGAACGCTTACAGATCACCTTGGATGACCGAAGACCACGATATGTATCGAGATGGGGTTCGTAAGTTTCTCGAGTCTGAATTTTTGCCACAAAGGGAACATTGGGTTGAGCAAGGTTACCCTGAAAAAGAATATTGGAAAAAAGCAGGTGAAATGGGTCTTCTTTGTCCCGATGTTCCGGCTGAGTATGGTGGTGGCGGCGGGGATTTCGGCTTTGACGTGATTACTTACGAAGAATTGCTGAGGCTATGTATTTCAAGTTTCGGTAACGGGATACAGAGCATAGTTGCTCATTATATCGTTAAATATGGGACCGAAGAACAAAAGCATCGCTGGTTGCCAGGTATGGCGTCAGGCGATGTTATTACATCTATTGCGATGACTGAGCCCGGGACCGGTTCGGATCTGCAGTCGATCACAACCAAGGCGGTAAGAGACGGCGACGAGTATGTACTTAACGGTTCTAAAATATTTATCACGAATGGCTACAATGCGAATTTAGTTTGCGTGGTGTGTAAGACAGATCCGAACGAGGGTGCTAAGGGGGTTTCTCTCCTAATGTGTGAAGTTGATGACTTGGAAGGTTTTAGCCGAAATAAACCGCTTAAAAAAGTGGGAATGAAAGGCCAAGATACGTGTGAATTATTCTTTGACGATTGCCGTATTCCTATTGAAAATATTTTGGGTGGCGAGGAAGGACAAGGTTTCTACCAGTTAATGGCGCAGTTGCCGCGGGAGCGACTAATTATTGGGGTGGGAGCTATTGCTGCTGTAGAAGCAGTACTTGAGCAGACCATCGAGTACACCAAAGAGCGTAAGGCGTTCAAGAAGCCTTTAATGGATTTTCAAAACACTAAGTTCAAACTAGCAGAGATAGCTACCGAGGCAAAAATTTCTAGAGTTTTTATTGATTACTGTATTGGTGAGCTAAATGAGGATCGTTTGGATAATGAGACTGCGTCGATGGCTAAATGGTGGTGCTCGGAGAAGCAATTTGAAGCCGCGCATCAATGTCTTCAACTGCATGGTGGTTACGGCTATATGATGGAATACCCTGTCGCACATTATTTTGCTGACAGTCGTGTGCAAATGATCTACGGCGGCTCTAACGAGATTATGAAGGAGCTTATTTCTCGCTCTCTTTAGTGGCATAAGAGTTTAAAAGATATGAGCGAAAGCGAGAATCTGTACTCACGTTTTCGTGAGCAATTCCAGATGAGAAATCGCGCCCTTGTGTGCAAAGGAGAGGTGTTTACTTATAACGATGTTGATAAGATCACAGGAACCGTAGCCTCTACCCTTACAGATTTTGGTTTGACTAAAGGTGATCTAGTATCAGTCATAGGAGGGAAGTCTCTTAATTTTCTTTGGCTCTATCTGGGATGCTTACGAGTTGGTTGTATTTTTCATCCGTTAAATCCCGCATACACGCCGTCTGAGATTCAATTCTTTCTAAGAGATGCAAAGCCTAAATTAATAGTTTCATCCCACGATTTGCGTAGTAAATTTGATGGCGTCGACCGAAAAAAAAATACTGAGATATTGCCTTTAGATGGTCGCGACGGGGACAGACTTTTTCGGCCTCGCTCAGAGCACTACAGATCATTTGAAACGGTAAAGATGCGTGGGGATGACACGGCGGCACTCTTGTATTCTTCAGGTACTACTGGTGACCCTAAAGGTATTCGGTTAACTCATGGAAACCTTTTTAGCAACGCCAGTACATTAAAGGATCTGTGGGAGTTTGATTCAAGCGATACCGTACTTCATGTTCTGCCCGTATTTCATGTCCATGGGCTATTCATATTGCTGGGGCCCTCATTGCTGAGCGGCTGTCAGATTAAATACGCGCTCGCTTTTGATGTAAAAGAAGTAATTGCCGAGTTGGCTGATAGCACCGTGATGGCAGGCGTGCCAACATATTATTCTCGGTTACTGGCCGATCCTACTTTCAGTGCTAATTGTTGCCGGTCTGTTCGAGTGTTTATTTCTGGATCAGCACCTTTGTCTGAGAAATTGTTCGCACGGTTTAAGGCTCGCACCGGTAAATCGGTGTTGGAGCGATACGGTATGACTGAGACAGGGGTCAACACCTCAAATCCTATCAATGGCAATCGAATAGCTGGCTCAGTTGGTCAGGTGCTTCCCGGTGTGAAACTCCGCATCTCAAGTATTAATAAGGCAGATGGTGGTGCCAATAGAATAGGGTCTATTGAAGTTAAGGGTGAGAATGTGTTTCCCGAATATTGGAATCTTCCAGAAAAAACCTCTGAGGCCTTCACAAAAGATGGTTGGTTCATTACTGGTGATCAAGGCTACTTGGATGACGACGAGTACCTTTATATATCGGGTCGCTCAAAGGACATGATCATAAGCGGTGGGTTAAATGTATATCCTAAGGAAGTTGAAAAAGAGATTGAACAAGATAACCTCGTATTAGAAGTTGCTGTGTTTGGTGTTGAGCACTCTGACTTCGGTGAGGCTGTTGTTGCGGCGGTCGTGACGACCAACGAGAAAGAATTATGTAGAGAGACTCTGCTTGACACTTTGTCTGACAAGTTAGCAAAATACAAACTTCCAAAAGCGATAGTGACGCTCGATGAACTGCCGCGAAATGCTATGGGGAAAATTCAGAAAACTGAATTACGGGAAAAGTACAAGGATTTATTTTTGTGATTGGTAATTAATTGACCGTGGTTGACAAGACTTTGTTAAAAGTACGATTTAGTTGATAAATAGGAGAGGCACGATGGCAGGATTGTTTTACGAAGAATTTAGTGTTGGTCAAAAATTTGAACACGCTATTACCCGCACCATAACTGAGACTGATAATGTGTTGTTTACAACTATGACTCACAATCCAGCTAAACTGCACTTAGACGATGAGTACTGCAGAGAGCATACTGAGTTCGGGCAAAGAATAGTCAACAGCTGTTTTACGCTGTCTTTAATGGTAGGTATTACTGTGTATGATACAACTCTGGGAACGGCGGTCGCTAATTTAGGTTGGGATGAAGTTCGTTTTCCTAAGCCCTGCTTTCATGGCGATACCATTCGCGTTGAAACTGAGATCTTGGAGAAACGCGATAGTAAATCGAGACCGAACAATGGCATCGTGCTATTTGCGCATAGCGCCTTCAATCAAAACGATGATCTAGTTGCCTATTGTAAAAGATCTGGCCTTATTCTAAGGAAACCTTCGTAATGTTGCGTTCATTATTGTTTGCTCCTGGTGATAGTGAAAAGAAAATGCTTAAGGCTTCAACAATCGGAGCTGATTGCGTCATTCTAGATTTAGAAGACTCGGTCGCAGAAGCTCGTAAACCATTAGCGAGGGAAATGGTCAGAGACTTTTTAAAGGCTAAGACTGATTCAAGCGTTAAATTCTACGTAAGAGTTAATCCGTTAGATTCTGGAATGATTTTAAACGATCTTGCGACCGTGATTCCCGCTGCGCCAGACGGTGTTGTCTTCCCCAAATCAAACGGATTAGACGATGTTATTTGTGTGTCGCATTATATGGATGTATTAGAGGCGGAGCACGGAATCGCTCAGAGTTCTATAGCAATGTTACCCCTTATCTCGGAGACAGCAGCTGCTATCTTTACCATGGGCCAGTATGTTGATAGTCCTAAGCGTGTCTCAAGCCTAACTTGGGGAGCAGAGGATTTAGGAGCGGCAGTAGGCGCCAGTGCGAATACGCTACCAAATAAAGATTGGACAGCGCCTTATCAAATGACCAGATCGCTGTGCTTATTTGCGGCTCACGCCGCGCATGTGCAAGCTATCGATACCGTTATGGCAGATTTTAGGGATTTAGATCAGTTGCGAGTTGTGTGTGATGAT
This sequence comes from uncultured Pseudomonadota bacterium, assembly GCA_913047675.1. Classification (GTDB taxonomy): domain Bacteria; phylum Pseudomonadota; class Gammaproteobacteria; genus UBA4457. Next base: position 39,698 of record CAJWTO010000005.1, on the reverse strand, counting down.
GCCCGTCGTGACGGATTTACTGGGAAAATTTGCATTCATCCTGCCCAAGTTGAGGTTATCAATAAAGCATTCTCTCCCAGCCTTGAGGAATTGTCTCACGCTAAGGCAGTTATTGAGGCCTTCAAGAATAACCCTGAGGCGGGTACATTGCAGATTGATGGAAAGATGATAGATAAACCGCATCTTGTGCTAGCCGAGCGCGTTACAGCGCTTGCGGAGCAAATTAAAAGTAGATAGGGGTATTTGAATTTTCCTTACTGCTCAATAGATATTGCTTGTCGGTCGAAATGCTTAGCGATGTCTCTGACTCATGTTATTTGCCGCGGGGCATAACTTGAATAAAAAAAGGATAGATCTATGAATGAATGGACGGCAAAGAAGAAATTTGTTGAAGTGAATGGCAGTCGCATGGCCTACGTCGAGATGGGAGAAGGTCGACCAATTATTTTCCAGCATGGCAACCCCACATCTTCATACCTGTGGAGAAATATCATGCCAAAATTAGCCCATCTAGGACGATGCATTGCGATTGATTTGATTGGTATGGGTGACTCTGAAAAACTAACCCCTTCTGGTCCCGATCGATATACATTCGTTGAACATCGAGACTACTTACATGGTGCTTTAGACGCGTTAGACGTCAAGCAGGATGTTATATGGGTAATTCATGATTGGGGAAGTGCACTGGGCTTTGATCACATTGCACAGTATCCTGGGCGTGTCTCAGGCGTGTGTTATATGGAGGCTATCGTCTGTCCATTGACCTGGGATGTTTGGCCTGAGTCTGCGCGAGACATTTTTCAGACCTTTAGGAGCAGTGCTGGTGAAGAGGTAGTTTTGGAGAAAAATGTTTTTGTTAAAAAAGTTTTACCCGCGTCTATTCTCAGACAGCTTGAAGCTGATGAAATGGAGGCCTATATAGAGCCTTTCAAGAATGCTGGAGAAGACCGCCGGCCCACACTGACTTGGCCACGTCAAATTCCGCTTGAGAGCGAACCGAAAGAAGTTTGCGACATTGTAGAGAATTATGGAGAATTTTTAAGCCAGAGTAATATACCGAAACTTTTCATCGATGCTGATCCGGGGATGATATTAAGCGGACTTCCTCGGGACTACGCCCGGACATGGCCAAACCAGCAAGAGGTTAAAGTAAAAGGACTTCACTTTATTCAGGAAGACTCCCCTGTAGAAATCGCTGATGCAATAGAGAAATGGATTCACACCGAGGGCATTTAGCCCTATTTTTTCGTTCCATCGAAAGGAACAATAGAAAATTTATTATATGACGAGTGGTACTTAACAATGAGCGTGCAAACTGATACAAGTTCTAAAGTTACAAATGCAACTTTGAAGCTTATGAAAGAAGGCGGGGAGAAAATTGCCGCGATGACCGCTTATGATGCGGCTTTTGCGATGGTTCTTGATCAAGCAGGTGTTGATTTTGTTTTAGTTGGAGATTCTGTAGGGATGGTTGTTCAGGGACGAGAGACAACTATTCCAGTGACCGTAGACGAGATAATTTACCATACCCAGCTCGTATCAAGAGGACTGTCTCGTGCTTTGTTGATGTCCGATATGCCTTTTATGAGCTACTCCTCCCCTCATGATTGTTTAAGTAATGCTGCCAGGATTATGAAAGAGGGTGGGGCGGCGATGGTTAAGCTTGAATGGGGTGAATTAGAAATCGATATGGTCAGGCGGCTCACCGAATGTGGGGTGCCTGTGTGTGCACATCTTGGTTTAACTCCCCAAGCAATTCACAAGTATGGTGGATACAAAGTACAAGGTCGGGAGGCCGCAGCTGCGGATAAAATGCTAGAGGATGCAGCCGCCCTAGAAGTTGCAGGTGCTGATCTGCTTTTATTGGAGTGTGTCCCGACTGGACTGGGACGAGAGATCACCAAGAGCGCAAAGGTCCCAGTTATTGGTATTGGGGCTGGACCAGATGTGGACGGTCAAATCTTGGTATTGTATGACGTACTCGATATAGCGCCTGGTAAGCGTACGCGATTTTCTAAGAATTATATGGAAGGTTCTAACTCCATACAAAATGCAGTAGGTAGCTATGTTACGGAGGTGAAAGGAGGAAAGTTCCCTACTGAGACCTACTCTTTTAAATAGAATAAGACTTAGATAACCTCTTCAAGATATTGATTATAATATAGTAAAAATTACTTGTTGCGAGCAAGTAATATATAACTGATAATTGCTATATGAGCACAGCTGCGCTATTAGAAAAAGATCGTCGTACACAAGCTGAAAGGACAGCGTTGTCGGATGCGAAGATGCTCAGTGCCGCCGTGGAGCTGATTTGTGCTAAAGGTACAACAAGAACTACTTTGAAGGAAGTCGGCGAATTAGCTGGTTACAGCAGGGGTTTGGCAAGTCACCGATTTGGAACAAAAGACCAGCTTTTCACTTTTATCGTGCGCTCCGTAGGAGAGTTATGGCTTAAGGAACTGAGGCTCGCCGTGAGAGATGAAGTGGGCGTGCGTGCTATTGGTGCCGCGGTAGATGCTCATCAAGCATTCATCACACAGGGCGCAAATAACATAAGAGCATTCTACATACTTTGGTTTAATTCTATTGGCCCTGACCAAGGCCTGAGGGAGGTCGTGGCAAATATCCATCACAGACGGCGTAGGGATGTGGAAAACTGGATACAAAAAGCTGTTGTAAATAAGGAACTCTCTTCGACCGTCGATTACCGAGGAGCGGCTCAGAACTTCTGTGCCGCGATTATCGGTATCGTATATCAGTGGCTCGCCGACCCAGAGAATGTTGAGCATATAAGGGAACTTCATACAATATTAAAAACACAGACAGCGTTGGCGTTGGGAAAGGCGCACTAATGGAGATTTAAATATGAGTACTAAAGTCGAAGATGTATCTGGTAACGAGGAGACGCCTATATCAGTGTCCCCAATGCGTTTCGTAACAGCGGCGTCTTTGTTTGACGGTCATGACGCTGCCATTAATGTCATGCGACGTATGATTCAAGCGGAGGGTGTTGAAGTAATTCACTTGGGCCACAATCGCTCTGTCGCAGATGTGGTGAATGCAGCAATACAGGAGGACGCGGACGGTATTGCTATGAGTTCTTATCAAGGCGGTCATAATGAATATTTCCGCTATATGGTTGATATGCTAAGAGATGCTGGGGCAGGTCACGTTAGAGTTTTTGGTGGAGGGGGCGGAACGATCACGCCTGAGGAAATTTCCGATCTGGAATCTTATGGTGTGGAGCGGATCTACCATCCTAATGATGGAATGAAAATGGGTCTGACCGGAATGATCAGTGATTTAGTGAAACGGTCTGAGGACGCAAGACTTACATCAAAGATTCCCGGAAACGTTACGATCGATGATTTTTATAGTGTTGCTCAAATGCTTTCCGCCCTTGAGGACTCAGTCGTCTCTGATAACAAGCTTGAGAGACTCCGGAAAGAGTGGCAGATGGCCTCTGGAAATACGCCTGTGATAGGAATAACTGGGACAGGTGGTGCGGGAAAGAGTAGCGTCACGGATGAGATTATGTCGCGTTTTTGCCAATATTTTCCCGAGAAAAAAATCGCAGTTTTAGCTGTCGATCCAACACGTAGACGAACAGGTGGAGCTTTACTTGGGGACAGAATAAGAATGAACAGTCTGCGGCATGAGAATCTATTCATGCGCTCTATGGCTACTCGACGCCAACATGTCTCAACGAGCGCGATGCTGGCAGACGCTATTACTTTTTTGAAGTCTGTAGGCTTTGATATGATTATCGTAGAGACTGCGGGTATTGGCCAAAGCGACAGTGAAATTGTCGATCTGGTCGACGCTTCAATCTACGTAATGACAAGCGAGTATGGAGCTGCAAGTCAACTCGAAAAAATTGACATGCTTGATTTTGCAGACGTCATTATTTTGAACAAGTTCGACAAGCGGGGAGCTGAAGATGCACTGCGAGATGTTCGTAAGCAATGGAAACGGAATCATCTGGAATTTGAAATTGAAGACGAAAATATTCCAGTTTACCCCACTATTGCGAGTCAGTTTAACGACCCTGGCGTGTCTTGGATGTTCTCACAATTGTGTGAGAAAGTTGCTCAGCTGCTTGGTGACGCAACGTGGTCTTTTGAAAGTGAAATAAAAGTCAAAGAACCTAAGGCAACGGTTTTGATTCCCGGTAATAGGGTTCGTTACTTGTCTGAAATTGCCGAACAAGGACGTGGCGTAAATAAACAGATTGAAGAATTATGCGAATCAGCTAATCGCGCTCAATACTGTTATAGCGCCCTCGGTGAACTAGATGATCCAGAACATCCTGCAGCATTCGAACCTTACGCTCAGACAGCTCTTTTGGAGAGTCAAGATAAGTCATTGATGACGCTGCGACAGCGTTATAATTCGGCTCTTGATGATATCGGTGCCGAAGCGCGTCAGTTACTTTTGGGTTGGCAGCGACGCTTGGCCGGGATTACCTCAGAAAAGTACAGCTATGAAGTGCGAGGAAAAGAAATCACTGGAGATAATTACAAACTGAGTTTGAGTCAGCAAAGGATACCTAAGATAGCACCACCAAAATTTGATGGATGGTCGGACCAATTACGTTTTTTGATGAAGGAAAATCTTCCCGGTGGCTATCCTTATACCGGTGGCGTTTTCCCCTACCGAAGAGAAGGGGAGGACCCGATCCGAATGTTTGCTGGAGAAGGTACACCTGAGCGGACTAACAGAAGATTTCATTATTTGTCTGAGGGGCAGCCTGCTTCACGATTATCTACGGCGTTTGATTCGGTTACGTTGTATGGTGAAGATCCTCATGAAAGACCTGATATCTATGGCAAAGTTGGCAACTCAGGAGTTTCTATAGCATCGGTTGATGACGCGAAGAAACTTTATTCTGGCTTTGATCTGTGCGCACCCACTACCTCAGTATCGATGACGATAAACGGTCCTGCGCCGATTGTCTTGGCATTTTTTATGAATGCCGCGATCGACCAACAGATAGAGAAATATCTGGAAGAGACAGGAGGCTGGGAAGAGGCTAATAAAAAGATTTCTAGAATGTTCGAAGGGAAAACTCGTCCAGCTTATCAAGGAGAGCTTCCTCCTCAAAATAATGGCTTAGGCTTAGGCTTGTTGGGCTTATCAGGCGCAGATGTGGTCGATGCGAAGACTTATCAAGACATTAAGGCGCGTACATTGAAGTCGGTTAGAGGTACCGTGCAAGCGGATATCTTGAAAGAGGATCAAGCGCAAAATACATGCATTTTCTCTACCGAGTTTGCGATGAAAGCCATGGGCGATGTACAAGCCTATTTTGTTGATCATCAAGTGCAGAATTTTTACAGTATTTCTATAAGCGGTTATCACATCGCTGAAGCGGGAGCGAACCCTATTTCACAGCTAGCGTTTACATTATCGAATGGCTTCACCATAGTTGAATACTATCTTGCGAGAGGTATGTCTATTGATGATTTTGCGCCTAATCTGAGTTTCTTTTTCTCTAATGGTATGGATCCTGAATACACTGTGATTGGTCGTGTCGCACGCCGGATATGGGCGAGAGCGATGAGGGAGCGTTACGGTGCAAATTCTAAGAGTCAGAAGCTCAAGTATCATATACAAACGTCGGGGCGGAGTCTTCATGCGCAAGAAATTAGCTTCAATGATATTCGAACAACGCTCCAAGCGCTTTATGCGCTGTTCGATAATTGTAATAGCTTGCATACTAATGCTTACGATGAAGCGATTACCACGCCAACGGAAGAATCTGTTCGCAGGGCTGTAGCAATACAGCTAGTTATAAACCGTGAGCTTGGCTTGAATATTTGTGAAAATACTTGGCAAGGCTCGTTTGTGGTAAATGAACTAACTGATCTTGTAGAGGAGGCCGTGTATAAGGAGTTTGATAGTATTTCTGAGCGAGGAGGTGTGTTGGGAGCAATGGACACTATGTACCAACGGTCAAAGATCCAAGACGAAAGTATGTACTACGAGCACAAAAAACATGACGGTAGTTTACCCCTGATAGGAGTAAATACGTTTTTACCAAAAGAAGGGCAAGAGGATGAGATAAAAGAGCTAGAACTAATGCGCTCTAGTGAAAGTGAGAAAAAAGACCAGATAGATGCCGTCAGGAATTTTCAAAAGATTCATAGTGAGCATCGGGAGAAAGCGCTTTCTACACTGCAAGAAGTCGCTAGAGCCCGTGGTAATTGTTTCGAACAACTGATGGAAGCGGTTAAATACGCATCTTTGGGACAAGTATCGGCTGCTTTGTATGACGTCGGGGGTGAATATCGTCGTAATATGTGAGACCTGATGAATTATTTCAGTATGTTGATATGATTTTAGATGATTATGGCAATCAACATTGCCGCGCAATAGCTTCACCTAGGATAGTTTCGCTAGTGCCCAGTATAACTGAGTTACTCTTTGAATTAGGCTTGGGGGATAGGGTCGTGGGTCGAACTGGTTTCTGCATTCACCCAAAAGAGTTGGTGAAAATTGTCCCTAAGGTTGGCGGAACTAAAGATATTAATATGAAAAAATTAATAGCGTTACAGCCAACACATGTAGTTGTTAACATTGATGAAAATACATTGCAGACTTATGAAGATTTATGTGCAGTAGTAGATAATGTCATTGTCACTCATCCTAATACAGTGACAGATAATGCTCGGCTCTATTCAATGCTAGGTCAAATTTTTGGCGAGGAGGAGAGAGCTGGAGAGCTGCTAGTTCAGCTTGAAGAAAAATTACAAACGATAACGAGCTATACAAAGCATCTAGACCGTTTAAATGTTTTATATCTTATCTGGCGCGATCCTTGGATGACAGTTTCTAAGAATACGTATATTGCGCAGATGCTGAAAATTATTAATTGTCAAACAGTCCCGGCATCTCCGTCGACCAGATACCCGTCGCTGTCAGAGGAGGAAATGTACGATTTGCCGATTGACGCGTGTCTTTTAAGCACCGAACCCTACACTTTTAGGGCGAAGCATGTTGGTGAGTTAGAATTGAAATTTAATTGGTTCGGGAAGGTTCACTTAGTTGATGGGGAAATGATCTCTTGGTACGGAAGCCGGGCCATACTAGGTCTTGAGTACCTAGGTAGATTAAGTCAAACATTGAACACAAAAAAGAATGCAGCGCTGTGGAGATAGAATCACCCTGTATAAATTTGTGCTTTTTAGAAGATGGCTTATGTCAAGGATGTTTTCGTACTGAAGATGAGATAGTCTCTTGGATGCTGATGACCGAACAAGAACGTGGGACTGTCATGAAAAGACTGCGTGAGCGTGTTCGTGAGGAGCGCGGTAGTTAGTTCGAACTCATCATACTGTCTGGAGTATTTCGACTATTGAGTTTAGTATTTTAGTTGTGACAGTGTATTTAAGTTTAAAAGACAATATTATTATTTGAATCAATTGAGGTGACCGCTATGAAGTTTGGTACTGATTTCGAAGCCATAAATTTTGAAATGGACGGAGCTGTTGCAATTATTACGCTTAACCGCCCAAATAATGCGAACAGTTTAAATGACCGTATGTCTGAAGAATTACTCAAAGCAGCCACGCACTGTGACTCAGATCCATCTATTCGTGCAGTGGTGTTTACGGGTGCTGGCAAAATGTTTTCTGCGGGAGGTGATTTGCCGGCATTTCACGCAGAAGGTGAAGGTATGTCTGAGTACATGCGGTATGCAACAGCCGGTTTGCACGCGGCGGTATCTCGATTTGCGCGCATGAACGCTCCATTTTTAGTGGCAGTGAACGGAGTCGCTGCAGGAGCCGGATTCTCGATGGCGATTAGTGGTGACTTGGTGTTCGCTTCGGAAAAAGCTGTTTTCACTGAAGCGTACACTAAGGCTGGCGTGTCTCCTGATGGGAGTAGTACTTGGTTTCTGCCGCGTTTAGTCGGCAAAGTTAAAGCTATGCAGTTAATATTGCTCAACGACGTATTGACTGCTTCTGAGGCACTTGAATGGGGGTTAGTGAATGAGGTACTGCCGGCAGACGATCTCATGCCGCGCGTGATGGAAGTGGCGCAACAATTAGCTAGCGGTCCTACTTTGGCTTATGGGGAAGCAAAACGATTAGTAGCAGACAGCCTCTCAAATGGATTGGAGACTCAAATGGAAATGGAAACACGAGCAATTGCGGGATTAGCGCGCGCGTCCAAGGATACTAAAGAAGGTGTAAGCGCCTTTGTTGAGAAACGTAAACCTGATTTTAAAGGCTGGTAAGGTCGATGAGAGCACTGACTCTTAGCGGAAGTGACGGCCCTAGTAGTTTGTCTTTTGTCGATGTTGACGTCCCTGATCCTCGGCCCGACGAAGTGAGAGTCAAGTTAAAGTGTGCCGCTCTCAATCGACGAGACGTATGGATGACTGTAGGCCAATATCCAGGTATTCAGATGCCAGCGATCGCAGGATCCGATGGTTCAGGTATCGTAGATGCAGTGGGTGTAGGGACCTCAAAAGAATGCTTAGATAGCGAGGTAGTGATCTATCCCGCGCTAGAGTGGGGAGATGATCCACTGTGTGGCGGTAAAAATTTTCGGGTACTAGGTATGCCGGACCAGGGTACCTTTGCCGAATATATTTGCGTGCCTAAAAGCTCTATTTATCCTAAGCCTATGCATTTGAGCTGGGAACAAGCTGCTGCGTTCCCCCTGGCGGGCCTGACAGCTTGGCGAGCAGTAGTTACGCACGGCGAGGTAAAAAAAGGTGATAAAGTTCTGGTGACTGGAATCGGAGGTGGAGCTGCTGGATTTGCGCTATTGTGGGCAAAAGAAAGAGGTGCAGAGGTTATTGTCACGTCAAGTAGCCAAGATAAAATCAATACGGCCATGAGAGAAGGTGCTGTTGCAGGCTACAATTATTCGAATGATTCATGGGTCAAAGAATTGCGGTCTGAAATAGGCTCGATTGATTTGGTTATTGATAGTGGTGGTGGGGATGGTATGAATACTGTTTTAGATGCGCTTAAAAATGGTGGGAGATACGTTTTCTTTGGAGCGACGCAGGGCAATCCATCCCGTGGACTTAATATGGCTAAATTATTTTTTAAGCAAATTCGTATTCAGGGCACTACTATGGGCAGGCTTGAAGAGTTTCAGGAAATGTTTGACTTCGTGAGTGATAATAAACTAGAGCCAATCATCGATCAGATCTTTGATTTTTCGGATGCCATTGTGGCTCATGAGCGAATGCTACATTCGCAGCAAATGGGTAAGATCGTCCTCCGTTTTGCTTAATGTCTAATTAAGTACTTTTCCTAAGAGGTATTTGTTAAATGAGTGAGTATCAGACAATTCTTCTAGAGGAAAAATCTCCTCACGTTTCTCTATTAACCTTTAACAGGCCTGAACGCGCGAATGCAATGAATACTCAAATGGGTATAGAGCTGAGACAAGTCTTTACCGATTACTACGTTGACTCAAAAGATACTCGGTGTCTCGTAGTCACTGGTGCAGGAGATAAGATCTTTTGTGCAGGAGGTGATCTAAAGGATCGAAACGGAATGACTGATCGCCAATGGCAAGAACAGCATGCTATATATGAGCAAATGGTTCGTTTAATGCGTGACTGTCCAATACCAGTAATTGGGTGTATTAATGGGGCAGCTTATGGCGGGGGTTGCGAATTTGCACTTGGGTGCGATTTTCTATACGCAGCAGACACTGCTAGGTTTGCGTTGACCGAGATCACTCTTGGGATAATGCCGGGAGCTGGCGGCACTCTTAATTTGCCGCATGCGGTAGGAGAGCGTAGGGCGAGAGAAATCATATACACAGGCGTACCGTTTTCTGCTGTTGAAGCCGAGTCTTGGGGGCTTGTAAATAAAGTGTTGCCAAAGGATAGTTTAATGGCAGAAACGATGCTGGTAGCTGAGAAGATAGCGAACAACGCTCCAATATCGGTGAAGCAGGCCAAAAAATCTATCAGTGTTTCGATGCAAACCGATCGGAATGTCGGATATATGTACGAGTTAGAGGCTTATAATAAAATGATCCCAACGAATGACCGGCAAGAAGGGGTAGCCGCATTTAACGAAAAAAGGAAGCCTAAATTCACAGGTACCTAACAGTGAGGGTGTTACGATGAGGACGAACGACGATATTTGGGTCCGAGAAGTTGGGTTGCGTGATGGTTTGCAGAGTATCGAAACAATTTTTCCAACCGAGGCGAAGTTGGACTGGATTCGTTTAGAGACTGATGCAGGTGTTCCTGAGATAGAGCTCGGCTCATTTGTTCCTCCCAAGCTTTTGCCTCAATTAGCGGATACCAAGTCGGTGATATCTGCTGTAGGTTCTGAGCCTACTCTGCATACCTCAGCACTGGTGCCCAACTTTAGAGGAGCCATTGACGGATTTGCGAGTGGTGTCCAGCAATTGAATTATGTTCTCTCTGTCTCAGAAGCACATAGTCAAGCTAACGTAAGAAAGTCGGTAGCCGATGCCATAGCTGATTTTGGTCGGATATGTGATTATAGGAAAGAGCACCGAGAACACGCTAATGTAAGGTTGGCAGCCGGTTTGGCGACTGTTTTTGGGTGTACAATATCGGGAGAGATTAAGGTTCATAGCGTGATAAAAGTACTTGAGGAGCTTCTTGCGCATGAACCTGATGAAATTGTTATCGCAGATACAGTCGGCTTTGCGAATCCCTCACAATGTCGAGAAGTCTTTGAACTTGTTCTGTCGACTGTTGGGGATATCCCCGTAAGTGCGCATTTCCACGATACTAGAGGCCTTGGGTTAGCCAATGTGGGTGCGGCCTTAGATGCTGGTGTAAGGAGATTCGATTCGTCTTTGGGGGGGCTAGGGGGTTGTCCCTATGCTCCGGGCGCGAGTGGGAACATCGTAACCGAAGACTTGGTATTCATGCTTGAATCAATGGGCCTAAAGACTGGGATCTCCTTAGAAGGTTTGTTGGCGGCGAGGACTTGCATGGTAAGCTATTTAACCGAAGAACCTACAAGAGGTGCCTTCGTTAACGCTGGTGTACCTAGAGGAGCAGTGTTGGCTAGCTCAGTTAATAGGTTAGGTGCTTGAGATGATATGCTACGAGGGGGAAATATGAATAACTCGATTGATCAAGAGGTATTGATAATAGGTGCTGGCTCCTCAGGGATCTGCATGGGCATACAATTGAAAAATGCCGGAATTGAAGATTTTGTGATATTAGACAAAGCAGGGGGTGTCGGTGGTACTTGGTATCACAATACCTACCCTGGAGCCGAATGTGACGTTCAGTCTCATTTGTACTCGTTTTCCTTTGAACCAAAGTTAGATTGGAGTCGTCCCTTTGGTGGACAGGCTGAAATTCTACGATACCTAAATTTCTGTACCGATAAATATGGATTACGTGACCGTATAAAACTCGATACTGAAGTGGCTAGTATTACTTGGGACGATAGTAACGAGGTTTGGACGACTGTTACTAAAGCTGGCGAGTCTATCTGTTCGCGGATCGTCGTGAGTGCGTTAGGAATGTTCAACAATATAGTATGGCCCAAGATTAAGGGGCGAGAACTATTTTCTGGCGAGTACTTCCACTCAGCACGATGGAACCATGATATCGATCTCCGTGGTAAGAAAGTCGGAGTCATCGGTATCGCGGCAAGTGCGATCCAGTTTGTGCCCGAGATAGTGGATCGCGTGTCTGAACTGCACTTATTTCAGCGGACTGCAAATTGGGTGGTGCCGAAGAATAACACTCCCTATACCGAACAGGAGTTATTGGCCTTCCGCGAAGAGCCTTCACTAGTTGCCGCAAGTCGGAACGAAACCTATCGATTATGGAATACTCTGGCTACTTTTACTGAGAAAGAAATACTGTCCAAGATAGAAAAATCTGGTTTAGCTAGGATTGCTGAGGTTACAGATCCCAAGACGCGAGAGGCGCTTACACCTCAGCATCCATTCGGTTGTAAAAGACCTTTATTCTCAGACGTATATTATCCAATCTTTAATAAGAAGCATGTGCGCCTTAATACGACCGATATCGATTCGATTACGTCAAAAGGTGTTATCACATCTGATGGTTTGTTAACCGAACTGGATGTTCTGATTTATTCGACTGGATTTGAAACGACAACTTACCTGAGTGCCATTGATGTCAAGGGTAAGAATGGGGTGAGTATTCGTGATGCTTGGAGCGATGGGCCACAGGCTTATCTCGGCATCAGCACCCACGGCTTTCCAAACTTATTTATGTTGTACGGCCCCAACACAAATCAAGGCTGTATTCTGGTGATGATTGAGGAGCAGGTCAAGTATATTATTCGACGACTAGAAACAATGCGAGCGGAAGGTGTTGTGATGAGCGATATAAAAAAAGATGTTATGCGCAAGTTTAATGATAAATTGCAGGATGACATCAAAGGAATAGATGTTTGGCAACACGCTTGCGGGAATGACTTTTATTATCGAGCTGGTCCGTCAGGTCGTTTTGTCACGCAGTGGCCAAAGAGTATGGATGATTTTGCTAGAGAGACAGCTAAATTGGACGGTAATTGTTACGAATAAACGCTTATAGCATCTGTTGAGACCGAGTTATACGGTGCTGTGGATTTATTTAATGCGATTAAGGCCTGCAATAAGTTTTTCTAGGCTTTCAGTATTGTACGCGGGTAGAAATTCATCGATAAAAGGCAATGCGGCTTTCATGGTTTTTGAGCGAACCTCGAAGCTAGACGCTCCGTACATTGGGTTGATCCAAACTAGGGACCGGATCTGACGCTTCGTTATTGTCAACTCCTTTACGATTCGTTCGATATCGCCGTTGTCATATCCATCGCTTACAATCACAAGCACGGTGCTTTTGGGTGAACCCTCTAGTAACATCCCTCTGTTCAATTGTGCGATAGCTTCCGCGATATTTGTTCCACCGCTCCAGTGACGGACTGCCTTTGCCACTTTGTTAAGCACGTCAAGAACACTTTGTCCTTTTAACAGGCCTGTGATCTCGCTAATTCTGGTACTAAACACTATCGTGCGCGAATTTTTTAGCAGTTTTTGTACACCTAGCATCAACTGAAGCAAAAAAGGATTAAACACATCCATTGAGCCGCTTACGTCACAGAGCATTATGATGCGAGTCTTTCTTACTTTTGGCTTAGTTTTTGAGAGTTTTAATAACTCCATTCCAAAAGGAATGGATTTGCGAACCGAATGACGCACATCGATTCGATCCCCTCTGCCTGAAATTTTTCGACGACGAGATGGTCTGGTCGCTAGTTTCCTAGTGATAGACCTGATTAGTCTTTGCAGCGCTGCTGATTGATCGTCCCATCTGAAGCCTAAATTAGATTTTCTGGATACTTCGCTGTCGGCGAAAGAGTCGCTTTCACTGAGCATATCCCTGTGACCTTCATTTGATAAACCAACCTCTAAGTCACCTCGGATCATCTCAGAGTTGGCCAAAATATAGTCACCGTCGCTCTCTGGTATATTATTCCAATAGTTATAAAAAACTCGGTCAAATATGACTTCGTGCTCTTTACTAGAGACTAGGTTCACACGTAGGGCAATTTGAAACTGAGTTCTATCTGATAGATCTATCGAGGATAATGACTTAAACACATCGATAGTTCGCGAGGGGCTAATTTGTATTCCAGCATCCCGAGCTTTGTTAAAGATAGCGAAAGTATGGTTAGTCAATGACTGACCATTCTTGTTTGCCAGTTCAACACTCATTTACTTATTTAATAACTTGTTTTAAATCTGCAGATTTAAGCCGGTCTATATCGTCTTTGTATTTGAGAAGAACACCAGAAGTTTCAACTAAAATATCCGGTGTTATTACTTCTTGCTCCAAACCGAGTAGAGCTTTTGACCAATCAATTGTTTCAGCAACACCTGGCTTTTTAAGAAAATCAATCTTTCTAAGGTTCTCCATTACTATCGTCACGCTGGTAGCTAGTTGGCTTTCAATTAGCGGTACATGGCGTAAAATGATCTCTTTTTCCTTCTCTGGTGAGGGGTAGTCAACCCACAAATACAGACACCTCCTTTTGAGAGCGTCATTAAGTTCTCTAGTTCGATTACTTGTGAGCACAACTATTGGAGGTATCTTCGCCGTAAACGTGCCAATTTCTGGAATAGTAATTTGGAAATCGGACAGCAGCTCTAAAAGAAAAGCTTCGAACTCCTCGTCAGCCCGATCAATTTCATCGATGAGGAGTACTGGAGGTTTCTCCCCACTATGGCGGATAGCTTGGAGTAGTGGGCGCGCAAAGAGGAAATCTTCTCCGAAAATTGATTTTTCAAGATTTTTCTTTTTTTCCTCAGACGACTCTGCTAGTCGAATTTCTAATATTTGTCGTGCATAATTCCATTCATAAAGCGTCGAAGATGCGTCTAGCCCTTCATAGCATTGCAGTCGAATCAAGGGAGAATCAATAATATTGGCCAAAGTTTTGGCTAACTGTGTTTTTCCAACTCCTGCTTCGCCTTCAAGGAGTATCGGTTTTTGCAAGTCCAATGCGAGCTTTGTCGTTAGGGAGATAGCTTTGTCCGCTATATAATTATTCTCGTCAAAGATCCGGGTAGCATCAGAGATCTGTGTAAATGGATGTTTCCAATTCGAAATATTTTCCATCAAGTTTAGTGGGTCCTTTATTAATGAGTATCAATTAATAATAATATTATGCGTTCCGCGCTCGGCTTGATTATAATCATAGGATAGACGGCTTGACTATATGGCGACGATAGATTCTGGGTCAGATTACGCGAATGATTGCAGAGATTCTTAAGTGTTTATTTTAGAATCTTCGGATCGCGGATTTTTCTTATAAAATCTATATTAAACATATGCTTACATAATATTTCGGAGAATTTACATGAGTGAAAAATTTAATGCGTTGGTTGCCAATAAGGACGAGGATGGCAATTTCTCAGTGGGAGTGGAGGCCTTAGGTCTTAATGACTTGCCCGATGAAAACGTACTGATAGATATAGATTACTCTACTTTGAATTATAAAGATGGGTTAGTTGTTACCGACCAAGGTAAAGTGTGTCAAAAATTCCCTATGGTTTGTGGGATCGATCTTGCCGGCACGGTTGTTGAGTCTGATGACCCGAGATGGAAAAGCGGTGATAGAGTGCTAGCAAATGGTTATGGCTTGTCTGAGCGATACTGGGGCGCCTACAGCCAGAAGCAAAGAATAAATGGTGACTTTTTGGTTAGAGTGCCGGAAAACTTTTCTAATAAGGACGCGATGGCTATAGGTACTGCAGGATACACCGCCATGTTATGCGTTAATGCTATTCGCGATCACGGAACGATAGTGTCTGATGGAGACATCTTAGTGACAGGTAGCGCGGGTGGGGTAGGCTCAGTCGCAATATTACTGCTGAGTAAATTAGGATACAAAGTATGCGCTAGTACCGGTAGGCCTGAGACAGCGGATTATTTGAAATCAATTGGAGCATCAGAAGTTATCTCCCGTGACGAGCTATCTAAGAAGAGTCGGCCGTTAGAGAAAGAGTTGTGGGCCGCGTGTGTCGACAGTGTTGGATCTACAACTATCGCGACCTCGCTCGCTCAAACTAAATATAATGGAATTGTTGCCGCGTGTGGCTTAGCCGGTGGGGCAGATTTACCGTCTACCGTGCTTCCATTTATCCTGAGAAACGTCTGTTTACAGGGAGTCGATTCGGTTATGGCACCGATGGATGTGAGGGAGCGCGCGTGGAATGATTTGGGCGCCTTATTAGATCCTATAGCACTCGCAGACGTTTATACCGTTGAGCCTTTGGCCAAGGTCCCTGAGCTTGGCGCAGCGATTCTTCGGGGAGAGATCCGTGGCAGAGTCGTCGTTGATGTGAATGCATAATGATTGTTCTATACTAACGAGAATATTATTTAAGAAGCATGATTTGCTAAAAGTAAAAAGGAAATGTTGTGATGTCAGAAGTAGTTACATATAAGCGTGAGGATCAGATCGCGTATATCTCAGTAAATAATCCTCCAGTGAATGCCTTATCGCTCCCGGTTAGACAAGGACTGGAGGCTGCTTTTACGATGTTTGCGAATGACAATGAAGCCAAAGCTGCTATTTTAATCTGCGAAGGACGTACTTGGATTGCAGGTGCCGATATTACTGAGTTCGGTAAACCACCAGAAGATCCGTGGTTGCCCAAAGTTATTCACCAGATGGAAGCCAACGACAAAATAATTGTGGCTGCGATCCATGGTACTGCACTTGGCGGCGGTTTTGAGACCGCCATGGGCTGCCATTATCGGTGTGCTGTCCCTTCCGCTAAGCTGGGACTTCCAGAGGTGACTCTCGGCCTTCTAGCCGGAGCGACAGGCACACAACGATTGCCGCGACTAATAGGAGTAAAGAGAGCATTAGACGCAATGATTAGTGGAGCGCCCTTCTCAGCAAGCAACGGACTTGAATGGGGTGCCGTGGATGAAATTGTTGACGGTGATCTGCGTGATGGCGCCACTCAATTCACCAAAAAGTTACTGGCAGCAAATGCTAAGCCGAGACGCATAAGTGATGAAGAAGTTGATGGTTTGGAACTGAACGAACATTTTTTTAATGAATATCGTAATGGTATGGCCAAAAAGACTCGAGGTTTTTTCGCTCCTGAGCAGATCGTGAAGTGCGTAGAGGCCGCAGTCTCGCTTCCCTATAAAGAAGCTGTAGAACGAGAAGGTGAACTTTTCATGGAATGTATGATGTCGTCACACTCGGTTGCGCAACGGCATCTCTTTTTCGCTGATCGGGCATGTGCAAAAGTTGATGACGTACCAAAGGATACTCCGCTTCGGGACATTAAAAAAGTGGCCGTCATTGGCGGTGGCACGATGGGTGGTGGTATTGCTATGAATTTTGCTAATGCTGGTATACCCGTAGTTTTGAAAGAAATAAATCAGGAAGCCCTAGATAGGGGGCTTGAAATCATCCGAAACAATTATAATGCCACAGTGACTAAAGGTCGGATGAGTACTGAGCAGATGGATGAGCGGATAGGCATCATTACTGGTGTGCTTGAGTATGATGATTTGAGCGACTGTGACCTTATTGTTGAGGCAGTATTCGAAAATATGGCCTTAAAGAAGGAAATTTTTGGAGAGTTAGATCGCATCGCTAAGCCGGGAGCTATTTTAGCAAGTAATACTTCAACACTCGACATTGACGAGATCGCTGCGTCTACTAATCGGCCTGAAGATGTAATTGGTTGGCACTTCTTTGCTCCTGCAAATGTCATGACATTGTTAGAGTTAGTGCGTGGTGCCAAGACGTCGCATGAAGTTATTGCTACTTCTATGGCCATGGCTAAAACTATTAAGAAGATAGCGGTGCTTGTTGGAGTTTGTTTCGGCTTCGTAGGCAATCGAATATTTTTTCCGTATGTCCGTGAAGCGCAACAGATGATTTTAGAGGGGATCCCTCCGGAGAGGATCGATCAAGTAGCGTTTGATTGGGGAATGGCGATGGGACCTAACGGTGTGTCTGATTTGTCTGGGTTAGACGTTCTGGATAAAGTAAAAAGTGAATGGTTAGATCGTCCAGATGATCCTGCTCTTTGGGCCGTCGGTACTAAGTTAGTGGAGTTAGGTCGCTTAGGGCAAAAAACTAAAGCTGGTATTTTCAATTATGCAGGGCGAACAGCTGTTCCTGACCAAGTTGTCACCGATTTAGCGAAAAGTGAGGCTACCAGGCTTGGGGTAGAGCAGCTGTCCGAAGTGTCTGATCAAGAGATCATCGAGCGTCTCATGTTTTCGATGATCAATGAGGGTGCTCTGATCTTAGAAGAGGGTATTGCAATGCGGTCGAGTGACATTGACGTGGTATTTGTCCACGGCTACGGCATGCCAAGATATCGAGGTGGGCCAATGCGGTACGCAGATACCGTTGGGTTAAGCAATGTTGTTGAGGCGATGGAAAAATACCGAGAGCGGTACGGTGATATGTACTGGACTCCTGCGCCGTTATTGAAACGACTTGCTGAAGAAGGTGGCAGCTTCAGTGGCTAGTTTTTGGTGGTTTTAGCGAAGGATAACTTTGGAGTGCAATAACATGTCTAGGATCTCACTGGTAGAGCCAGATCTGGCGAATGACGATATTCGCGAAATGTTTCTCCGTATGGAAAAATTGGGTTTCACATTGCTGAACGTGTTCAAATTGTGGGCAAACAACCCAAAAGCTGCATCAGGTTTTTTACTAATCGCAGAGGCGCTTTACGCAGAGCCTGAGCTATTGCCGCGACACAGAGAGTTGGCTTATCTAAGGGCAAGCCAGGTAAACGATTGCCACTACTGAATACCTACACACATGATGCTCGGTCGGAGCGTCGGACTCACAGAAAATGAATTGCGCAGTATGGGCGACACAAAGATGTGTGACTCATTTAGTGAAGCCGATCTTTGTGTTATAGAGTATTCAGAGCAATTAACGATGAATAATGTCGTTAGCGACGAAATGTATGCGCGCCTAGACAAGTATTTTAGTCAGGAACAGATTGTTGAACTTTCAATGACTGTCGGGCTCTCTGCAATGGTGAATCGAGTGCACGCTACGTTCAAGACTGATGTAGATACGGATACTAAATCTTACTTGGCGTCAGAGGGGCTTGCCTAGCTTCTATAATTAAATTGCAAGCGATCAAGCAGTTTTGGCAACAGTTAAATTGTGCTTACCAATCATGTTATCGCGCATAACAAATTTTTGAATTTTCCCGGTGACTGTCATTGGAAACTCCGAAACAAACTCAATATATGCGGGTACCTTGTAGTGGGCGATCTGGTTATCACAAAACTCAAGAATTTCCTCTTCTGAACAGGTTTCACCACTCTTCACCTGTATCCAAGTCGCCACAGCTTCGCCGTATTTAGTATCAGGCACACCAAATACGGCGACATCTTGAATTTTAGGATGGCGGTACAAATATTCCTCAATCTCTCGAGGATAAATATTTTCTCCACCCCGAATTATCATATCTTTCACTCGTCCTACTATATTGCAATATCCGTCTGAATCTATTACCGCAAGGTCTCCGGTATGCATCCAGCCACTAGAATCGACGGCCTCGGCCGACTTTTCATGGTCGTTCCAATACCCACTCATTACGCTATAACCGCGAGTACAGAGCTCACCTTGCTCGTCACGATTAACTATTGTCCCATCCTCATTAATAATTTTAACTTGAACGTGTGGCATTATACGTCCAACAGTAGACACTCGTTTTTCTAAGGGATCGTCTGTGCTTGACTGGAAACTCACCGGACTTGTTTCGGTCATACCATAAGCAATTGTAACCTCGTCCATTTTCATAAGACTTTGTACTTGCTTCATTACTTCGACAGGACAAGGAGCTCCAGCCATTACTCCTGTCCGTAAACTTGAAAAATTGGTCTTGTCAAAATCGGCATGGGATAGTTCTGCAGTGAACATGGTAGGAACGCCATGTAAGGCGGTACATTTTTCCTTCTCTACCGCGACCAGTACGTCGAGCGGTTCAAATCCTTCTCCTGGAAAAATCATAGTCGCACCGTGGGTTAGACAGCAAAGAACTCCCATCACCATACCGAAGCAATGGTACAACGGCACAGGTATACAAAGCCGATCCTTAGCCGTGAACTTCATAGCGTCGCCTACAGAATACGCGTTATTCAGAATATTGAAATGAGATAGCGTGGCTCCCTTAGGAAGCCCAGTAGTACCACTTGTAAACTGGATGTTTATCGGGTCATCTGGGTTAAGTGAATGTGCTTTTTCTGAAAGTAATACCGAACTTTCTTCAGACAACTCACGACTAATTTCATCGAAGCGATAAAAGCCATCAATGTCCTGATCAGTAATTGCAATTAGATGTTCGAGATGAGGTAACCTCTTACTGTTGAGGCCTTTCTCAGCGTCCTCGGAGATCTCTGGAGCGAGTTCTTTTATCATGGAGACATAGTCACTACTTTTAAATGAACATGCCGTGACTAACGCTTTGCATTCGACCTGATTTAGCGCATGCTCAAGTTCTGATATCCTATAAGCTGGATTAATGTTAACAAGAATGAGGCCTATTTTGGCACTTGCAAACAGAGTGACGACCCATTCAAGCTTATTGGGTGACCAAATCCCAATCCTATCTCCAGTGTCGAGTCCAAGCTCTAACAAGCCTACCGCAAGTTTATCGGCAGCATGATTTAACTCAGAGTAAGTCATTCTGTCGCCGCTGGCGCAAAATACTAAGGCCTCTTGGTTGGAATGGACATCAGCAGCGGTTTGTAGCCTCTCGCCTATCGTCTCAAAAAGTAACGGTTTGGTTGATGTTCCGCATACATAACTTTTTTTTGTCCCCATTGTGAGTCAATCCTTTATTGTTCAATTTTCTTTTTTAATTTTTCTTCTACACTATTAATTTTGTCCTGCATTGACTGTTCGCGATCAGTCCTTGTGCCTACCTTAAGTGATGTAAATACTCGTGGTGCCCCCATTTCATGCATTCGTTCATGACATAATTTTACTACCGAGAACACTTTATCCCATTCTCCTTCTATCACCGTACCGTATGGGTGAAGCTGCGATTCAAGATTATTTTGATTGATTATCACTTCGCATTCAGCGATATAAGTAGACACTGAGACACCAACACCTATCGGAACCACACATAAATCGATCATAACATGCATTTTAAAACTCCAGGTTTTTAGGTGTACGAGGGAAGGGGATGACATCACGTATATTGGTAACACCTGTTATCAGCATTAACAGCCGCTCAAACCCTAATCCAAATCCAGCATGAGGTACTGAGCCGAATTTACGAGTGTCAAGATACCACCAATAGTCATCAAGTGAATCTCCGTTTGATTTTATTGCTTCTGTGAGAACCTCTAAACGCTCTTCGCGAGCACTTCCCCCGATTAGCTCTCCTATTTGAGGTACCAATAAATCCATCGCGGCTACAGTCTTGTTATCGTCATTTCGACGCATATAAAAGGCTTTGATCTCGAGAGGCCAGTCGTATACGAACACAGCTTTTTTAAAATATGTTTCGGTCAAATAGCGCTCATGTTCCGTCTGCAGATCGTGGCCCCAGCTTATTGGAAATTCAAATTGTTGTTCGGCGCTCGAGAGTATTTGAATTGCTTTGTCGTAAGACACTCGTTCAAAAGGATTTTCGATTAGATTGGCTAATCTAGCTGGTAGATCTTTATCGACATAATTGAAAAACAGTTGCATATCCTCATCACAGTTTTCAAGAACATCTGTTAACACGCTTTTAATAAACTTTTCAGACACGTCCATATTATCGTGTACGTCCGCATAAGCCATCTCAGGCTCGATCATCCAAAATTCTGCCATATGACGACTTGTATTAGAATTTTCAGATCTAAACGTTGGGCCGAAGGTATATACTTTACTCAGTGCTAAGCAATAGGTCTCCACTGCTAATTGGCCGGACACAGTTAAATGTGCTTCTTGTCCAAAGAAGTCTTCAGAAAGAGTTTCATGTTTAACCGCAGGAGATAGTGTAGTGACTCTAAACATCTCTCCCGCGCCCTCACAGTCAGATCCTGTAATGATTGGCGTGTGGACTAGCTTAAATCCTTCTTCCAGAAAGAACCGGTTAACAGAACTACTTAAAAATGATCGCAACCTTGCTATTGCTCCATATTTATTAGTTCGTGCCCGTAGGTGAGCATTTTGTCTCAAGAACTCGTCGCTATGCCGTTTTTTTTGCAATGGGTAGTCAGTATGATTTGTACCTAACACTTCAATAGATTGGGCATGCAGTTCCCATCGCTGACCGTGACCTTTAGATGCCACCAAATGACCTTTAATCGCAACGGAAGTTCCGGTTGTTACTATGTCAAGGAGCGTCCCACCAGCAATATCGTTATCGACGATGATCTGTAAGTTGGCTAAAGTACTCCCATCGTTAAGCTCTAAAAATACAAAGTTCTTTGAATCTCTTTTAGTTCGAACCCATCCGGCAACCCAAATATCACTCAATGACTCAGTAGCGTTTAGCAAACTAAGTGTCTCTACACGATTATGAAACAGAGATGCTCTAGTCATTCTTCAGGCTCGTAACTTAGGCTCGAAGCTAGCCACTTTTCAGCTTCGGTTAGGGACATGGATTTGCGTTTAGCATAATCATCAACTTGATCCCGGTTAATTTTTCCTAGACCAAAATATCTAGCATTGGGGTGACTGAAATACCAACCCGAAACTGACGCCGCTGGGCTCATTGCGTAATTCTCGGTCAGCGATAGCCCTATATTTTCACGAACACTTAACAACCTCCAGAGTACGTCCTTCTCGGTGTGATCTGGGCACGCAGGATACCCTGGCGCAGGTCGAATCCCGATATACTTTTCGTCTATTAGTTCTTCTACTGACAAATTTTCTTTAGAAGCATAACCCCAATTATGGCGTCGCACATGATCGTGTAAACATTCTGCAAACGCCTCCGCTAACCGATCTGCGATTGCTTTCACCATTATAGCGTTATAGTCATCATTTTCTTTTTCATACTGGGCAACTAGCTTATCTGTTCCTATGCCAGCAGTGAGTGCAAACGCACCGATAAAATCATCTGTATTTGAGCTTTTAGGGGCAACAAAATCAGACAGCGCATAATTCGGCTGACCTTCTGGCTTAAGGTTTTGCTGTCGTAGGGTATGTATCACTTCTTTGGAGTTTCTCATTTCCTCGTTAGCGACAACCTCAATATCGTCATTTATCGCATTCGCGCGGAAGAGACCAACTACAGCTCTTGCTCTTAATAAATTGCCACGGACAATTTTACTTAACATATTTTGCGCATCTGCGAATAAACTTTTCGCCTGTTCACCGACGATTTCATCAGAGAGTATTCGCGGATACTTTCCAGCTAATTCCCATGAGATAAAAAAAGGTGTCCAATCGATAAATTTGACAAGTTTCTCTAATGGATAATCATCAAACACTTCTATTCCAAGCTTATTTGGAATCGGCGGCTTGTTCTGGTTCCAATTCGTTTGAAGTTTATTCTCTCTTGCGGCAGATACAGAGATTAATTTTTGCGCCTTCTGCCTTTGATCATGCCGTTGTCGTATAGTGGCATATTCATCTTTTAATGATGCCACATAGCCCATTTTTTGATTTTTACTCATGAGCTTAGTTACGACGCCTACCGCTCGCGAGGCATCACGCACGTGGACAGTAGGGCCACTATATATATTCTCAATTTTTACGGCAGTATGAGCCCTTGAAGTTGTAGCACCGCCGATCAAGAGTGGGATATCTAAACTTCGCGCTTCCATTTCTCGAGCCACGTAGACCATTTCTTGTAGTGATGGAGTGATGAGGCCGCTAAGACCAACAATGTCAGCGGACTCTCTTTCCGCTGCGTCGAGAATATCTTGCAAAGAAACCATCACACCTAGATCGATCACTTTAAAGTTATTGCACTGCAGAACCACACTTACAATATTTTTCCCTATATCATGCACATCGCCTTTGACAGTGGCCATAATGATACACGCTTGCTTCTCATCATTAGTTGTTTTGCCGTCTTCGATAAATGGAATTAAATGAGCGACCGATTTTTTCATCACGCGAGCACTTTTTACTACTTGAGGCAGAAACATTTTCCCATCACCAAATAAGTCGCCCACTACACCCATACCATCCATAAGAGGACCTTCGATCACTTGGATCGGTTTATCGTATTTTTGTCTAGCTTCCTCTGTGTCGTCGATTATAAAATCCGGAATACCTTTGATAAGAGAGTAGCTCAGTCGCTCTTCAACCTCTAAATTCCTCCAAGCAAGTATTTTTTCTTCTGTCTTACCTTCTTCACCTTTAACGTTCTTTGCAAAATCAATCAATTGATCTGTAGCTGATTCAGACCTGTTGAAGACAACACCCTCAACTAAAGATAGAAGGGCAGATTCTATTTGTTCATAGATAGCTAGCTGGCCAGCATTAACTATGGCCATATCTAAGCCATATTTAATGCCGTGATAAAGGAATACGGAATGCATAGCCTCTCTTACAGGATTATTTCCACGAAAAGAGAACGAAACATTGCTTAGCCCTCCACTAACGAGAGCATACGGTAATTCTTGTTTGATCAGTGCGGTTGCGTCAAAAAACGATTTAGCGTAATCGGCGTGCTCTGCCATTCCAGTAGCTATAGTCAACACGTTAGGGTCAAAAATGATGTCCTCTGCCGGGAAGTCGATCTCTTTGGTTAAAATATCATACGACCGTTTGCAAATAGAAAATTTTCTCTGTGTTGTGTCTGCTTGTCCATTTTCATCAAAAGCCATAACAACGACCGCAGCACCATAGTCTTTAATGAGTTGTGCTTGTTGTCTAAATTTATCTTCACCCTCTTTCAGACTGATAGAGTTTACGATCCCCTTCCCTTGGATACACTTCAGTCCAGCCTCTAGGACTGCCCAGTCTGATGAGTCAAGCATGATTGGTATTCGACTTATATCCGGATCAGAACCGATTAGGTTGAGGTAGCGCTTCATTAGATCGACCGAATCAAGCATGCCTTCATCCATATTGATATCGATGATTTGTGCCCCATTCTCAACCTGTTGTCTAGCGACGAGCGATGCAGCTTCTAAATCATCATCTTTAATCAGTCGCGAGAATTTGGGCGATCCAGTGACATTGGTACGCTCACCCACGTTGATGAAGCCCAAATTTTCCGTCAAATTTAAAGGCTCGAGGCCACTTAATCGACAAGTCTTCTCTAAAACCGGTATTTCTCGCGGCTTATACCTGTCTGCGACTTTCTTTATTTCGCGTATATGCTCTGGGGTTGTCCCGCAGCAGCCACCTACGATATTGAGCCACTTTTTTTGTAGGAACATCTCAAGCACTGCAGCCATCTCGGAAGGAGTATCGTCGTACCCGCCAAACGCATTAGGCAGGCCTGCATTGGGGTGAACACTTATATGGCAATCAGAAATTTTTGATAGTTCTTCCACGTATTCGGCGAGGTCCGCCGCTCCTAAGGCGCAGTTGAGACCAATGACCAATGGCTTGGCGTGCCTTACTGAATTCCAAAACGCTTCTGTAGTTTGCCCAGTCAGGGTCCGCCCACTTTTGTCAGTAATAGTGCCTGAAATCATAATTGGGAGATCGGTGTTGAGATCTTTTTGAGCTCTTTTTACCGCAAAAATAGCAGCTTTCGCATTCAAAGTATCAAAGACTGTCTCAATCAATATGATATCAGCGCCACCAGAAATCAGACCACTACATGCTTCATAGTAAGCTATTTCCAATTCATCAAATGTGACATTTCGAATACTTGGATCATTAACATCGGGCGACACTGATGCCGTTCTATTTGTAGGGCCAAGAACCCCCGCAACAAATTTTGGTCCCGCCGATGGCTCCTCTGCCTGATACTGTCCTATAGCAGCCTTGGCAAGTATTACGGACTCTCGGTTCAGCTCTATTACACGGTTTTCTAAGCCATAATCCGCCTGTGCAATAGAAGTTGAGTTAAATGTGTTCGTCTCAATAATATCAGCGCCACAGCGCAGGAATTGTAGATGGATGGTTTGGATAATATCGGGTTGAGTTAAACTTAAAAGATCATTATTTCCTTTTAAGTCAAAGTCATGTTGGACAAATTCGGTCCCCCTGAAAGCTTGTTCGGACAAATCGTGGGCTTGAATCATAGTGCCCATAGCTCCATCGAGCATGAGTATTTTCTGTTGCAAAAGCGTTTGTAGAATAGTGCTGTCAGTCATGTTTTCTTACTGGTATTAAACGCGCTTATTTTAGCATAAACGTTGAAGCCTGACCTATTGGGTCGCTTTAGTTTTCTGTCGTTAGTTTACCTAACTTAAGGATATATCCTCTTTGCAGATGCCTATATAAACCTACGAGGCACATTATAAAAATTAGGTGCACAGGCCATAGTCCAAAAACTATCGGCAAATCATCGTTTTTTAGCAACGATCTCGCTATACCGAGAAAGTTTTGGTATATAAAGAATACGCTCAAACCGATGATTAAGCTTAAGTACCATTTATTCCCTGGCAGTCGCATGGCGATCATTAAAGCTAGCACCGGTGTCAGAAAAGTACTTATAACTGGTGCAAGCCGCCAATGAAGCTCCGTACTATAATGATGACTGCCGTTGAAAAGACCAAGAGTGGGAACGAAACTAGCATATGACGTGTAATTTTTTTTCTCTTTTTCCTTAATCCAGCTGTTATGACTTGAAAAATCAGTTATTACATACTTTAGACTACCTGGTTTTCCAGAATAACTTGTTCCGTCCTCGAAAACGACCGCTTTTCGACCCTCCGTATCTGTAGCGATATACGCTCGCTTCGCAGACATTATTGCGTCATCGGATCTTTTATTGTCATGTACAAAAGTATCTTTTAAATGCGTAGCGTCCTCCGATTCTGACTGAGCATAGAAAATTTTTGTACCGCCAGATAATCGTGTGAAATTTTTTGCCTTTATCCCTGCTATGCTAGCATTATTTTTACCATCTTCTTTCAACTGTATAAGGTTAAGTTCAGCTTGTGGCGATAAATTAAAGGTGATTAAAGCTACTATAATCGATGCTGCGGTTGAGACTATCATTAGTCTTCTCATCATACTTGCTGAACTTATACCTGCTGCTCGCATGCTGACCCATTCAGAATTTTGCTGAAGTCTAGTCATCGCGGTGAAGGTACCTAAAAAAAGTGAAATAGGAATAAGATCTTTAAGCGAGATAAGCATCTTGATCATCACTATCTTTGTTACGTACTCTGGGGCCACCTTGCCACTAGCCGCGTCGCCCAGATAGTTTGCGAAACGCATAGTTAAAAAAAGTACTAGCAGGCCTATTAAGACCAGCAGACTAACTTTTAATGCTTCTTTTAGGAAATGGTTGTAAAGTATCATCGGACTAGGATTCCCTGAGCTGGCGTGCTTCCCTAGGGCTTGGTATTTGTGAATTAAGCTTTATAGACTATTTACTCTCAGCCCAATGGATGTGACTGGTTGCTTCAAACCGTTTACAATTAAAAAATTACTTTACTACTATTTTTGTGAATTAGAAAGCGTTGATTGGCGCAAACAGAGGTCCTATAAATGGGCAATAGGCTATCGAAACTTTATACAAAGACCGGCGATTCAGGTACTACAGGTTTAGGAGACGGCTCTCGTACTGAGAAGGTTAGTCCTAGGTTGTGCGCGATTGGTGAAATCGATGAACTTAATTGCACTCTTGGGTTGCTGATTGCGGCAAATATTCCCGAATCTATGCAGACTATCTTGATCGATATTCAACATGATTTGTTTGATTTAGGTGGAGAACTATCCATCCCAGGATCATCATTTGTGAAGTCAAAGGCTGTCGAGAAAATTGAAGCGATGATTGACGCGTATAATACTGACTTACCACCTTTGAAAGAGTTTGTTTTGCCTGGTGGCTGCGCGGCTGCGGCTGCAGCACATTTTTCGAGAGCGGTTTGTAGGCGAGCGGAGCGAGCGATACTCGTCTTGCACTCATCCGAGGCGGTGAATGCTGAGTCTATCAAATTCATCAACCGGCTATCGGATCTTTTGTTCG
Organism: uncultured Pseudomonadota bacterium; assembly: GCA_913047675.1. Classification (GTDB taxonomy): domain Bacteria; phylum Pseudomonadota; class Gammaproteobacteria; genus UBA4457. Next base: position 12,149 of record CAJWTO010000005.1, on the reverse strand, counting down.
TGGTAGCGCGGACAACAGCTCGACTAGATGACGTAGGCGAAATTTTGTGGCGTAGAACATGAAAATGGCATTAATATTGCTCCTAAAAGGATAAGTTATGAAGATCGTGTGCCTAGATTTTGAAGGAGTTCTGGTTCCTGAAATATGGGTAAATCTAGCTCATCAGACAGAAATTGATGAACTTAAAGTTACTACTAGAGACATATCTGATTATGACGAATTAATGCGTTATAGATTAGGTGTTATGCAAAAACATGACTTAGGTTACAACGAACTAAGTACTGCGGCCAAGAGTCTCAAACCGTTGAATGGTGCTGTAGAATTTCTTAATTGGCTAAGGCAGTACTGTCAGGTCGCGATCATATCAGATACGTTCTATGAGTTAGCAGGTCCATTGCTAGAAACACTCGGATATCCAATGACCTTGTGTCACCGTTTAGAGGTAGGTCCTGATAACAAGATAAACGACTACTGTTTACGGCAAAAAGATCCTAAGCGTCATTCAGTCCAAGCCTTCCAGAATTTAAATTACGAAGTTATTGCTGCTGGCGATTCGTATAATGACATATCAATGCTAGAGCAGGCGGAAGAGGGCATCTTATTTAAACCAGCAAAAAAAGTAGCCGAAGATTATCCAGTATACCCCATTGCTAATAATTACACTGAATTGAGTGATATGATCACGGCCCTACTATAGAAAGATTTATCGTGCTTGGTGTACCTTCCATCGACTCAATCCCCACTTCAACAGAGTATTAGGCTTATCGCCTTCTATTGATTTAGGGACTGGAATACCAAGAAGCTCCAGAGAAGTAGACAGAGCGTAGGTGGCCATGTTCGGCGTAACTACTTCGGCGCCGGTCTGCTTGCTGAGTTTAACCCCACTTGCGTCTTTTACAGTAAGAATATGGCTATAATTGGGTGTTTTTATACCAAGTTTTTTATATAGCCATAGCTGCGGGAAGGTCGACTGTAGCAGATCATCTCCTCTTATAACTTCGGTGACGCCCGCATCGGAGTCGTCAACTATCGTTGCAAGATGGTAGCTATGATAGCCATCGATGCGTCTGGCTACGAAGTCCCCAAATAGTTGATCCGCTCGACCCACTATCAGACCTTTAGTTAAATCCTTAAACTTAATCAACCTATCGTCTAATCTTACTCGTAACGAGTGAGGCTTACTTATGCTTACAATTCGCTCTCGACAAGTGCCTTTATAAAGTCCCTTACCAATCATTTTACGAGTACAAATACACGGGTAGAGGGCTCCAGAGGTTTCTAGGGTTTTAATGATCTCTTCATACCTAGCGGTGTTTGAACTTTGATAAACGACTTCGCCAGACCACTCAAGACCGAGCGCCTCTATAGTCTTCATGATCATGGTGGAGGCACCTGCTACGATGCGTGTCTTATCTATATCATCTATCCTTAGATGCCACTGTCCTCCTTGCGCTTTGATATTAAGGTAGCTAGCCAATGCCGCGCATATTGAACCCAAGTGTAATCCACCAGAAGGCGTGGGTGCGAATCGGCCGACTAAATCAGCTGAGCTCATTTGTAGTAAAGTTGTTGCGGTATAAAACTGTTGCTCCAACCACGCCAATCGCTACAGTAAGCCAGTTTACTATGGGGATTAGTGCTATCAAGGTGATTGATAAACCAAAACCTAAGCATGTAGCCTTTTGGCGGGCCATAGTCTTTAAGGACTCGGGGAAAATAATCTGCTCATTGGAGTACGGGTAGTCTAGGTACTCGATTGTTAGCATCCACGCTCCAAACATAACCCAAAGAAGGGGAGCAAATACATTCACTCCAGGGATTATGGATAGTAAAAGAATTATTAAGGCAAATTTTACATAATAAACTACTTTTTTAACTTCTGCGGTAAGAGCGCCGAAAGACTCGTGAATTTCAACGAAGATGGACGTTTGCTTATTTACTTGCTCAGAGGGTCCCGACAGATATATAAGTACCTTTGAAGAAAGGAGACTATTAAAAGGGCAAGACAGAATGTTGATTAATCCTAGTAAAAACAATGAAACCCACATGGAGATCAGTACGCTAAGGGCCCAAGAAATTATTGAATTAATCCAGCCAAACCAATTGGGCGCCATAGAGGACAAAGTCGCATCAATAGTTGAGCTGAGAAGATACGCGCCGCTTGTAAGCACAAAAATCGTCAAGCAGAGCGGCAGAAAGGCATAGGTTCTAATTCTAGGTTTAAAAAGGAGCGGCAGGGCTTGAAATGGTGCAGCGACCCCTTTGAAGAAATCCATAATCATGGTTGGCATTAGTTACGTGGGATAATACTAGGGTCGATCGGTTCCCAATTTGATAAACGGTGTTGTACTTTGATAGTAGGATAGGTGCCTCCTCGCACATTGAAGCGCGCGGTCACCAGTGCATATCTGGGCTCACATATATGCACGATGTCATCTAGAATTTTGTTGGTGACCGCTTCATGGAAGGCGCCGACATCCCTATAGGACCAGATATATAGTTTAAGCGCTTTGAGTTCAATACACTTAGAGTCAGGGACATAATTTAATGATATATTTGCAAAATCAGGCTGACCTGTCTTAGGGCATAGGCAAGTGAATTCAGGAATCTCTATACAGATTAAGTAGTCTTTCTCAGGATTTGGATTCTCGAAAATATCAAGATTTTTGGATGGTTTTGTTGTCATTTTATTGTCATGATGCTAGTCGAGAGTAGTTTGAATCGTGAAAAAAAGAGCTAGCAGTATAGCATTTTTATCGTGTGCTGGGCCAACGCTATTTTAAGACAGGTTTTGACTTATTCGCCCCAATTTGTGCTGTCCGAATCTAAGTCGATCGGGTATGCTAAAGGCATGCGCATCAATCAAATAAAGTTGTCTGGATTTAAGTCTTTCGTTGACCCAACAACGCTGACTTTGCCCGGAGATCTGACGGGTGTTGTCGGCCCGAATGGATGCGGCAAATCGAACGTAATTGACGCCATGATTTGGGTTTTAGGTGAGAGCTCTGCAAAGCATTTGCGGGGCGATTCGATGACTGACGTTATCTTTAGTGGCTCGAATACCAGAAAGCCTGTTGGGCAGGCTACTGTCGAGATAATATTTGATAACTCTGATCATACAATTGCAGGTCAGTATGCTTCTTTTAATGAAATATCAATTAAGCGAGTTTTAGGGCGAGACGCAGTTTCAAATTACTACCTGAACGGAACTCGATGTCGGCGAAAGGATATAACGAACGTATTTTTGGGAACAGGCATAGGACCTCGGGGTTACTCGGTTATCGAGCAAGGAATGATCTCTCGTGTAATCGAAGCGAAGCCTGAGGAACTCCGGTCGTTTCTGGAGGAAGCAGCTGGTATTTCAAAATATAAAGAGAGAAGAAGAGAGACAGAAAATCGTATCAAGCATAGTGAAGAGAATATAGAAAGACTTAGCGATATTAGAGAAGAATTAGATAAGCAGCTTAGACACCTAAAACGCCAAGCAAGCGCGGCGGAAAAATATAAGTCTTTGAAGACCGAAGAAAGAAAATTAAGTGCCATGTCTATAGCAGAGGAGTGGCAAGAGATAAGTGCTAGCAATGAAGCAAATAATTCGGATAAAGCGCGAAAGGAAACTCTTTTAGAGCGCTCGAAAGCAACAGTAGCAAGCATAGAGGTAAAACAGGAAGTAGTCCGAGATAAGCATATTTCTGCCACTGATGATTTTAATAAGCGTCAGGCAGATTTTTACAGTAAAAGTAGTGAGATCGCCCGTATAGAACAAAGCCTAGCTTATTCGGAAGAGCGCGAAGGCAGTATCAATAAAGAAGTTATTGAGATAAGTGAACAATTAAGCAAAGTGGGTGTTGCAATCAGCGAAGCTGAGCGTGTGCAAAATAAAACGGCGTCAGAGCTTGAGCTGATAACGCCACGTTTGAAAATGAATAGTGCTAACGTGGAAGAGAGGAATCTTTCTTTGAAGCAGGCTGAGTTAGATCTAGAAAAATGGCGCAGGGATTGGGATGAATTTAATGTAAGTTCTAACGAAGTCTCCCAAGAAAACAATAGCCTGAAAATTCGACTAGAGCATCTTACTGCAAGTATCCCAGTAAGAATTGCTCGCAAGAATGAGATAGTAATAGGCCTGAATGACGAGACAGTCGCGGAAAGCCAAAGTGAATTGCTTGCATTGCAAAAAAGTGTTGAAGCCCTCTCTAACACGGCAGATAAAATGATATTTGAGAAAGAAGTTTTGACGAAAGCATTAGTAGACAGTCGCGCTAAGTTAGAGGTTTCTGTTAGCACCTTACATAGAAAAGAATTGCTTATGGAGAAACAGAAAGGCGAGTTAAGTTCTATAAAAGCCGTCATAGAGAAGGAATTGGGTGACGATCAAGAGCTGATTGCCGCTTGGTTTGATCAAAAAGGAGTCAGTTCTCAGGGGAGGCTAGCTGATCTACTTAATATTGACGAAGGGTGGGAGCAGGCTGTCGAAGCGACATTGAGAGTGCCTTTGAATGCATTCTGTGGGGATGGAATGGTGAATAAATTCTTCCAAGAAGATTTAGCGCCTATGGAAGACTTCAAAGTGACGGTTTTGGATACTCGGACAAATCAGTCGGTATTGCGGGTTAACAAGCAGGAGATGCTTTCAGATAAAGTAAGCGGACCAATTAATATGGAACCATTTCTTGATGGTGTCTATACGGCTGAGTCTGATGAAGAAGCTCTCAATATGCGAGAACAGCTATCACCTCACGAGCTAGTTGTGACAGCCCGAGGTTCAATCTTCGCAAAAAGCTGGGCCCAACTACCGGACGAAAGCGGTGAAGCGATTGGTGTGCTTGAATTAGAACGCGAAATTCACTTGATCGAAAAAGATATAACACTCACAGAGTCGCAAATAAAGGAAAGTCTATTAGAGGTAGAACATCTGCAAGGTGTTATTGCTGAGCAGGACCAGAGCCTTGGGCAATTAATCGAAACTAGCGAAAAATCAATCAGTGCTCTAGAAATAGAACGTAACCGGCTTATTCAATACGAATCAGATATAGAAGTGAGCAAGGTCCGTATCCAAGGCTTAAGTGAGGAGTTGTTTAGAATTGACTCTGAGCTGGAGCGCGATAATAATCTTTTAGAGCAGTTAACTGGTGAGTACGAATCGTCGCAGAAAAAAATGACTAGTTTGGGAGTTACCCGCGCGTCATACCTTGAGCATAAGGACAAAGCGCAGGAACTGATGGATACAGAGAGGAGGGCGTGGTCTACAGCAAAAGAGGAAGCGCACGCAGTCGAACTGACCTATGAATCATTAAAGCAAGCAAGTGCCGCATCAATTAAGGGCGTGAACCAGAGTCTTGATGTTCAAAATGGGCTTAAATCTAGACTAGCATCACTCAACAAAGAGTTGAATTTATTGAGTGAGCCTCGTCAGCTAGAGAAAGCTAGTCTAGAAACAGCGTTAGAAGAGAAACTGAAAAGTGAACATGGATTGGCGGAAGCTAGAAAACTGCTCGAAGGTTACAATGAAGAATTGAGTTTGTTAAATAGTGAGCACGCGGAAAAAGATAGCGCCCTGTCCGAGCTGAAATCCGAGCTTGAAAATGTTAGGTTGGAAGAGCGGACATTCGAGGTGAAGTTAAGTGAGCTAATGACTAGGTTTGACCAAACTGAAGAAGCCTTTGAGCCGACGCTGGTAGCATTGCAGCAGAGGACCGGAGAATTAGGTCTTGCGGAGACTTTAGAAATACTTAGAGCTAGAATTAGCAAACTTGAACCTATAAATTTAGCAGCTATCGATGAGTTTGAAGAGCTTTCTGAGCGAAAGGCTTACTTAGATAGTCAAGATGCAGATCTCACGGAGGCTCTGAATACTTTGAAAGGAGCGATCCGCAAGATAGACGGAGAGACTAAAGCTCGATTCAAAGAAACGTACGATAGTGTCGATGAGAAACTACAAAAAATGTTTCCTGTCTTGTTCGGTGGCGGTAAAGCAAATTTAGAGATGACAGAAGACGACCTTTTAAATACCGGGGTAACTGTTATGGCTAGGCCACCTGGTAAAAGGAATAGTTCAATCCAACTGCTATCAGGTGGTGAAAAAGCACTGACCGCTCTCGCTTTTGTATTCTCTATTTTTGAACTCAATCCTGCTCCATTTTGTCTATTAGATGAGGTCGACGCGCCTTTAGATGATGCTAATGTTGTTAGACTCACCGAATTACTTAAGTCTATGTCTGAAACAGTACAGTTTTTGTTTGTAACCCATAATAAGATAACGATGGAAATTGCGGAACAACTAATTGGGGTGACCATGCAAGAGGCGGGGGTATCACGATTAGTGAGTGTAAATATTGACAAAGCAGTTGAGCTGGCAGCAACTGCCTAACAACTAGATAGATTGCTACCATGCTTTTTTTTACGCTATCAGGAATGCTTCTCTTAGGGGCACTTTGGATTACCTACCGTGTACGGAATTCCAATAATCGAGTCGACGTCAAAGAGTTGGCCAAGTCCTGGGGGGCGAGGATGCCTCAGGAGATCAGAGATTATAGGTGCGATAAAAAAGACTCGATTACTCGGGGTAGTCAGCCGATTATTTCGGATACCTCCGACGTAAAAGTTAGAAATTCTGGGCCTGAGGCCGTTAAAAAAGTCCCCCGACTAAAGCAAGATAAGGACCAATTCCAATTGTTCACAGGCTCCCAAGATGCAGAGAAGGACTTAGAAAAATTCAATAACTCTAACGATGATATACGTAAGAAATCTCAAGCCAACGACGTTTCCCTATTGAAGGTATATGTGTGCGACTCTAATGGTAGCATTTTTGATCCAGAGAAATTGGTGAGCTCTTTAAATATTGCTGGTCTTACTTATGGGGAAATGGATATATTCCACTATTATCAAGAGGACAGCACAATTTCCGCTTTCAGCGCTGCTTCAATGCTTGAGCCTGGGACATTTGATTTAGGCAGGCTCCAGCTAGTGCGCACATCTGGGATCGTACTGTTTATCAGCTCAAGCTCAAGCGAGAGTTGGCGCGACGATTTTCGCCTAATGTTAACTGCGGCGAAGCGTATAGCTACTAATTTGGGTGCAGAGTTGTATAGTGCACCCGATGTACTTTGGACTGAGGAGCATGAGCAGAAGGCATTAGAAAAATTTGGGGTTTCTGGTGACTGAATCACCGTCAGATCGAGCCCTATGGTTAAGAACTAAACTCGACAGTGCCAACCGAGCTTACCACGAGCTTGATGCCCCGATCATTAATGATGCGGAGTTTGATGTACTTTTTAGAGAGCTAGTCGCGTTAGAGACACGCTACCCTGAGCTGCTTGTCGATTCTTCACCCACTCAAAGAGTGGGAGGACCTCTGAGCAGGAAGTTTCTGAGTCTCAAGCATTCCACACCTATGCTTTCATTGAGTAATGTTTTCGATGCTGAGGGCTTTTATGCCTTTTGTGACCGGGTTGATCAATCGAGTGAAAAAGATCTGGTTGAGTTTGTCATTGAACCAAAGTTAGATGGGCTCGCGATTAGCTTAATCTATGAAGATAGCAAACTGATACGAGCCTTAACGCGCGGGGATGGTGTGGCTGGCGAAGACGTAACCGAAAATGTGAAGACTATCAGAGATGTCCCTTTGACGCTGAATTGCGAGGTCCCTCTAAATATAGAAGTACGGGGCGAGATCTACTTTGACAAAGATGATTTTGAGACCTTAAACCTTCGACAGATGAAATCGGGGGATAAGATATTTGTCAACAGTCGAAACGCTGCCGCCGGTACGTTGCGTCAGCTAGACTCTAAAATAACCGCGTCGAGACCCTTAACCATTTGCTGCTATGCATTGGTCAATGCCAATTTAATTCAAAAAATTACTCGGCAAAGCGACGCACTCAAATTCTTACATTCTGTGGGATTCAAGACATCTAGCGATGTTCAGTTAGCTACCGGTAGAGCGAACGCACTCGCAGCGTTCAGAGACTTTGAGAAACGGCGTGATAATTTGCCTTACGATATTGATGGGGTCGTTTTTAAAGTAAATGATTTAGGTTTGCAGAAGAGCCTAGGGTCGGTTGCTCGTGCACCTCGTTGGGCAACCGCTTTCAAATTTGCTCCTGATGAAGCAACTACGAAAGTGCTTTCGATTGATGTCCAGGTGGGACGGACTGGTGTGTTGACTCCTGTCGCTCGATTGCGACCTGTGTTCGTTGGAGGGGTAACAATTACGAATGCGACGCTCCACAATATGGACGAAATAACGAGAAAGGATGTAAGAGTTCAGGACACAGTTGTAGTCAGGCGAGCAGGTGATGTGATTCCGGAAGTAGTGAAAGTGATTTTGAGTGAACGTAAATCAAATTCTATCCCGTATCAGATGCCAATGGATGTACCAAATAGAGAGCGGTTAATAAGAACTGCGCAGCTTATTCATTTTTGCAGTAGAAAGGCGATGAATGTCGATGGTCTGGGTGATAAATTAATCGAACAGTTTGTTGCAAAGAAATTAGTTCATGATTTCGCTGACATCTATACGCTGATCGAGGCCGATTTGGTAGCGCTTCCCAGAATGGGAGAGAAATCTGCTAGAAACGTCCTTGTTGCAATAAATAACAGTAAGGAGACCACTCTACCGAGGCTAATTTTTGGGCTGGGGATAAACGGAGTTGGACAGGCAACAGCGCAGAGTTTAGCTGAAGAATTCAACAGTTTGGAAAGCCTAGGTCAAACCTCTGCAGTGGAATTGGAGAAAATTCCTGATATCGGCCCTGTCTTAGCAGAAAACATAGTTGAGTGGTTTTCCACTGCAGCTAATCAACACTCACTGAAAAAGCTCGTCGAGGTGGGTCTAATTTGGCCAACTCCAGCAAAAACAGACGCCTTTAAGAATAAAGCAACGCTAACTTGTGTTATCACTGGTACTTTTCCTGAACTGCCGCGCGAATTATTAAAGGAGAGATTAAATGCGAAAGGTATACGTGTCGTTTCCACCTTGTCCAAGAGCGCAGATTTTCTAGTCGCGGGAGCAAAAGCCGGTAGTAAATTAAAAAAGGCGAGAGACCTAGGGATACGTGTTTTAGAAGAAGCTGATGCAAGGCTTCTATTGAATGACGAGATCTCAGTGGATCAGTTGCCGAAATATCATAAGTAGGAAATTGCGAAGACGTTAGATGACTCAGCTGCGACTATCTATGTCAACAATCTTTCCGTGACGGGCACTATCCTGCAATGTCAACAGTTGGACATATTCCTTTGCGATTTCATTAGGACTAGCTAGCGAGGATTGATCTTCTGCGGGATATGCAGTAGTTCTAATATTAGTTTTAGTCGGAGGAGGGATCACTCCCATCACATTTATCTGATCGATGGCGGAGTTTTCAGCTGCAAACATTCGCATCACCGAGCGCAGCGCGGCTTTAGAAGAACCGTAAGCGCCCCAGTGGGCAGCTTTTAATAATTGTTCGCTCTCTAATGTAAATAAGACAGATTTTAGTTCAGATTCGATCAATAACTGACGAAACTCTTTTAGCATGAGTAAGTTGGCGTGCACGTTTACCTGGAAGACTTCCTTCCAGAGAGTGCTTGAATAATTGACTAAAGGAGTGAGTTCGCCGAGCATCGCTGCATTAAGGATTAAACCGTCGAGCTTACCGAATTGTTCGCGTATGTGAGTTGCAACTTTTTTGTAGTCTTCAACGCTCGCATTCGCTAAGTTAATCGGGAGTAACGACGGTCTACTACAACCTTCTTTTACTATCGCATCAGATAGTAGTTCGAGAGAAGTAACATCACGCCCGCACGCTATGACGGTAGCTCCTTCCTGTGCACACTTTAACGCAACTGCATAGCCTATACCTTTGCTCGCTCCAGTTATTAAAATAACTGCGTCGTCAAGTGTGATACTAGTCGCAGCGTCTTTTATATTTTTGTTCTTCATAGAATTGTGTCAGATAAAAAATTGATATCATCAGTTTCGGGATAATCGAGAGTGTAGTGAAGCCCTCTACTTTCTTGCCGTAATTTCGCTGACTGGATAATTAGCTCGGCTATAAGGACTAAATTGCGGAGTTCAATTAAGTTTTTACTGACGCGGAAAGAGGCGTAAAATTCATTTATTTCGCTTTTCAAAATATCGATCCTTAGTTGTGCACGTTCTAATCGTTTATTAGTTCTAACTATCCCTACGTAGTCCCACATCACACGTCTAATTTCGTCCCAGCTATGTGAGATAATCACATCCTCATTCCCCTCAATTACTTGACTAGCATCCCAAGGAGCCATTTCTATATTTTCATTTGTTGTACTTCGTAATAAACGCGTTATCGACTCAACGGCCGTCGAAGCTACAACTAGACATTCCAGTAGTGAATTACTGGCCATCCTATTTGCCCCATGTAAGCCAGTACAAGCGGTTTCTCCGACTGCGTATAAGTGGGACAGATTTGTCTCCCCTTTAATATCAGTAACAATCCCTCCGCATAGGTAATGAGCAGCGGGCACTACTGGAATTGGTTCACTTGTAATATCAATTCCATACTCAGCGCATGTTTGATAAGCATTGGGGAAATGCTCAAGCAAAAACGATTTAGGCTTTTTAGAAATATCGAGGTAGACACAACTTAATCCTAGCCGTTTCATTTCATGATCAATGGCACGCGCCACAATGTCTCTGGGGGCCAATTCTGCTCGCACATCAAATGCGGGCATGAATCGTTTTCCATCAGGAAGCAAAAGCTCCGCACCTTCGCCCCTAAGAGCTTCAGTAAGAAGGATTGTTTTAGCTCGGTGATGGTACAAGCACGTTGGATGAAATTGGACAAACTCCATGTTAGCGACTCGACAACCTGCCCTCCACGCCATGGCAATTCCATCACCCGTGGCCACGTTGGGATTACTTGTATAAAGGTAAACTTTGCCAACACCTCCTGTTGCTAGCACCACGACACGAGAGTTTATTGTAAGAACATCGCCCGAGGCCTCGTTTAAAACATAAGCGCCCAAACATCGTTTCTGCTTCGTGTCTCGCCTTGTAGTTGTAATTAAATCGATGGCTGCGTGAGACTCCATTAAGCAGACGTTATCATAGTCCTTTATGCGAGAGACGAGTGTGTCTTCTACAGCAGCTCCAGTAGCATCTGCTGTATGTACTACGCGACGGTGCGAATGACCTCCTTCTTGTGTCAGATGAAATTCCCGATTCCCCGATTTAGATGTTCTGGTTGAAAAAGGTACGCCTTGCTCTATGAGCCATTCTATTCTATCCCGTCCGCTACTGACGATGTGCTCAACGACATCTGGATGACATAACCCTGAGCCGGCATTCAATGTGTCGTCAATATGCGCAGCATTAGTGTCTGCAGGATCCATGACAGCAGATATACCTCCTTGAGCGTAGAAGGTTGCACCTTCGTTTATTTCACTTTTACTTATTAAGGCGATATTTAAGTGTTTCGGAAGCGCTAGGGCTACACTTAATCCTGCGGCCCCACTTCCAATTATCATGACATCGTATGATTGCATAAACTAAATAGCTTTTTAAATCGTCCTTACAAATTTTTATCTATCGGATATGAAACTCTGTATGTGGCTCACATTATAAAGGAATGATTTGTAATGGTGGAATAATTCTAACGAGATTCTTAAAGAAAGCCTTATACGTTTTAAATATGCAGCATGGATTAAAACTATTTTTAGTTCGCGATTTATTAAATTAATGTAATTCAAGAGTAATTTAGCTTTTAGGTTAAAATAGTTTATGCTTCTCCCAACATAAATTTTGAAGGATAGTAATGTTAAATATTACACGGGTTTCTGGAATATTACTCTTAGCGCTACTGAGCTTTTCACAAATACCATTGGCACAATCAATGACAGGCTTGCCAGATTTTACCGATATGGCGGAGGAAAATAGTCCTGCGGTCGTAAATATTAAAGCTACTGCTAAAGCGCCCGTGCGTGATTTTAGTGAGAATGAGCGCTCTCCAAGATCTGGACCACGAAACGGTCCACCTTTTGGCCCAGGAGGACCGAATGGTCCGTTTTCTGATTTTTTCCGTTACTTCTATGACGATCGTGGTAAACAACCGCGGCCTGCCAGACCGTCTCAAGGGTCTGGTTTTATAGTTTCTAAAGATGGCTATATTATCACCAATCATCATGTAGTC